>CAZETZ010000115.1:0-10876 GCA_964514735.1 uncultured Acidobacteriaceae bacterium | reverse complement strand
CCAATTTCCGTGCGGCTGACTGAAAAAGTTACAGGTTGATGTTCTCAACGCCTTCGCCGACATACCCGCCTTCGGTGAGCGGGGTGGAATCGACAATGGCGAAGGGCACATCCAGCATGCGGGCCAAGGTCTGCGCCAGCAAAGTTTTGCCGGTGCCGGTCGGCCCGATCAGCATGATGTTCGACTTCGTGAGCTCGATGCCGTCATTGGTCTTTTGGCGGTTCATGTAAATCCGCTTGTAGTGGTTGTAGACGGCGACCGCCAATTTCTTTTTCGTCTGCTCCTGCCCGATCACATATTCATCGAGGAAGGTCTTCACTTCCTGGGGTTTCGGCAATTGGCTGGGCGTGGTCGAGGGCGGGGTAGCGGCGCGGTCATCCTCAAGGATCGAGTTGCATACCGCGACGCATTCATCACAGATGTAAGCGCGAGGGTAATCGCTGGGAGATGAGATCAGCTTAGCCACGGCGTCTTGCGACTTATGGCAGAACGAGCAGCGCAACATCTCTTCGTTGCCTGTCCTATTTTTCACTCGGCTTACTCCTTTAAGCGACCAGGTTGAGCGGCGAAAAACCGATCATACTCTTATCTGGTCTTGTAGATGATATCGTCTATGATTCCGTATTCCTTCGCCTGCTGCGCATTCATAATGAAGTCGCGTTCGACATCTTTCTCGACCTTATCCAGCTTTTGTCCAGTGTGCTTGGACAGTAACTGGTTGGTGATCTCACGCATGCGCAGGATTTCCCGCGCATGGATATCAATATCGGTCGCCTGGCCGGAAAGACCACCCATCGAAGGTTGGTGGATCAAAATCCGTGAATAGCGAAGAACTAATCTCTTTTTGGGTTCACCGAGGCGCAAAGGGAATGCGGCCATTGTGGCCGCTTGGCCGGTACAGATGGTGGTAACGTCGTTTTTTACATATTGCATGGTGTCGTAGATGGCCATGCCTGCGGTAATGGAACCACCCGGCGAGTTGATATAGAGTTGAATATCTTTTTCGGGATCTTCTTGGGCCAGAAACAGCATTTGGGCGATGACCAGGTTGGCAATGTTGTCGTCGATGGGCGTGCCGATAAAAATAATGTTGTCGCGCAGTAACCGGGAGTAGATGTCGTAAGCGCGTTCCCCCCGCCCGGTTTGCTCAATCACCATGGGTACCAGCATTGCTTGTGGTCCTTTCACAATCTAAATCCCGCTTACGCGGACTGGTTATACAAAAAATCCAGAGTCTTCTCGCTGCGAATTCGGGCTTTGAGCCGGTCGAGGGCCCCATCCTGCGTCAGCCGCGCGCGGACCGACTCCTCGGACTGCTTCGATTGCCGGGCCAGCGCGGCGACTTCCTTGTCGATTTCTTCATCGCTGACCTCGATCTTTTCCTGGTCAGCGATTTTCTCCAGCAATAACGACGCCTTTACTTCTTGTAATGCCTGGTCGCGCTGTCCCGCCCGCAGGCGGTTGAAGTCCATCTTCTTGATGTCTTCCTGGCGCATGCCCTGGGACGCCAAAGCGCGCAAGCCGCGATCAAGACGAATATCGATCTGGTGCTCGACCAGCGCCTCCGGTACTTCCAGTTGGTTGCGCTTCACTAATTCTGCCACCAGCTTGTCTTTGGCTTCATGCTCGGCGGCATGTTTACGCTCGGCTTCCATGCCCTCGCGGATGCGGGTGCGGACCTCCTCCAGGCTGGTGAACTCCCCCAACTGTTTGGCGAAGTCGTCATTCAACTCGGGCAGGACCTTTTCCTTGATCGCATTGACCTTCACGGTGTAAACGAAAGTCTGGCCCGCCAGGCGCCGATCGTTCGAATCCTGCGGATAAACCACATCGAAAGTACGCTCTTCCCCTGCGCCGACTCCGCGCAGGTTCGCGGTGAACTCCGGCATGGTGGTCTTGCCATTGATTTCGATCAGGACCTCATCCATGTGGACCGGCTTGCCCTCGCCCTCTTTCGGTTTGCCGTCGAGCGCCGCCTGCGCGTAATCGCCGTCCGTCAGCGTGTGGTCCTCCAGAGAGTTGAAAGTAGCGCGCTGCTCCCGCAGGCCGTTGAGTGTCTCCTCGACCTCGGTATCGGTTACGCTCACTTCCGTCTTTTCTGCGCGCAGGTCCTTGTAGCCTTCGACCTTGACCTCAGGCATGACTTCAAAGCTGGCCTTGAAGCGCAGTGGCTGATTTTCGTGAATGTGGAGGTCGGACACTCGAGGTTGCGAAACCGGGCGTAACCCTTGCTTATCGGTTTCGCGGCGGAAGTAACGAGGAATTAACGCTTCTACGACCTCACTCTTAATATCTTCCGCGAAGCGCTGACGGATAATCGATGCCGGAACATGTCCGGCGCGGAAGCCCGGCAGGCGGGCATGCTTCTGATACTTCAAGACCAGGGTCTCGGTCTCGCGGCTGACTTCATCCGCCGGAATCTCCACCGAGATTTCCCGCTTGGTGCTGGTTTCTACTGGGCTCACATTTCCGAGTTTAAAGACAGAAGGAGAGAAGCGTCAAACCCCTGAGACCGTTTTGGTAACTTTCGTTACCCCTGCCCAAAGGTTACAGAGGACCCTCTACAATCTGAGCACCGGGGACCAGGGGCCGAAAACTTAAAAATGTCAACTCCGCTTCCTCCATGGCTCATGGATCTAAATCAGAAAATAGTGGGTTGCACCCAATGCCCACGTTTGGTTGAGTACCGGCAGCACATCGCGCGGGAAAAGCGCCGCGCTTACCGCGATTGCGAGTACTGGGGAAAGCCTGTGCCTGGGTTTGGCGATCCTCATGCCCGTGTACTGGTGTTGGGCCTGGCTCCAGGCGCCCATGGCTCCAATCGTACTGGCAGGCCGTTCACCGGTGATGCTTCCGGCAATTTCATGTATCCCGTGCTGCACGAGACCGGATTCGCGAACCAGCCCACGGCTGTGCATCGAGAGGACGGACTCAAACTGAAAGACCTATACATCACCGCCGCGGCGCGCTGTGCTCCGCCGGATAACAAGCCTCTGCCGCAAGAACTTGCCAACTGTGCCGGTTATCTGGATGCAGAATTGAAAGGTTTGAAGAATCTCAGAGTGATCGTTGCCCTCGGCAAGATTGCCTTCGACGCCTATTTGAACCACCTCAAGCGGCATGGTCTCTTGAAAAATCGAGGGGCTTTCGTTTTCAAACACGGGGCCAAATACAAAATGCCGGATGGCAAGGTGCTACTCGCCACGTATCATCCATCCAATCAGAACACGCAGACTGGTAAACTGACTCGACCGATGTTTGTCCGGATTTTTAAAGAAGCGTTAAAGCTTGCCCATCAGTAATCGAAAGAGTGAGATTAATTTATCCGCCCTGGAATCCCTTCCGCAAAATACCGAAAAAGTAAACGCCACGGCATAAGGATTGCGGGGATGAGAACCAAAGACCGGGAACTGAGAACTGATATTTTCCCCGCTTTGCTTTTGATCAGCGCAAACCTGGGCAAAGAACAGTTTTCAGTTCACAGTTTTCCGTTCTCAGACTAAGCGTTTTCCTCAAATGCGATGAACACCGGTTCCGGCTCCAGACGCACGCCCCAGATCTCCTCAACCCGTTCTTGAATGTGCTCTTTCAGCTCAACAATGTCGGCCGCAGTCGCTTCCCCGCGGTTCACAATGGCCAGCGCATGTTTGCGGGAAATACCGACCGGACCGCTACTGTATCCCTTGCTGAAACCGGAGTGCTCCACCAGCCATGCGGCGGAGACTTTTCTTTGGGCCTCAAGCGCGGGATAACTGGGAATTTCAAATCCCTTTGCCTTTGCTCTTTGGGTGAGCGCGTCAAACTGTTCCTGTGTCAGTACAGGGTTCTTGAAGAACGATCCCGCGCTGCGGCAATCTTCGTCACCAGGAGTGATCAGCATGCCTTTGCTGGCGCGTATGCGCCGGACTGCCTCGCGAACATCGCCGAGTTTTGGCGTCACACTCCATCCTGCAAAATGTTTTTTCAGATCGGCGTATTGAATGCGCGGTGCTCCATCCGGAGTCAGCGCATACGTAACTCGCACGAGGATGTAGCGTCCTCGTTGCGAAGTGTTGAAGATGCTGGTGCGATAAGTGAATCCACAGGCATCCGCGCAGAGTTCGTGCAATTGCCCATCTTTCAAATCCAGCGCCAGCACTGACTCAACTGTTTCGGCAACTTCCTGCCCGTACGCGCCGACGTTTTGCACTGGAGTGCCGCCAACGCTGCCCGGAATCCCGCTTAAGCATTCGACGCCTGCACAATTGCGCGCGACCGCATGCGCGACAAACCGGTCCCACTCCTCACCGGTGCCAACCTCGAACAACTTCTTGCCGTTTTCGTCGCGCTCCTCCATTCCCGCGATTCCGATCTTCAACACCAGCCCCGGCCAGCCGTTGTCGGAAATCACCAGGTTGCTGCCCCCGCCAAGCACAAAAAGAGAAAGGCCGCGCGACTGCGCAAACGCCACCGCCTCGCTCACTTCTTTCGCAGTTTTGGCCTCGACAAAATACCTCGCGGGCCCTCCAACCTTGAAGGTGGTAAGCGGCGCAAGGGCCACGTTTTCCTGTACTTGCATGATTGTCATCACTATATACGAGTGGCCTATTCGTAACGCATACCGGGAGTTACGATCCGGCCTCACACTAACCAGCAGATTTAGGTTAAGATGCTCGCCAAAGTGATTCACATCCGTGGAGGGATGAGAAACAAAATGTACCCAGAGATGATGGTGGTTGGCATGCGCGACGAGTTAAAAAAGATGGGCGTTACAGAATTGCGGACGGTGGAACAAGTAGACCGCGCACTGACCAATCAGAAGGGTACGGCGATGGTGGTGGTGAACTCCATCTGCGGATGTGCCGCTGGCCGCATGCGCCCGGCAGTACGAGTTGCCCTGCAAAATCAAAATCGCCCTGACCATGTGCTTTCCGTCTTTGCCGGGCAAGATCTCGAAGCCACCGAGCGCGCCCGCAGCTACTTCACCGGATATCCGCCATCCTCGCCATCGGTCGCGCTGCTGCGCGATGGCAAACTGGTCCACATGCTTCAGCGCAGTGATATTGAACATCGCGAGTCGGTGGACATTGCCAGCGAGCTGAAGCGGCTTTTCGATAAGTACTGCGCCAGCCCGGTGGAAGTGAATTCCTAACACACCCGAACCACAGCCGCATTGTCATTCCGAGGAGCGTCGCGACCGAGGAATCTGCTGTTTCTTACCACGAAAGAGAAAGCAGATTCCTCCTCTTCGCTGCGCGAATCGTCGGAATGACAATTCGGCTGGGTACGTCTCGTTCAAGAGAAATACAGCGTGCGCCTGCTCAGCGTATTCCAGCGAATGTCATTTCTTGCGCAGCGCTTTTCGTGCGACGTTTCCACTCCCAAAATACCTCCGCATAGCTGAGCGTGATGTAATCGGCAGGAAAAATTCCTAATGTCCGCGCCGTGCGATCAATCCACCGCGCCGGTCCTTCGATCTCTCCAAAGTTTCCCACCGGAGTTTTGTCCAAAACCACATGCCCCTTGCCATCGCTCCATTCCTCACGATATTTTTCATAGCGAAAACTCGGCCTGTATCCCAAAGCGCGCAAGATAGCGTCAAGTTTATTTCCATCGGTCACCTGGGTCTCGGTTTCAACCCGCGACTTGTGGCGACCGGCTTTGCCTTTGGCCTTGTGGGTGAGCACCCACTGGTTTCCATATTTCCGCAGGCGCAGCAGTTCGCCCCTCTTCCGCAATGGATGCCGCGGGAGGTCGTACAGAGTGTTCATCTCATGTGTGCTGGGGGTAATCATGCGAAAGCCTGCCGCTCGCAGGCGTTTTGCGAGCAGCGGGAGGCCCTGGATACGAAATTTGATTTCAATTTCTTTGTTCGGAGCCATGAGCGTATTTCTGTCAGGAAAATGTCGGCAGTTTCACCAGATCGTTATTCGGAACTGACTCGAGCGGTTGCCCCGCTTTTCTCCACGCCGCCAATCCTCCGACGATTACAAACGCATTAAATCCGTTTTCTCTCAGTATGTGCGCCACCCGGGCGCTCGTGGCCTCGCGCGCTCAAGTACAGTAAAGGTAGACGTCCTTCTCCTTGGAGAGATGCTTGATCTCTTCGCTGAGGTTGTTGGGTTCGATGCGAATCGATCCCTGGATGCGAGATGCTCCGGGGTCGTAGTATCCGTGGCTGCGAACATCCACTAAAAGAATATTGCCACGTCGTTCTCCCGCCAGCTTTTCCGCCAATTCCTCAACCTGGATTCGCGGCACGATGCGATACAGCGCATATTTGCGGTAAAGCCATATCCGGTAAATCGCGTATGCGGCGAGCGCAACCAGCAGCATGGTTTCTACAGCTCTGCCCGCGGTCCGGAAGCCGCTTACGATGGAAGCCAGAAATCCATGAAAGAGAAATCCAATACCGGTGTACGCGCCGGTATACAAAACCGCTCCCGCAAGGTCGAGGCGCAAAAACTGCAAAAAGCGCATCCGCATCGTTCCCGCCAGAGGCGGGGCCATGGTATTGATGCCGGGGATAAACTTGGCGACGACCAGGGTGGTTTTGCCGCGTTTATAGAACGACTCCGCCGAGCGCAGGATGCAGGTTTCCGGATTCAGCGAAACCCGGCATAAGAGCCCAAGCAGGCTCCATCCCGTGTAGCGGCCGGTGAAAAACAGAAGTAGATCGCCGGTCAGGGTCGCCAAAATTGAAACCAGCAACAGTTGGGGAACGCGCAATACTCCCACAGCCGCTGCCGCGCCCGCGGCCACCAGCGCCAACGCCGCAGGCATGGGCAACCCGATGGCTTCAGCAAACACCACAGCCGCAAGGGAGATGTATCCATGGCGCACAATTGCGGAAAAGAAGTCGTTCATGAGTAGTTGGAAGGCTGGGAATCAGTATAAAGAAAAAAGGCGGCTTTGCGCCGCCCTGCATTCTATCGGGGTTTACTACATGCTGGATTGCTTAAGCATCTTGACGCTCATCACATGAATGGAGTTCTTGTCGGCGTACACGTGGGCGCTTACCTGGACGTGGTGCCCTTCATGGCCTTTCAACGCCTCGGGGTTCATCACTTCCCAGGACTTCTGGTCCCTGTCAGAGACAAAACTAAGCTTGTCCCCATCAGCTTTGACCGTCCCCTTGATGGTCTTCAGGAGAGCTGCGGCAGTTGCCATTTTGTCAGCCGTACCCGCGCTTTGCCCCGCATCCTGCGCGAACGCTGCGACGCCGCACATCACCGACCATCCCAGCACCAGTGCCAATACTTTTTTCATGGTTTCTTCTCCTCGGTTTTTAAGATTGAGTTTTGACCCTCATTTCAATTACGGCGCGGCCGGGCAAATGGATTGATGGACTGCCCAACCGCAAAAATTTGGACGCAATCGCCTACCTCTAGGATGCCCGATGCACTAGTGGGCCCAGGGTTAAGCTGTAAGGAGAAGACTTGGACGGGTTATTTCTCGCGCGCGACCACAAATTCCGGGGCCCACAATAACGCCCGCTTGATTTCGCTGTCAGGAAAGCCGGAAATCGCATTCCGCGCCGCTTCGGCATACTGCATGGCACGCGCATGGGCGGCCTCGACCGAACAATATTTGCGGAGGACGGCCAGAATTTTTGCGTAGGGGACGCGATCGAAAGATCGGTCTTTCAACACAGTTTCGATCCACTTGCGCTCCTGCGGTTCGCAGAGTTCCAGTGCGTGGATCACCGCCATGGTGACCTTTCCTTCGCGCAGGTCGCTGGCCACCGGTTTCCCCAGAATGCTTTCCGAAGCGGTGAGGTCAAGAACGTCATCCACGATCTGGAACGCCATGCCCAGATTACGTCCATATTGCGAAAGGTTTTCTTCCTGCTCGGGAGTGGCTTGGCCGAGAATAGCGCCCATGCGCATGCAGACCGAAAACAGGCAGGCGGTCTTGCGATAAATCAGATCGAAGTGTTCTTCCAGAGAAATGAGCTTGCCCAATTTCTCCATTTGCAGCAGTTCGCCCTCGACCATCTGCTGGGTCAGTTCGATCAGAGTATCGAGGATGCGGAAATTCCGCTCCTGCAAGGCAACCTTGAAGGACTGCATGTACAGCCAGTCTCCCGCCAGCACACATTTGGAGTTGCCCCATTGGGTATTCGCGGCAGGGCGGCCGCGGCGGGTCTCGGCTTCATCGATGATGTCGTCGTGGACCAGGGTCGCTGTATGAAGGATCTCGACCACGGCGCCGAGCCGTATTGCGCCCCGTCCTTCGTAATTGAATAATTTGGAAGATAGCAGCAATAATGCCGGACGAATGCGCTTTCCGCCGCCATTGCGCAGATATTCGCCGATCTCCGTGATGGCCTCTACTCCAGAAACCGTATCACGTCCAAACTCGCGCTCGATGGCGGACAAGTCTTCGCGCAGCAGCTCGAAGACCTCTTTTCCGTTGATGGTGGCCGGTGTGCTCATTGGTATCTTTCACCACGGAGACACAGAGACACGGAGAGACCTGTTTTCTTCATTTCTCCGTGACTCTGTGACTCCGTGTCTCCGTGGTGAATCATTAGTTCGACCGGTAATTCGTAAACTGCATATCAATGCCAAAATCCTTCGACCGCAACAAGGCAATGATTTCTTGTAGTGTGTCGCGGTCTTTGCCGCTGACTCGCACCAAATCGCCCTGAATCGAGGCCTGCGCTTTCTTCTTGGAATCCTTAATCAGCTTCACAATCTCTTTGGCTTTTTCGATGGGGATACCCTGCTGCATGGTGATCTTCTGCCGCGCGGCGCCGCCCAGCGCCGATTCCAACGCGCTGTAGGTCAGCCCTTTTAAGGAGACTCCGCGCTTGACCAGCTTCTGTTGCAGAATCTCATTCACCGCTTTGAGCTTAAATTCATCCACGGATTGCAAGACGATTCCGTCCTTCTCCAGGGTGATATTGGACTTTGAATCCTTCAAGTCGAAACGGGTATGGACCTCTTTGAGCGCCTGCTGAATGGCGTTGGAGACCTCTTCCAAATTGATCTTACTTACGATGTCAAAAGTGTTCTCGGGCATGTGTTTCTGATCTTTCTGAATAAAGAATCAACCTCTGAGGTTATCAGAAGAAGCGGCGTGGCGGCAGGCCTAAGTGATGGAATGCTTATTCTTTGCCCGGTTCAGCCAGTTTGAAAAATTTGTAGAAATTGTGCGCGGTTTGGTGGCCAATGTCTTCGGTAGAAAGGCCGCGCAGTTCGCCTAGCTGTCGCGCGACTTCTTTCACGAAGGCAGGCTCGTTGCGTTTGCCACGGTTGGGCACCGGAGCGAGAAAGGGACAGTCGGTTTCAATGAACATTCGATCCAACGGAATTTCTTCGGCAGCGTCACGAATCTGCTGAGCTTTAGGGAAAGTGATGTTTCCCGCAAAGGAAATCATAAAACCCAGATCCAGCGCGCGCTTGGCATGGGCAGGAGTGCCGGTGAAGCAATGCAGGACGCCGCCTAGGGCGCTCGATTTCCAATGCTGATTGATGAGTGAGAAAAAGTCGTCCCATGCATTCTCGCTATCTTGCGAAGGGCGGTTGTGGATGACAATCGGTAGTTTCGCCGCGCGCGCCAGTTCCATTTGCTTGATAAAGACCTGTTGCTGCACTTCACGCGGAGAGTGATCGTAGAAATAATCAAGTCCGATCTCCCCGACAGCTATGACCTTGGGTTGTTTAGCCAGTTGTTCCAGTTCCTGAAAATCAGAATCAGCAGCCAGCTTGGCTTCATGCGGATGAATGCCGATGGTGGCGTAGATAAAGTCATGCTGCTCCGCGAGCCTTATCCCACAGTCAAGCGATCCCGGCCCGGTTCCACTGCCGATGGCGACAATGGTTTTGATTCCAGCGTCGCGGGCGCGCGCCAGCACCTGATCGCGGTCGGTGTTGTACTGCTCTCCGTCGAGATGGGCGTGGGAATCTACAAACATGCCTTTAGCTCTTGTCATCCTGAGCGAGCAATGGCCCGCCACAGCGGGCCATGCGCAGTCGAAGGACCCCTACGAGCTCAACAGCGCGGTGCGTTACGCAGGCATTCGCTCGGTGCCCGGGGTCCGGCGGTAGAAACTCCTTGCAGCGCCGCTTATGGGAGTCAACTGATAGAGGTCCTTCGACTACGTGGCGAGCTTGCTACGCAAATCTCGCCACTCCGCTCAGGATGACATTTATTTCAACCGTGTTCCCACCGGCACATCTTCCAGGAACCCCGCCAGCACAGCTTTCCCGCCTTCCGGTGAGGCAGCCACGATCATTCCATTTGACTCCAACCCGCGAAGCTTGCGAGGAGCAAGATTAGCGACGATCACCACTTTGCGTCCGATCAATGACTCCGGAGCGTAGGACTCGGCAATTCCGGCGACGATCTGCCGCACTTCTGTCCCTAGATCCACTTCCAGGCGCAGAAGCTTGTCCGCGTTAGGAACTTTCTCCGCAGCTTTCACCAGCGCCACGCGCAACTCGACCTTGGCAAAATCCTCAATGCCAATCTTCCCATCGGCCGCGGCCGGTTTTGGGGCCTCTGCAGATTTCTTTTCCTCCGGCTTGGTTTCCACGATTGCGGGCGTTCGTCCTTGCTCTTCCATCTGCTGCATCCTTTCAATCGCCGATTTATCGGCGCGCGGGAATACGGGTGAGATTTCACCCAGCTTGGTTTCCAGTTTCAGTTGTCCCCATTGCAAGCCGGAGAGATCAAATTTGCGGATGTCTCCCAGCCCGAGCTGTCCCCAGATCTTCATGGTGGAATCCGGGACCACCGGATGTGCGAGGGCCGTCACAATGCGCAACGCCTCGGCGCTGGTATAGAGCACGGTGGCCAGGCGGGCGCGGCTCCCTTCGTCCGGTTTTTCGCCGAGTGCCCAGGGTTCATTCTCTACGATTTACTTGTCCCCCGCCTCCACCAGTCCCCC
>CAZETZ010000114.1:0-10980 GCA_964514735.1 uncultured Acidobacteriaceae bacterium | reverse complement strand
TTGCCGACCCCTTTTGTAAAAAAGATCCGCTTGGGAACCATGTTTTTGCCCAATTCGTGTTTCCTCCGCTAGCTGTGGAAATGGATGTGGAACGCGTTAATCTAACACAGCCAATAGCCTGCGGAATATGAAAAATTGATTACTGGCAGAAAAAAAGCGGAAGCCGGCAGGCTTCCGCTCGCGAAACGGAAACTTCGTGGTTACTTTACTGCCGTCACCGATCCGACCTGGATTACATCCTTGTCGGTCGTGCCGGTCACCTTGGCTTGCATGCCGGCCAGCTTGTCCAACTGGTCCAAAACGGTTTTGTCGCTGGTTTCAAGGGTATAAACCTTATCTCCGACAATGAGTGCATATTTGGATCCCTGTTTGATGCAGTCGCGGGTGCAGTCAGCCTTACTGCCGCCCATTTCGTGCTTGGCGCCGCACATCGCGTCCCCTACCTCGCCAGTAAAAGTTTCCGCCTTGGCGGCAAAAGAGGAAATGGCTAAGCCAGCCCCCAGGATTGCCACCGCTCCGAACCTCAAAAGACCAGATCGCATGCAGATTTTCTCCTCTGATTGAGAACCTAACATATTTCGTTGGATGCTGGGAACCTGGGCATTCCTATTCGCCGTGCGTTTGTGGCTTTAGGAATGCTTGCTTTTTAGACGTATTTCGCTACGGTTTGGTTTCATATCGTAGGGTTACATCCACGGTTTTGTCCTCGTTGACAGCCACATGTTCGTCGACCGTCCATTTGATCCCCGGCGGCAGGTCTTTCGCGCTCTCCACGTGAAAACGCTGGAAATAGCTGGAGTCGTAAACCTGGCCTTCCAGCAGCTTCCAGTCGAAAACCATTTTGTTCCTGGATTTTTCATCCAGCCCTCGAATCTCCAATTCGCCCATTTTGTACACATCGCCTTCGTGAACTTCGAGGTCATAGTGGACGGTGGCGGCAGCATCATCCAGGCCCGGCTTGGCGTTTACTCCCGCTGCCATGTACCCCTTAGTCCCGTACAGTTCCGCCACCCCGCGCAAGTCCTTGTCGAGTTCTAAGGCGTCGGCAGGCTGCCCCGGCTTTAATTGGATCAGACTTTGGAGTTGGGGGGATGGAAATGCGCTGTTTCCCACCCAGGTAATATCGGCGAATTTGTACTGTAGCCCGGGCATGACGTGTACGGTCACGTCCACGGAAGTTTCTTCTTCACTTTCGTGCGCAATCTTCACCTGGGTTTCATCGAAGCTTGCTTTCAGGTGGCCGCTCCGCAGATAGATGGGGCGAAAACCGATGCGCTCTTCCTCTTCGACGGTGGTGTGAGCATACTCGGTGTTGAACAGGCGCTTGGCGGCATTTTGAAGAAGGGGCAGTTCGGCCGCGCCTGCATCGGTAAACGCGAGGTTGTGGATGCGAACACTGTGCCCGCTGACGGTGTAGAGGAATGCGTTCAGAGGCCCGTTGAGCGCGGCCAATCGGGTGTAGTCCACCTTGCCTTGCACTTTGTGTTCGATCAGCAGAGCTTGCAGTGCATCGGAAACCTGGTCAGCCAGCTCGCCCGCGACCGGGAGCAGTCCTTTGAACAGCGGCACGCGCTCTCGCAGCTTTGCGAATAGCTCTTGGTCCGTCATCCAGACGAAGTTATCGAACTTCGCCGGTACCAGTTGATCGTTATCGCTTAATTGCAGTTCCAGTTTGGCGCCCGCCGGGGAGTAGCTATAGGCGTACGAGGCACTGCTGAACAAGCCAGTCTGCCCCAGTTGGTCGGTGACCTTCCTGAAATCCGCTTCGTTGACCGATTGGCCGACTTGCAGCCCTATGGCATCGAGGACCTCTTGGTTGCCATAACGTTCCGTACCTTTAACACTGAGAGAAACCAGCTTCCATCCGGTCGCCGGCGAGGACGTTGGCAGCTTGCGGGCGGCATGTTGGGCTTGTGCGGTTGCATAACCACACAGCCACAGTAGAACCAGCGCTAAACCCGGCTTAGGAAAATACATTGGCACAGATTGTAGCTGACCAGTTGTGGTTTCTCTGCGTCCTCTGGCTAGGGCTTGGAAGTCGGCCGCAGCAAAACCTCACTGACGAAGCTCTGCGATTCTTGGGTCACCAGCATTTCGACCACGTGTGCCACGTCGTCTGGTTGCAACATCTTTGCTGTGTTCTTACCTTCGTGCGGACTCAGGTCGGTGTTGGTGGAGCCGGGACAAACCACCGATACCCTGATGTGGTGGCCGCGCAGCTCCTCCGCCACAGAATAGCTCAAGCCGTTCAGCCCCCATTTGGACGCGGCGTAAGCGGCCCCGTTGGGTAGAGGATTCTTACCGGCGAGCGAAGAGATGTTGACGATATGGCCGCCACCATTGCCGACCATGATCGGTACCATACTCCGCATACAGTAGTACACCCCGCGCAGATTCGTGTTCAGGACCTTGTCCCAGTCCTCCGGGGACAAACTATGCAAGGGGCTGTTGAAGCTGCCGATTCCGGCATTATTCACCAGCACATCCAGGCGGCCAAACTTGCGGTCGACTTGTCGCGCCAACGACTCAACCGAGTGTAGGTCCATGACGTCACACTCAACTGCATCCGCCTTAAGTCCACTTGACACGATTGCCTTGGCGGTCGTTTCGATGGGATCTCGCGTGCGTCCACACACCATCACGCTGGCGCCAAGTTGCGCAAGTTTGTGAGCAATCGCGGACCCAATCCCCCTTCCCCCTCCGGTTACCACCGCAACCTGACCATCTAAATTCTTCTTCACTTTACCCGCTCCTGACTCCTGGCCATATACAAAAGCCTCTCGACCCGCATCTTACAGGGTGGAGGGAGATTACACCTTCGGTACTAGGCGACCCCTGTACTAAAGCAATCCTTGCGTTTGGGCGGAGCACATCCTTATAATCCGAAAACCGGATTGGCTCAAGCCGCACAAGGATTTAGAGCGGATACAGCCTTACCGAAGGCCGTCTGAGCGGGGGGAGACTCATTGGTCTGAGTGTCTGCCGCCAAATTTCCCAAAAGTTTGAAGGAGCCGAACGAATGAAAACCAGTCTGATCGCGGTTGTGCTGGGACTCGCCGCCATGGCCGCTGCGCAACAACCGGCAACCCAGCCGGCGTCCAGCGCGCCAGCTCAAGCAGCGAGCGCGCAGGGACCAGTGATCAAGGATCCCGCGGAATACAACGCCTATGTGAGTGCGGTACAGCAGACGGATCCCAACGCCAAGATCAGCGGACTGGAAGCGTTCGTTACCCAGTATCCCAACAGTGTGGTCAGGAAAGACGCCCTGGAAGTTCTGATGGGCGCCTATCAGCAGGCAGGGAACCAGGCCAAGACCACTGAAACCGCCGAGCGTCTGCTCCAGGCCGACCCAAATAGCATGCGCGCGCTCGCGCTGCTGGCTTACACCGCCCGTACGTACGTGCAGCAGAATGTCGATCCCGCAAAGAACTTGCCCTTGATGAAGCAATATGGTGAAAAGGGCCTGGCTGCCCTGCCGAACTACACCAAGCCGGACGGAGTGTCCGATGCCGATTTCGCCAAGTTGAAGGACCAGATGTCGGCCATCTTCAATGCGGCAGTGGGCCTGTCCGCGTATCAGGCGAAGGATTATGCGAACGCCGCGAAGTCGCTTCGCGTAGCGGTAGAGGGCAGCCCGACAGATTTTAGCCTGGTCTATCCGCTGGCGCTTGCTTATATCCAGAGCGAGCCGCCAGACCCCATCAACGGGATCTGGTACGCCGCGCGCGCTTCGGCCGTGGCGCCGCCGCAATATCAAGCGCAAATCGAAAAGTACGCAAAAGCCCAGTACGTCAAGTATCACGCCGGCGATGACGGTTGGCCCGAAGTTTTGGCCCTGGCAAAAGCCAATCCCACCCAACCGGCGGGATTCACCATTAAGCCCGCGCCCACTCCGGCAGAGCAAGCGCATACTTTAGTTGGTTCCAAAAAGCCGGAAGAAATGGACTTCGCGGAATGGCAGTTGGTGCTCAGTAAAGGCAGCGGGGAAGATGCCGCGATGGTTTGGAATGCCATCAAGGGCAAGTCTCTCCAATTCCAGGCATTGCTGTTGAAGGCATCCGCGAGCAGCCTGGATCTGGCCGCCAGTCTGGATGATATTGATGCCAAAAAGAAGGACGTGGAACTTACCATGAGGGCTGAGATTCCCGCGAAACTCCTGGCCGGACTGAAGGAAGGTACGCAGATTCAGGTCGCGGGCACTCCAGCTTCCTACACGCCGGAGCCGTTCCTGATTGTTATGGAAGACGGTGGACTGCTTACCAAGCCCACCCCGCCAGCCCCGAAGCGTCCGGCAACCCACCACCCGGTCCATCACTAAGACCTGGGAATCCGCAAAAACATCAAAGGCAGCCGTCACGGCTGCCTTTTTGTTTTTTCTCGAAAATTTCCAGACTAACGCATGGCCTTCCTCTCATAACCTGCGGGACGGGCACTGCGCGGCGGACGCTTCACGCCATCGCGCAACTGACGCACGTCAATCTTCAACTCCGCGATCGTGCGGCTCAGGGTGTTGCGGTGCATTTCCAGTTGGCGCGCCGCCCGGCACTGGTTGCCTTTGTTCTCCTGAAGCACGGTGAGAATAAACCGCTTTTTGAACTCGCGCACCGCTTCCGCGTACAAGATATTGCTCTTGTACATCTGCATAATGAGAGCTTCAAGCTGGTCCTTCACGATGTCTCGCTTTCGTAAGCAGCCAAATATTTGGGATTGTTCCGGCTACCGCGTGCCCGATAACACGTTGGCCGACTGCTGGCCCCGGTGCAACATCTCCAGGCCCTGGTAGAAGCGTGCCCGCAGATCGGATGGCGCAATCCAGATCGCGGCCCGGCCCACCACCAGGAAATACGGCGCTAAAGCTGAATCTGACACCCACTTCGAGGTGGGCGCAAAAGATGTAGTGGCCACTAAAAGAACGGCCACGCTTAGACTGCCTTTCAAGAAACCTAAGGCCCCGCCCATGAGCCGGTCAAACCAGCTTAGACCAACTTCTTTCATGAGCCACTGGCAGAGTTTCCCTGTGAGTCCCGCCAGCACAAGGACTGCCATAAAAATCGCAAAATAACCCAGAATTTCCGCCAATGCCTCCGACTTTGTATACGGAGCGAACCAGGTGGCCACGTACGGATACTGCCAGGCGGCAAGCAAGTATCCCACGATCATCCCGCCAATGCCAAAGGCTTCACGGAAAAAACCGTGTTTGGTAGCGACGAGTACAGTCAACGCAACAACTCCCAGGATTAGCCAATCGATATTTGTCATGTTGGACTCCTGGCGAACGCCCTACACACTTAATGTACGCCCGGTAAGCTGCGTATACGCCTCAAGATATTTTTCGCTGGTACGGCGCGCCACTTCCGTTGGCAATGCCGGTGCGGGCGGCTGCTTGTTCCAGCGAATTTCTTCGAGGTAATCCCTTACGTATTGCTTGTCGAACGATTCCTGGGTCTGACCGGGGAGGTATTTGTCCGCTGGCCAGAAGCGGGAAGAATCTGGTGTGAGCACTTCGTCGGCCAAAGTGACGCCAGCCGCGGTCTTGCCGAACTCGAACTTGGTGTCGGCGATGATGATTCCCTTAGTGCGAGCGTAGTCTGCGGCGGTCGTGTAAATTTTCAGACTGATGTCGCGCAGTTGTGTGCTGAGGTCTGGCCCGATCAGCGACGACATGGTGGAGAAGGAAATATTTTCATCATGCCCGGTAGTTGCTTTCGTGGCCGGAGTGAAAATCGGCTCAGGCAGCTTGTCGGATTCCTTCAGTCCGGACGGCAGATCGATCCCGCAAACCTTGCCGGAAGATTTGTACTCCTTCCAGGCCGAGCCGGAGATGTACCCGCGCACCACGCACTCCACCGGGAACATATCCGCCCGCTTCACTTGCATGGACCGCCCCTGAAGCTGGTCCGCATACTTCTGCACCGGCTTTGGATAGTTGCTCACAGCGGCAGTGATGAGGTGGTTGGGGACAATGTCCTTCAGGAATTCAAACCAGAACAGAGAAATCTGCGTCAGTACTCTGCCTTTGTGAGGAATGCCGGTGGCCAGAACGTAGTCGAAGGCCGAAATGCGGTCGGTGGCCACAAACAGCAGGCTGTCACTATCTAAAGTGTAAACGTCCCGCACTTTGCCGCTGGCGTGTAGCGCGAGGTCCGGGAAGTCAGTTTGCAGGAGGACGGGATCGAGGACTTGAGGTGCCATACGGAAATTTTACATGCAAAAATCGTCGCGTATTCTATTCCCTCAGATTTTTTTGTCAACCGCCTGAAAGGGGGAAAGTTTTTGCACTGTCGGTAGTCCGCTGTAGAAGTATTGACAGTTCAGGGGAATGGCTGAAACGGTTGCTGGATAAGTAGTTTAGAGATGTGCTGATGTGGAAAAACTGAGGATGCTGGAGGAAAAATAGGCAAGACCGAAATTTTCAGAATTTCTCCGGCCACTTGCGAGCGCCATGAAACACACGAAGGATCTCGATTGCGCCTCCCCGTATGCGATAGGGAACAATGTAAGGAGTGTTTGATACGACAAGTTCACGGGTTCCGCTGACGCGTCCTGGCCGTCCCATGGCCGGGTATTTTTTTAAGTTTTCGATCGCATCGACGATAGACGTAACTGTAGATTGTGCGGCGGTTGGATTGTCCTCTGAAATATAACGGGCTTCATTTTCCAGATTGTTCAATGCGGCGTGTAGCCACTTAACGTGCACGGCGCGTCCACTTACCTAACACTCGTTCAACGTCTTTATCATCGGCGAAATCGCCTCGATCCGCTTCGGCTATACCTTTGCGAATTTCATCAATCTGCCACTCATTGAGTTGAACGTACTCCCGAATAGCTTCCGCCGCGAGGAAAGACCGTGTGCGGCGGGTGGCTTTGGAGAGCTTATCCAGCTGTTTTTTGAGTTTGGAGTCGAGCCGAAGGGTCAGTATAGAAGATTCAGCCATATGTGCACATTATACGCCACTGTATTCGGATGTATACATTATTTGGTGTGCAACAATTCGTGGTGCTGTCTCCGAATAGCAGATTCTTCTTCGTCGCTGCGCTACTCGTCGGAATGACAAATTTGGGTGTGGTTTCGCTACGCCGTCTCGCCGAACTTCACCGAAACCAGCTTGGAAACCCCAGGCTCTTGCATGGTGACTCCATACAGCACTGGCGCAATGCCCATGGTCTTCTTACTGTGAGTAATGAGCACGAACTGCGTCTGCACGCTCATTTCTTTGACTAGTTCGGTAAAGCGCCCCACGTTGGCTTCATCCAGCGGAGCGTCCACTTCGTCGAGAATGCAGAACGGGCTGGGCTGATACTGGAAGATGCCGACTAGTAGGGCCAGCGCCGTCAGTGCTTTCTCGCCTCCTGAGAGCAACAATACATTTTGCAATTTCTTTCCCGGAGGAGAAGCCACCACATCAATGCCGCTCTCAGCGCTGTTTTCTTCATCGGTCAGCCGCATGAAGGCGTGGCCACCGCCAAATAGTTTCTTGAATGTGGCCTGAAAGTTCTCGTTGATCTTGTGGAATGCTTCCTCAAACTTCTGCCGCGAGAAAGTGTCAATTTCCTTGATCGTGGCCTGCGTGTTCTCGATGGATTCAAGCAGGTCCCGGCGTTGAGTCTCAAGGAAGCCATGACGCTCGGCGGTCTCTTTGTACTCTTCGAGCGCCATCATGTTGACCGGTCCCATCGCATCCAGGCGCGCGCGCATTTCGCGATAGATCTGATCTTCCACCGCCAGTTGTTCGCCGGCTACGATTTCTATGGTCGTATCCGCAACCAGTTCTTCACTTGCCACGCCCAGTTCGTTCAGGCAAGTTTCCGCCATGTGCTGCACATCGGATTGCAACTTGGCCAGTGCTGCCGAATATTCCTCGCGGCGGTCGCGGGCTTGGTCGAGAACGGCCCGCGCGTCGTGAAGCGCGTCATTAATTTCCGCGATCCGCGAGCGCACCTGCTCCATCTCCGATTGCAGCAGTCCGTCCCGAGTTTCGCTGGCATTGCGTTCGGCTTCAAAGTCCACCAATTGCTGCGCCAAAATCTGATTTTCATTGGCGCGTTGCAGTAACTCAGCAAATCCGGTCTCAAGTTGCGTTCGCAAAACAATCAGACGCTGGCGCATTTCGCCGACCAGCGATTCAAAACGCTGCAATACCGCGGCCGCGGCGCGGTGTCGCTCTTCCAGAGTGGCGACTTGCGCCAGGTGCTGCGACGCTTTGTGCGCGGCGGTGTCGCGGCGTTCGCGCAACTCAGCCAGTTGTGCCTGCGCGGCTGCCACGGCATGCTCCAATTCATCTTGGCGTTGTTCCACAATCGTCAATTCAGCCTGGTGCGCCGTCATTGATTCCTTCTGCTCCGACCGCTCGAAGGCCAGGCGCTGAATTTCCATCTCACAAGTCTGCGCGCGTTCACTGACGCGCACCAACTCCGCGTCCAGCTGCTTCAACAGGTGCCCGGACGACATTGCCTGATTTTCCGCTTCACGTTTTTCGTGTTCCAGACGGTCGAGCAGGGAAGCGTGGTCCTTGATCTCCCGGCCCAGCCTGAGCACCTTCATTTCTTCATGGCGCAGGGTTTCTTCCAGTTCGCCCATCAGGCGAAGCACATCGCGCAACTCGCGCTTCATGGAAAGCGGACCTTCGCTGCGCTGCTTGCCGCCAGTCACCGTGACATTATGGAAGCACTCGCCCGAGTGCGAGAGGAAGAACGCATCCGGATTTTCCAGCGCCAGGTTCTTCGCGAACGCTGGATCAGGCACCAGGTACCCATCGCGCAGTTTCGGCAGGATGACTTCCAGCGACCGTCCAAAACCGTTCAGCACGCGGACCGCATTCTTAAGTGGGACGATGGCCTGTCCCGGAGGGGCCTGCCGCGCCGCATCATCCACAGCAAAAGAAAACTTGGCTTGCGAATCTTCGGGATGGACCAGGAACGTGGCCCGCCCATCCACGTCGGTGCGAAGCAGGCGCAAGCCCTCGTCCGCGGCGTCCCAGGACTTCACCACAATGTAGTTGAGTTCATCGCGCAGAAAATCTTCGACCACCGCTTCATATTTCGGTTCGACTTCCAGGAAATCGGCAAGCACGCCCGCTGGCGCCAGTCCTCCTTGCATCACGCCGGATTGAAACAGCCGGCGCACTGATTCCGTCGAATAACCGTGTTCCGCGATGACTGCTTGCAGTGAACTCTTCTTGCCCAGAGCGGTGGCATACTCGCTGCGCAAGCCGTCTAACCGGGTTTTGCCTTCCGACTCGGCGTGGCGCTTGGAATCCAGCAGCAGCCGCACTTCGGAAATTTCCTGCGTCAAAGCAGAGACCCGCTGGGAAACCGTCTCAAACTCCAGCGCCAGTTGGCCGCGTTGTCCGCCGAAGGCCTGGATCTGGGAGTGGGCCGTGGTCATCTCCGCATGCAAGCGCTGGCCTTCGCGGTCGAGCGCCGCTAGCCGCTCCGCCGTCTGCGTAAGATGATTGCGTAAATTGGAGGCCGCAGCCACGGTCTCCATGATCGCCGCGCGGGTGAGCTCCTGTTCATGCTCCAAACCGGAAAGGGCGTTGACGGCCTCCACGGCCTCCCGCTGATATTGCTCCATCTGTCGCTGTGCCGCGGCCAATTCATCCGCTGCCGAATCAAGCACAAGTTGGTTGGAATTCCGCTCGGCTTCCAATGCCTCCAGCCGCTCCCGCGCCTGCGCTAACTGAACTCCGGCAGCGCTCGAGCGCTCAACCAGATCGTTGCAGCGCTCTTCGTTATGCCGCCGCCGCGCCTGTGCGCGGTCCATCTCCATCTTGATCTGGCTCAGCCGGTCGCGGTTCTCGCGGATTTCGGTTTCGATCCCGTAGCCACGCTGAGTGCGATCAGCACTCTCAGCCTCCAGTTGCTGGACAGCCTCTGCCTGTGCGCGCATCTCTTCGGAAACCGCGCTGATCTGCGCTTCCAGCGAAGTATGTTCCAACTCCATCTGAGTGAACTTGCTGGCTAAAACCAGACGCAACTTGGCCCGCATCTCATCACGCAGCTTGGCGTAGCGTTCCGCCTTCGAAGCCTGACGTTTCAAAGAATTCATCTGCCGCGTGACTTCTTCAAAGATGTCATTGATGCGCGACAAATTCAGCTTGGCATCTTCCAGCCGGGCTTCCGCCAGACGTTTTTTGGTTTTGAATTTGGTGATCCCCGCAGCTTCTTCCAGGATCGCCCGGCGGTCCGTAGGACGGCTGCTCAGAATTTGGCCAATGCGTCCCTGCTCAATTAGCGCATAGGACTCCGGCCCCAGCCCCGTTCCCATGAACAGCTCTTGAATGTCGCGCAGGCGGCACAGCTTTCCGTTCAGCAAATATTCGCTATCGCCCGAGCGGAACAACCGCCGCGTAACTGCAATCTCTCCCGCATGGAACTTCTGATTATTAAACTTACGCCGCCGGATCTTCAGCATTACTTGATTGGGATCAGCCTTAACCGCAGTGGCCACATTAATCGGCACCACGTTTGAAGCTGCGAACCGCGGCTCATCTTCGGGATAGACTTCAGCCAGCACATCGCCATCACTCTGCGGCTCATCGGCATCTTCCGACCGGCCCGGTTGCGCTTCCTGCGTCAGTTGCTCAACTTCCTCGGCAGCTTTGGCGCGAATGCCAGCTTCATCCCAATCATCCGAGGGCATTTCATCTTTGATTTCGATCTGCGTCGGTTCAGTAGCATCGCCGCCGTCGTACTCCTCAGGGTCAATCAGCGTCAACGACACTTCCGCCATGCCGGTTGGCTTGCGATCACGCGTCCCGGCGAAGATGACATCTTCCATGCGCGATCCGCGCAGGGTCTTGGCCGATTGCTCACCCAGCACCCAGGAGATGGCATCCGCAATGTTCGATTTTCCGCAACCGTTAGGGCCAATGATGGCAGCGACACCGTCCCCGTGGAACTTGAGTTCGGTGCGGTCACAAAACGACTTGAACCCGAGAATCTGAAGCTTCTTCAGTTTGAGCAACGCATACTCCTTAG
>CAZETZ010000113.1:0-11005 GCA_964514735.1 uncultured Acidobacteriaceae bacterium | reverse complement strand
TTTTCACCTCCTTTCTCACCATCTGCAAATCTTTCCACGCTTCTTTTTTCTGTCGCGGGTCGCGCAGCAAGAATGCCGGGTGATAGGTAACCGCCAGTTTGGTTCCGCGGAAGTCGTACCAGCGTCCACGGAATTCGGACATCGGGGCACTGATCGCCAGCAGCGTCTTGGCAGCAACGGCTCCGAGGGCCACGATGGCTTTCGGCTTGATCACTTCGATTTGCCGCATTAGGAATGGCGAGCAGGTGTCGCACTCGTCGCGCTCCGGAGTGCGGTTGCCCGGCGGGCGGCATTTGATGATGTTGGCGATGTAGACATCTTCGCGCTGGATGCCCATGGCTTTGATCATGTTGTTGAGCAACTGGCCGGCGCGGCCGACAAAAGGTTCTCCCTTTATATCTTCGTCGGCGCCCGGGGCTTCGCCGATGAATATCAGGTCGGCATGGGGATTGCCTACGCCGAAGACGATTTGTTTGCGGCCTTGCTTATGCAGGACGCAGCGGGTGCAGTCTCCCAAGTCTTCGCGGATGATACGCAGGGCTTCTACGGGATTGGCGGCTTGCGATTCCGGTCTTGGATTGTCGGCGGCAAACCAATCTTCTTCCCGCGGAGGGGCCGCGAGGGCGTCGTTGGGCATAAGTTCTCGCAATTCCGGCTGGGGAACTTCTTCCGCCTGAGGATCGGCTGCGGTCCGGCGGCGGTAGAAATCGTAGATGCCCAGTTCGTGATAGAACTTCAGCCGCTCGGCTATGGCTTGTTTCCGTTGAGGATCTACCGTGACCGGCATTACAGGTATTCTCACATACCCGTGCCGCGGGTGGAAACCGGCTTTCGTTAATTCGGAAAACCGCTGCGCGAAGGACTAGCGAAGAGTAGGCACTTTGCTGGCTTTGCGCAGGCGAACGATCTGATCGAGGACTCTTTGGGCAACATCCCACTTGGTGGTTTCCGG
Source organism: uncultured Acidobacteriaceae bacterium (assembly GCA_964514735.1). Taxonomy (GTDB): domain Bacteria; phylum Acidobacteriota; class Terriglobia; order Terriglobales; family Acidobacteriaceae; genus CAWBXL01. The sequence continues at coordinate 10,053 of CAZETZ010000113.1, read as the reverse complement.
GACCTCTACCACTTCATCGTGCGTAATGATGGTGACAGCGTTGCGGTCGGAGTCGAAACCGACGCCTTCGCGGGAGACGTCATTGACCACGATGGCATCGAGGGATTTTGAGGTCAGTTTTTTGCGGGCGTTTTCCAAGACATTCTGGGTTTCGGCAGCAAAGCCGACGATAAGTTGCGATTTTTTGTGATGGGCAATCTCCGCCAAAATATCTGCGGTCGGCTCAAGCTCCAGGGTCAACGGACCACCGCGCTTGATTTTCTGGTCGGCGGTGTTCTTGGCCCTGTAGTCCGCTACGGCCGCGGTTTTGATGACGATGCCGGCTTCCGGAAACAGCCGCAATACCGCCTGACGCATTTCCTGCGCGGATTCAACGTTTGTCACTTCGGCGGCCGCAGGCGGCTTGATGGCAGTGTGGCCGCTGATCAGAAGGACGCGGCCCCCCCGCCGTAACGCCGCTTCAGCCAGGGCGTAGCCCATGCGTCCGCTGGAACGATTGGTGAGATAGCGGACTGGATCGATCTTCTCTCGCGTCGGCCCAGCCGTGATCAGCACAGTTTCGCCGGCCAAATCCTGCAATGCGCCTAAAGCTTCTAACGTCGCGCCAACGATGGCTTCATTCTCTGCCAGTCTTCCTGGGCCGGTCATGCCACAGGCCAGATATCCTTCTCCCGGTTCAACGATGCGTACACAGCGCTGGCGCAGAATTTCTAAATTCGCCCGCGTGGCGGGGTGGTCCCACATGTTGACGTTCATGGCCGGAGCAACCACAACCGGCGCAGTTGTTGCCAAATAGAGTGTGGTCAGGAAGTCATTGGCGATGCCTTGGGCGAACTTCGCTAGAATGTCGGCTGTGGCGGGCGCAACCAGCAAAGCGTCAATTGCCTGCGCGATTGCGATGTGTTCCACTGCGGAATCAATGTTGGGCTGTTCGTTTTCGGCAGAGAAGATATCGGTAATAACTTTTTCGCCGGAAAGGGCGGCAAAGGTCAGAGGGCGTACAAATTCCTGTGCGGCCTGGGTCATGATGACCTGAACGCGCAGACCGCGGTCTTGCAGCAGACGGACGATTTCCGCCGCCTTGTAGGCTGCGATGCCGCCGCTCACACCTAGGGCTACTTTCATGGAAAGATGCTCGCTTCCGCTCCGCCACCGGGCGGGGACGCCCGGTGCTCCATCATTTGATGCTTAGGCTTGGCCGATGGCGGTGTCCAGCACTGCAGCCGCTGCTTGGGTGGCATGGTCGCCGGCCAAATCTGTTTTCTCCCACTTCACTTTACCGGCTTTGATTTCATCCTGCGCGATGCGGCAGGGTTTGCGAGAGGGGGTTTCGATTACCGGAGGAGCTCCACTTTGCAACTGGCGCGCGCGCCGCGCAGCTACCAGAATGTAACGATAATTGCTGTCGAATCCGTCCATCAACTTCATACGCTTCTCCCTGCCGCTAAGCTAAGTATTGCTGGCGGCGCCATCGCTACTGCGAAACGAATCCAGGATCGGTTTCACTTTCTCTCGCATGTTCTCCAACCGGCAGCGCTCGGCCCGTGACAAAATCCCTGTGTCCTGGGTGGTCCCCAACGAACCTGTGCGCTTGAACCTTTCCGCGAGCAGGACCGACCGAAGGTTTTCCGTGGACTCCTCCAAACGGTCATTGATCAAAATATAGTCGTATTTCGGGTAATTCTCAATCTCCCGAGTGGCCGTGGCCATCCGGCGCTGGATGACCTCCTCCGAGTCCTCACTCCGCTTTCGTAATCGCCACTCCAAAATCTGCCGATTGGGAGGGAGGATAAAGATGCTCGCCGCTTCCGGCAGTTTTTCCTTGATTTGCGCCGCGCCTTGCACGTCAATATCCAGCAGCAGATCGCGATCGCTTTCAGTGGCTTCACGCAGAAAGCGGCGGGCCGTCCCGTAGTGTTTTCCGTGGACGTCGGCGTGCTCGAGAAATTCATCCCGGCGCAACATTTCGTCAAATTCCTCATTGGCGACGAAAAAATACTCCTGTCCGTTCTGCTCGCTGCCGCGCGGCGCGCGGGTTGTGTAGGAAACCGAAAACGCCAGTCCCGGAACAAGCTTGCGCACCTCATTGACTAACGTGGATTTACCCGAGCCCGAAGGCGCGGAGATGATGTAGATGCCGATCATTCGAGGTTTTGCACCTGCTCGCGGACTTTCTCGATCTCGGACTTGATGGCCAGTCCGGATTCGGTAATGTTTAACGCTTCGCCCGCCAGCCCTGAAGTCTTGGACAGCAGGGTATTGGCTTCGCGGTTCATCTCTTGCAACAGGAAGTCCAGTTTTTTGCCGAGTTCCCCGCCTTGGTCCAGCATGCCGAGGAAGTGCTTCACGTGCGTGTCCAGGCGGACCAGTTCTTCCTGAATATCGCTGCGGTCCACCAGCAATGCCGCTTCCTGCAAAAGGCGATCGGGGTCTACCTGTGTGCTTAGCAATTCCTGCATGCGCGATTTCAGTTTCTCCGCGTAGGTTTGCAGGACGACTTTGCGGTGCTTCTCAATGCTGGAAGCGGCTTTCTGGATATGGTCCAGCCGGGTGCGAAGTTCCTTATCGATTCCCTTACCTTCTTCTTCCCGCATTTGATTCAATTTTTGCAGCGCCTCTTCCGCCGCCTTCAGGACCGCGGCTTCCAATTCTTCATCGGCAGGAAGAGCGCCTGAGTCCAGCGCGCCGGGAATACGGAGGATGACGTTGAGGTCAGGGTCGGTGGCCAGGCTAAACTCCGCCGCCGCGGCCCGGAAAGCGTGGATATAGGACCCTACCAATTGCCGATTGAGGGCAAAGCCGTTGTCTCCGGAGCGGTCGATATTGAGCGAAAGTTCCACATGTCCGCGGGCGATTTTTTCTTTGAACAGGCGGCGCAGCTTCATTTCCAGCGCGTCGGTGTCGGCGGGCATGCGAAAGTGCAAGTCGAGAAAACGATGGTTGACTGACTTGAGAGATACGGTGAAGCCAAGTTGCGCTTTGCCCTGGACACTGGACAACTGGCCCTTCACCTGCGCGAACCCTGTCATGGATCGAATGGGCATGATTATTGTCTTAGCGGCGTCTCGTTCATCTTAGGAGAGTCTAAATCCACAAATTGCAAATCATACAGGCGGCGATAGGTACCAAACTTGTTCATAAGCTCCTCGTGGGAGCCGATGTCGGTGATACGTCAGTCTTCGATCACAACAATGCGGTCGGCGCGGCGGACGGTGGAGAGGCGGTGCGCGATCACCACCACCGTGCGGCCCACCATCAAGTTATGCAACGCGGATTGCACCAGGGCTTCAGATTCCGAGTCCAGCGCGGAGGTGGCTTCGTCGAGAATGAGGATAGGCGCATTCTTTAAGATAGCGCGGGCAATGGCGATACGCTGGCGCTCGCCTCCCGACAACCGCACGCCGCGCTCTCCGATGACCGTGTGATAGCCGGAAGGGAGCCCGGAAATGAAGTCATGCGCCAATGCAGCGCGGGCGGCATCTTCTACCGCTTTTTGTGAGACGCCGGGCTGGCCATAGGCGATGTTGTTGCGCAGGGTATCGTTGAAGAGCACCGTTTCCTGGGTCACCAAGCCAATCTGCGAGCGCAAGGAAGCCAGGGTGACGTCGCGCACGTCGTACCCATCGATCGCCAGGCGGCCGGAGGTGACGTCGAAGAAACGGGGGATCAAATGCACCAGGGTGCTTTTGCCTGCCCCGCTGGAGCCTACCACTGCCAGGACCTCTCCCGCTTTTACTTCCAGATGGACGTCCGACAGGATCTCGCGGGCTTCTTTTCCATCCGCCTCGTAAAAAAATCCTACATGGTCGAACTGTATGCTGCGGGTGAATTTCGGCAAGGCCGCCGCGCCGGGCTTTTCGGGGACTGTTTCCTCGCTGTCCATGAATTGGAACAACTGCGAAGATGCGCCCAGGGCCTGCTGAAAACTGTTGTTGAAAACCGCAAACTTACGGACAGGGTTATACAGGCTTACTACAGCGGCAACGAACGCGCCGAAGGTCCCCAGAGTAAATTCGCCATGCACGATCCTTTCCCGCCCCAGCAGGAGCAAAAGTGCAAAGGCAATTGCGCCAAAGATGTCCATTAGCGGGGAGCTAATCGCCGCGGCCGCTACCGAGCGCATGTTCGCGCGGAACAGCTTCTTAGCCGCCAGGCGGAAGCGCGCGATCTCCCAGCTTTCCATGCTGAAGGCCTTCACGATCCGGTTTCCCGTGATGGTTTCCTGAAGAATGTTTTGCACGTCGGCGAGCTTGTCCTGGCCACTCCGGGTGGTGGTGCGGACCCTTCTGCCAATGCGCGTCACCGACACGATAATGAAGGGGACGAATATCAACAGCACCCAGGCCTGCTCGCGGCCAAGAAAAATGACCGCGACGGCGGTAAATAGGAAGGTAAAGATCTGCTGCAAAAATTCGGCCAGTACGCTCGACATTGCGTACTGCACCCGTTCGATATCGTTGATGATGGTCGAAATAAGGGTCCCGGTAGTGTGCTTCTGGAAGAATGCGGCCGAACGCCTCAGCACAGAATCGTACAGCTTGTTGCGCAGATCGGTGACCATGCCAAACCCGGCGTGGTTCACCAGATAGGTCCCGGCGTAGTCACAAATACCCTTCAAGATGGTGGACGCGACCACGGCATAGGCAACGATGGTCCAAGCGTTATGAAAGCGCGAGGGAACAAGGTGCTGCAAGTAGATGGTCTTATTGAAGTGGGGGATGGTCAACAGTTGTATGTTTTCCGAACCGGAGGCCGGATTCAGCACGCGGTCGAGGACCGGCTTGAAAAGCACGAGGCGAAACGCATCGAAGAAACCCACTCCCGCCAACAACACCACTCCAGGAACGACCTGCAACCAGTAAGGAAGGACATACCGCACAAGGCGCATCAGCTGCCGCAACGGGGAGTCGGGTGATGGCATTTAGGTACGCTATTTTACTTTAGTCGCTTAGTAGCAGGTCGTTGGTCATTGGGCCCTTGTCGTTAGCTAACAAGCAAAGGGCCCAATGACGAACGACTACTTTGGGCAGTCCCTGTGAACTACCTTCACCCTATATCCGGCTTTCTTGAGCCGCTTGCTGACTTCTTCCGCAATCATCACCGAGCGGTGCTGGCCCCCGGTACAACCGAAGGCAATCGTCAAGTAGCTCTTGCCTTCGTGAATGTAGTGCGGCAACAGATATACCAATAGTTGGGAGATGCGCTGAATGAATTCGCGGGTCTGGGGAAACGAGCGAATGTATTTCGCTACCTTGGGATCGCGCCCCGTCAAGGGACGAAACTCAGGGATAAAATGCGGATTGGGAAGGAAGCGCACGTCAAACATCAGGTCGGCGTCTTCCGGGACGCCGTGGCGGAAGCCGAAGCTCACACAGGACACCAGCGTGCTCTTGTCGGACTCCTTGCGGTGAAAGCGCGCGGTCACATAGGCCCGCAGCTCGTGGACGTTGAACTTTGATGTATCGACGACCAGATCGGCAATATCGCGAATCCGTTGCAGGCGCTTGCGCTCGTTGGCCAGCGATATTTTCACCGGCATGCTGGTACCCAGGGGATGCGGCCGGCGGGTTTCGCTGAAGCGGCGCAGCAGGATGGCGTCCTGCGCTTCAAGAAAAAGGACTTTGGTGGGGAGGACGCGCTTGACCGACTTAATGATCTCGGGAAGTTCCCCCAGTTGCGCGCCTTCGCGGACATCGACGACTAAGGCGGTGCGTTCGATTTCTGACGATTGCCCAACCAGCTCGGCAAAGCGGGGGATAAGTCCGACCGGCAAATTGTCCACGCAGTAGTAGCCCAGGTCCTCGAAGGCCTTGAGCACGGAGGCCTTGCCTGACCCGCTCATTCCCGTAATGATGACCAGTTCGCCCGGGCCGCGGGTGACCGGCCCGGAGCTTTCGCTGCTTGTGCTGTCTGATGGTTTGGTGGATTTTCGGCGAGCCATCCTGATTCGATGTTAGCAGGGAGGCAGGCGAATCCGGTATGGCGTTTACCGGCTTTTACTCAGCCGCTAGTGTCAAACGCGGAACGGTGTAGTCAGCAGCCGTGCGGGCAATGTGACCACTGCCCAAACCAAGGAAAGCGCTCCGTTTACAGCGATTCCGACGATGCGAAATGGCAGCAGTAGCAACCAAACAATCGGGTAGGCTACAAGCGCAGCCAGGGCCAGCGGCCAGCAGAGGACGACCAGTATGCACCACAGAAGAAAGGTAAACATAGCGACTCCCACCGTGTTATACGCTCTTTGGCGGTCAATTGTTCCCGTTGGCCGCGACTAGATATTTACGCAGAAACGCCAGGGTACGCAGGCGCGCATCTTTCAAGGTTTCTCCTTCGAAGCCATGACCTGCCCCAGGGTAGATTTGGATTTCATGCGGGATGTTCTTGCGTTCGAGGATTTCTTTCAAATAGTGGGCCTCGGACACTGGAATGATGGTGTCGTTCTCTCCATGCAAGATCAGCGTGGGACACAGGCGGCGCATGAAAAGCCGCATCTCTTTGGGAAAGCCTCCGAAGAATTCAACGACCGCTTTGACGCGTGGATCAATGGACGATCCACACATCGCCAGATAGCCGCCCAGAGAGAACCCCACCAGCCCGATCCGCTGGGGATCCACTTGTGGTTGTTGTTCGATATAACTAATCGCATCCCAAAGCGTTTTCATCCACAAGGGAAAGTTCATCATGATCGCCGACTTCTCCGCTTCTACGCGCCCCGTGCGGTCGAAAAAGTGAAGGACGTAGACAGCGAATCCTTGATCGGCCAATTGGGCAGATGAATCGCCCATGCTGGAGATATCACCACCGAAGCCGTAAAGCCCGATGACAGCAGGTAGGCGCTGGCTGCAATTGTCCGGTAAAAAGCAATCGAGGCGAATGGTCTTTCCGCCGCTCTCAAAAGAAATTTGCGATTGCTCCATGAATGAGGTTGTGTGGAGACGGGGCCTTCGACATCACTCAGGGCAGGCCCGCCGTCTGCCATTAGCTTTCGATCGTCACCGCTTCGGCTGCCGCCAGCCGCGCTAGCGATTCGTTGTATGGGGCCTTCGCAATCCCCCGCTCGGTCACGATGGCGGTCACGTATTTCGCCGGAGTAACGTCAAAGGCTGGGTTCTCAATCTGCACCCCGTCCGGCACCATCTGCTTGCCCGCGATGTGCGTTACCTCTTTCGCATTGCGTTGCTCGATGGGAATCTTGCTGCCATCGGAGGTTTCGAGATCCACCGTAGAAATGGGCGCGGCCACATAGAAAGGGATGCTGTGCTCTTTGGCCAGCACGGCTACGCTGTAGGTTCCAATCTTGTTGGCGACGTCTCCGTTGGCCGCGATGCGGTCTGCACCAACAACGATCGCTCCGATTTTGCCTTGACGCATCATGGCCCCGGCCATGTTGTCGGAGATCACAGTGGTCGGAATGCCGTCTTTATTTAGCTCCCAAGCGGTGAGGCGCGAGCCTTGCAGGAACGGGCGGGTTTCGTCCGCATAAACGTGGATTTTTTTCCCCTGCTCAATCGCGGCACGGATAACCCCCAGCGCCGTTCCATAGCCGCATGTTGCCAGTGCTCCGGCGTTGCAGTGGGTCAGCACCCCGCCGCTGGAGGGCATAAGCGTGGCGCCGTGGCGTCCCATAGCTTGATTGATGGCGATGTCTTCCGCGTGCATGTGTTTGGCTTCATCAATCAGGGCCTGCTTGATCTGAGGCAGAGGGCGCACGCGCAGGGTTTCGAACTTATCTTTCATCCTGCGGATGGCCCAGAACAGGTTGACTGCGGTCGGACGGGTCTTGCCGATCACGTCGCAAATTTGGTCAAAGTCTTGCTTAAGTCCGCCGGAAGTTGTGGCTTGGGAGTTTTTTACTCCCAGGGCAATGCCCATAGCCGCCGACACACCGATGGCCGGCGCGCCACGTACAACCATGTCGCGGATTACGTCTGCTACCTGTTCGTAGGTGGTGCAGTTGACGTAGGTTTCTTCGGTTGGCAGCTTCGTCTGGTCAATGAAGCGTACACCGGAGTCGGTCCATTCGAGGGTTTGAATCATAAATCGGTCGTTGGTCGTTTGTAGTTAACCCAAATACTATTGTCATTCCGAGCGAAGCGAGGAATCTGCTTTCCTCGCTCAGGAAGAGACAGTTTGTAATTTTAAATGCTCCTGCCGGACGTCGTTGGCGGTGAACACTGCAATGAACAACGCCGGGGAAACAGCCTTTTCTACATTAGGCCGCCCCTTGGCTTCTTCTCGTTCAACCAGGCACATCGCCCCCACCACTTCAAACCCAAATTCCTTGGCCGTTTCAATGGCCTGAATCGTAGATGACCCCGTGGTACAGACATCATCCACAATCACGACCCTCGCTCCTTTTTCGCGGAAGCCTTCGATCCGCTGCCCGGTGCCGTGCTGTTTTTCAGCCTTGCGCACCAGGAAGCCATGAATCTCCCCACTGGCGATCGCCACCGCCACCACAATCGGGTCTGCTCCCATGGTCAGGCCGCCGATGGCTTGCGGGTTCCAGCCGCGCTTTTGGATTTCCTCTAAGAATACTTGACCTGTCAGTTGCGCGCCTCGGGCATCCAGTGTGGTAGTGCGGCAGTCTATGTAATAGTCGCTGGCGCCGCCGGAGGAGAGCTTGAATTCTCCCAGGCGGAAGGACTTTGTGGCCAGCAGGCTTAACAGCTCTTGTCGGGCGGAGGGCATAAAACTTAAAGATATCACTGTCATCCTGAGCGGAGTAAGTCCGCGCGACGAGCGCGGACTTGCGGAGTCGAAGGACCCCTATAAGTATCATCTTCAGGTGGAGGTGGAGATCGTGACGCTTTGCGGGGAACTTCCTAGGCCTTTCAAGAGCCGTTTAGCCCTATAGAGACTGTGTCGCAACTATCTTTCGCCCCTGCGGGGCTGACTCATTCCCCACTTCTACCCAGGGCTTGCGCCCTGGGCTGTAATCTTTCGCCGCTTCGCGGCTGATTTGGCCAACTCCGGTCCACTTTTTTCTGTGGCTCTGAGTTGCGACACAGACCCTATCGGGGTCCTTCGACTCCGAACAGCTTCGTTGCACGAAGCTGTTCTCCGCTCAGGATGACAACTTTGGCGGCATTTACGCAGTTGTGGAAAACCCCCAACTCCGGTAAAATCTGTATCTTACGTATTCAGTCCTGAAGGGACCAGAAATCAGTCATGGCACAAGTATGTGAAATTTGCGGCAAGGGGCCGCAATCGGGAAACAACATCAGCCACGCGCACAACGTGACCAAGCGGCGCTGGAACATCAACCTGCGCCCGGTGCACGCCAAAGTGAAAGGCGTGGGAAAACGCATACGCGTCTGCACCCGCTGCCTGCGTTCCGGCAAAGTCGTGAAGGCCTAACACCTTTTCACCACAGAGAACACAGTGTTCCACAGAGAAAAACTCACCGAGAAAGCTCTGTGTTCTTTCCTCCGTGGAACACTGTGCCCTCCGTGGTCCAAGGTTTAGGCTTTTCAAGCCAGCGCAATCACGTCAATTTCAACCAGCACGTCCTTTGGCAGGCGGGCTACTTCCACCGTGGCCCGCGCGGGCGGTTCCGAAGTAAAGTATTTTCCGTAGACCTCGTTCATGGCTGCGAAGTCCTCCATATTTTTCAGAAAGACGGTTGAGCGGACTACCTTCTCCAGCCCGCTGCCCGCAGCTTTAAGGATTCCTGCGAGGTTCTTCATGACCCTCTCAGTCTGAACGGCAACGTCGCCGGTGATCACCTGCTGGGTGGCGGGATCGATGGCTACCTGGCCGGAGACGAATATAAAACCGTTGGCCTTGATGGCTTGGGAATAAGGTCCGATGGCCTTGGGGCCGTCGTCGGTTGCTATCACCTCGCGCATTGCGCCTCCAGATCAGTTTCACCGTGGTTGGGAATATTAGTTCCCGGTCACCAGTTCCCAGATCACTAAATTTTTGGCACCCTCTGCACATCGTGGACTCCGGGAATTTTACGCACTCCGGTGATGATGTTTTCCAGGTGCTTCAGGTCGGCAATGTCCATGATCACATCCACACTCGCCTGCCCGTTGCCGGTGCGGGCAT
>CAZETZ010000112.1:0-11035 GCA_964514735.1 uncultured Acidobacteriaceae bacterium | reverse complement strand
CGTATTCATTGCCAACCTTGCGCGCGCGAGTCCGCATCCCGCCGGGGTTCGATCCAAAATCCGGTTCCGTCAACCCAAAGCATCCCAATTTATCGCCTTTCGCCAAAGCCGGCAGCCAGGTCTGTTTCTGCTCCTCGCTGCCAAACGTATAAATTGGATACATCACCAGCGTCGACTGCACACTGACAAATGACCGTACGCCTGAATCCCCGCGCTCCATCTCCTGCATGACCAGCCCGTATTCCACATTCGACATCCCCGCACACCCATATCCCTGCAACGAAGCCCCGAAGAACCCAAGCTCCGCCATAGGCTTCACCAACTCGCGCGGAAACCGCCCGGCCCGATTACACTCTTCAATGATGGGGACAAGGTTGTCTTCGATGAATTGGCGCGAGGTATTGCGTACCAAAATCTCGTCTTCACTCAGCAGGCTGTCGAACTCAATAAAATCAACGCCGCGAAACTTGATGGCGGGCATGGGAAGTCTCGTTTCTGTTTCTTGTTCCGGCTGGCAGGAGATAATAAGGAAGAAGAAACTCTAGACGGTAGCAGGACGGCAAGGAAGGCGTCAACGCATGTGCTCACACGGTAGTGGTGCAGTTTGATAAATGGTTGCTGTCAGGGCAGCGGCTTAGCCCTGCCATTTTTCCTGCTTCGACCAACGCGCCGATAAGGCGCAACTGCCTATGGCCTCGACGCTTTTTGATAAGTTTGCGCTCTAGAGGCGTAGAAACAAATGTTTCTCTCGTTAGGCGGCACAGCTAAAGGCCATGCCCTGACACGACCCGATTCTTAAGATTCTGAATCAAATTACATCACTACCGCTCACACCCGATATACCTGTTTCTTTTCGCCCTCTGTGGTTAAAGGTTTATTGCCGACCTAAATCGTATCGGCCCCAAAAATTCCCGAAAACTTAACCACAGAGGACACAGGGTTCACCAGGGCAATCCAAATGTAGGGGCCCTAAAAGGCCATTCCTCCTTGAGACCTCCGATATCTTTTATTGACAATGTTTTTGCAAATAAGCTCAAAGCAAACTAGCCATCTGCATCTAAACTGTTGTTTCTAAACTGGACCAATGAAACTCCGTTTCATCTACGCCGTGGTCAGAATGTTGGTAATCGGTTTATTTCTCACCGCCACCTCCGCGTTGTGTTCAGCAGCCGTACCCAATCTGTCCACGCCATCCTTAGCCAACGGCTATAAGCTGATGTACGATCTGGACTTCGACCGCGCCCATCAGGTTTTTCTCTCATGGCAGCAACAACATCCAGAAGATCCTTTAGGTCCAGCTTCAAATGCCGCCGACTACTTATTTTCTGAGCTGCATCGTCTAGGAGTCCTGGAAGCCCAGTTCTACACTGACGACAAAGCGTTCGATGCACGCAAAAAAATGTCGCCGGATCCCGAGATCAAGAAACAGCTTGACGCAGCCCTCGATCAGACCGAGCAAATCGCCAAGGCCCGTTTGCAGAAGGACCCCAAGGATTCCGACGCCCTGTTCGCCCTGACTTTGTCCTCCGGACTCAAAGCCGACTACGCGGCCCTGATCGAAAAGCGCAATCTGGCGTCTTTGAGCCTTACCAAGGAGGCCTCTGCCCGTGCCCAGCAACTCCTCGCCGCCGACCCCAACCGCTACGACGCCTACATCGCTACCGGCATTGGCAAGTACATCATCGGCAGCATGGCCGCTCCCATCCGCTGGATGCTCCGCATCGGCGGTTTCGCGGGTGACAAAAACGCCGGCATCGAAGAGCTGAAACTGACCGCCCAGAAAGGCGTTTACCTTGCACCGTTTGCCCGCATCCTCCTCGCCATCGCCTATGTCCGCGACAAAGATAAGGCAAAAGCCCGGGAGATCCTGGCTTCTTTGCGGGATGAGTTTCCCAACAACCCGCTCTTCGGGCGCGAAATCTCGCGCCTGGACAGCGGCCACTAGCAAGCCCTTCCGAGGGGTACAGGACCCGGAATTCCTCTGCGTCCCCGGCCGCCTTCCTCAACCGTTCCCGCAATCTAAGCCTTGGCCCATCGTCCAGAGTTCGTTTACTTTACTAGCGCCCAAGTTGCTTGCTCTCAATCATCTTCCGGGCCAATTCACCCGAAATTCATCGTCCTGTAACTTCCCTGTAACATTCACCCCGTAAAAACAGACGGTACAAAACCATCCTAAGGAGGAATCTAGAGTGATTCGTCGCATAGCGCTTTTGTGTCTGGCCCTGGCATTGCCCGCGTTTGCGCAGACCACGCTGAATGGGGCGGGAGCGACATTCCCCAATCCCATGTATCAGAAGTGGTTCAGTGAGTACCACAAGGCCCATCCCGATGTGCAGTTTAACTACCAGCCCATCGGCAGCGGTGGCGGCATCCGTCAGGTCTTGGCGGGAACGGTTGACTTCGGCGCCAGTGATGGCCCCATGACCGACGATCAGCTCTCGCAATATAAAGGTGGCAAGCTCCTGCACATTCCCACCGTGCTGGGCGCAGTCGTACCGGCTTACAACGTCCCTGGCGTGACCGGTGAAGTGAAGTTCACCCCCCAGGCGATCGCGGGGATCTTTCTGGGAAAAATCACCAACTGGAATGATAAAGCCATTGCCAGCTCGAACCCTGGGATCAATTTCCCCAACCAGACCATCATCGTCATTCACCGTTCGGACAGCAGCGGCACCTCCTACATCTTTACCGATTTCCTCTCCAAAGTAAGCCATGAATGGGCCGATTCAGTAGGAAAGAACACCGCCGTCAAGTGGCCTGCCGGCCTCGGCGCAAAAGGCAACGATGGGGTTGCCGGTATGATTCGTCAGATGGAAGGCGCAATCGGCTACATTGAGCTGATCTACGCGGTGCAGAACAACATCTCCTATGGCAGCGTAAAAAATTCCTCCGGGACGTTTATAAAGGCTTCGTTGGATAGCGTCACTGCCGCGGCCGGTTCGGTGAAGACCATGCCCGCAGACTTCCGTGTCTCGATCACCAATGCGCCCGGTAAGGACGCGTATCCCATCTCCAGCTTCACTTGGTTGCTGATCCCGTCTCCGTCGAAGGACGCGGCTAAGGGAAAGATCATTAACGACTTCCTCAACTGGATGGTGGACAACGGTCAAAAAATGACGGCCGAATTGACTTACGCGCCGCTGCCGGAAGGTGTGGCCGCCAAAGTTAAAGACACCATTAAGCAAGTGCGTTAGGGTCCCGGTTGGAAAACAATTTCAGGTTCCTGTACCCCTCAAAGCCCCAGGTGGCAAAAGGAGAAACGATGAAGTTTGCTCTCAGGTGGTCGGTAGTCCTATTGTTGGCGACAACGCTGGTGGCCCAGACTGCCACAAAGAAAACCGCGAGGAAAATGGCGGCCAAACCAGCGGCCCAGCCCGCGGTCACCGCGGAAGATGTCCAGGCCCTGCGCGAAGCGCTGGCGGCCCAGCAGAAGCAGATCCAACAACTCCAGCAGGCCTTGCAGCAGACCAATCAGAACCTGCAGCAGTCTCAGCAGCAGTTGCAACAGGCCCAAAGCGCGGCTTCGGATGCGCAGCAGAAGGCGGAATCAGTCGTAGCCGCTGACACCGAGCAGAAGACCACCGTGGCCAAGCTGAGCAGCGACATGGTCGACGTGAAAACCACGCTCACCAACACTGCGGTGAACTCGCAGGAAGACCACAAGCAATTTGCCGCTCTCGAGGGTGCGTTCAACCACCTTAAAATGAGCGGCGATCTCCGTCTCCGCTTCGAACCTTTTTGGGGTGGAGGCTTGTCAACGGCTGCCGCGCCTCAGGACCGCTTCCGCGAACGCTACCGCCTTCGCTTTAACATCAACTCAAAGATCGACAACGACTTCGCGGTTGGTTTGTCCCTCGCATCCGGCGATCTCGGCGATCCGGTTTCCACCAACTCAACCTTGACCGGCTTCTTCACCCGCAAGCCCATTGCGATTGATAAGGCTTTCGGAACCTATACTCCCCACGGCATCAAGCCATTCAGCCTGACGGTGGGTAAGTTTGGCTACACTTGGCTGCGCACCGAATTGGTTTGGGACAACGACATCAACCCCGAGGGAGCCAGCGAGCAGATTGCCTGGAACTGGAAAGGCAAGATCATCAATCACTTTGCCGTTGTGGGTTACGAGACCCCAATCTTTGAGGTCAGTGGCGGGGCAGACACCTACATGACCGGCGCCCAGGTCCAGACCGGATGGGACCTCGCAAAGAAAGCCAAACTGACTGCCGACGTGGCCTATTACGATTTCGCCCACGCCGATACCATCGCCCAGAACCAGACCCAGACTCCCGCCAACGGTTTTGCGACCCAAGGCACCACCAACGCCGGCGGCGGCAACTTCGGCTTCAGCGCCTCCGGCCTGACCAATAACTTCGGCGTCATTGGCACCGGCGCCGCTGCCAAACGCTTCTTCGCTTCCAAATACGGAATCGTGGACGCGCTCATGCGCCTGGATTTTGACACTGGGATCAAGCGCTTGCCGATCTATGCGCTCTTTGATTATGCCCAAAACACTCGCGCCTGCTCCAATTTGGGCATCTTTGTGGCAGCCGGTGTCGCCCCGCCAACTTGCGACCCTCACCAGCGCCACGGTTACTGGGGTGAGTTTAAGGTTGGCCAGACCAAGAATAAAGGCGACCTTCTTCTGGGATACTCCTTCATACGCATCGAGCGCGATGCCGTACTCTCCGCGTTCGACTTCAGCGACTTGAGACAGCAGACCAACGTCATCAATCACCGACTGGAGGCCTACTATCAGGCTTATCCCCATGTGCAGGTCGGTGTTACCGGCTTGATTGGACGCCAGATCGTCAACGCCCAAAGCCCAACCGTAGAGCGTTGGCTCAAGCGTTGGCAGTTCGACACAATCTATACCTTCTAGGCATCAACCCAGGGCGCCAGATTTCAATCTGGCGCCCAAGCATTTTGGTCTCAATAATGGGGTCATTCCGACGAGGCGCGAAGCGCGCAGGAGGAATCGCTGAACTGGCCGGAGCATCAGGGCTTGATGACCTTAGCGGCCTAGGGCCTGACCGAATTTCATAATCTCCAGTGCCAGGCTTTATACTGAGGTCTCCTTACCAGCCATGGCCCGCATTTCGCTCGACAATCCCGCCTACTACATCAACCGGGAAGCTTCCTGGCTGGCCTTCAACCGCCGCGTTCTCGAGGAAGCCTACGACCAAAACAATCCCTTGCTGGAGCGTCTGAAGTTCCTCGCCATCACTGCCAGCAACCTCGACGAATTCTTTGAAGTCCGCATGGCGGGCTTAGTCCAGCAGATCGAAGACGGCTACACCGAAGCCGGCCCCGATGGCTTGACCCTGCTGGAAGAGTGCGACCTCCTGGCCCGCGAGACCCATGAATTCGTGGACAATCAGTACCGCTGCTGGAATGAGGAACTTCGCCCCCAACTTGCCGGCAACGGCATCCGTGTGCTCGGGTTGCACGAACTCGATTCCCGGGCCAAGGCTTTCATTGAAGAGTATTGCGAACGGGAACTCGACCTGCTTCTGACCCCGGTCACCATCGATCCCGCCCACCCCTTTCCCCGGGTGATCAACAAAGCGCTTTGCGTCGCGTTCCTTCTCCGCCGCCGCCGCCGCTCGTCCATGACCTATACCGGAGTGGTCACCGTTCCGCGCGCCCTTCCACGCCTGGTGCGCCTGCCCTCCGACGGGACCGACGACTTCATCTTTCTCGCCGATTTGGTCTCTCACCACGCCACCAAGATGTATCACGGTTACGACATCCTTTCTTCGGCGGCCTTCCGCGTGACCCGCAACAGCAATCTTTACTTGGCGGAAGAAGAAGCGCGCAGTTTATTGGAGTCGGTCCGCACCGAACTTCACAACCGCCGTAAAGGCGACGCCGTGCGTTTGGAAATTGAAGCGGATGCGGAACCCGATATCGTCGAGCGCTTGCGCGTCAATTTCGAAATCGATCCTTGGCAGGTATTTCCCGTGCATGGCCCGGTAAATCTCTCGCGCCTGTTCAATATCTATGAACAGACCGCGCACCCGGAGCTGAAGTTCAAAACTTTTGTCCCGCGCGAACTCCGCCTCACGGGCAAGTCCAAGGATTTGTTCGAGGAGCTCCGCCGCCACGACATTCTGCTTCACCATCCCTTCGATTCCTACGATGCCGTAGTTTCGTTCATTGAAGCCGCCGCCGAGGATCCGAATGTTCTCTCCATGAAGCAGACGCTGTATCGCACCAACGAGCATTCCCTGATCGTGCCGGCACTGATCTCCGCTGCCAGCAAAAAGGAAGTGACGGCTGTCGTCGAATTGAAGGCCCGCTTCGATGAAGATTCCAACATCCGCTGGTCGCGCGATCTGGAAGACGCCGGCGTGCAGGTATTCCACGGGCTTGTGGGACTCAAGACCCACTGCAAGCTGTCGTTGCTGACCCGCCGCGATCCGGACGGCGTGACCCGTCAATACGCGCATTTGGGCACCGGCAACTACAACACCAGCACCGCGCGCCTGTACACCGATCTAAGTCTGCTGACCGCCGACCAGAAAATTACCGCCGCCGCGCACAACGTGTTCAGTTTCCTGACCGCCTATGCGGAACACCCCAACTACGATCCTCTATTTGTCGCTCCGCTCGACTTGGCCGAGCACTGCCTGGCCCTGATCGCCCGCGAAGCCGAACACGCCCGCCACGGCCGCCCGGCGCACATCGTCGCCAAAATGAATGCCCTGCTCGATAAGAACATCATCTCCGCCCTTTACAGCGCATCGCAGGCAGGGGTGGAAATTGATTTGCTCGTCCGCGGCATCTGCGCGTTGCGGCCCGGCATCCGCGGTGTGAGTGACCACATCCGCGTGCGCAGCATCGTCGGACGCTTCCTGGAACACAGCCGCATCTATTACTTCGCCAATGGCGGCGAAGAGGAAGTATACCTGGGCAGCGCCGACTGGATGCCGCGCAACCTCTACGACCGCGTGGAAGTAATTTTTCCCTTGAAAGATGCTCTGTTGCGTGAGCGTGTGAAGTACGAAATTTTGGATGCCTATCTGGCGGACAATCTGAAGTCCCGCATGGGCCAGGAAACTGGGACCTATGTCCGCCCTTGGCAACTCAAGACGGCAAAGCGCCATGCCTCTCCCCCAACCGGCGATGCCGCCTTCAATGCCCAACAATTTCTCATCGCTCTGGCGGAAGGCAAGCAATCACCCGAAGCCATTCCTGTCCCGCAACATATTGCCAAACCCAAACGCGCGGTACACAAGGAAACCTAGCCTTCCATGGTCCTCTACTTTCTCCGCCACGCCAGCGCGGGTGAACGGGTAAGCAATCCCAAAAAAGACGAGAAACGCGCGCTGGATGGCAGCGGGATCGAGCAGTGTGGCTACGTGGGCCGCGCCCTCGCCGCCTTGGACACTCACGTCGAAGTGGTGATTTCGAGTCCGCTTAAGCGCGCGGCCCAGACCGCGTCCCTGGTCGCCAATGAAATGGGATACGAAGGCAAGGTCCACTTTCATGATGGTCTGCGCCCGGGCGCGACCTTCGCCGATTTCCGCCGCCTGCTCGGGAACTACGCCCGGCATGAAGCCATCATGGTCGTCGGGCACAATCCAAATCTCAGTGAATTCGCCGGCCGTTGCATCAGCGCGACCGGCTGTGAAGCGGTTGTAGACCTAAAAAAGGGCGCGGTGGCCCGGGTGGAAATCGGACGCAACTCCGGCGTCCTCAATTGGTGCCTGACCCCGAAAATCCTGCGTTCGCTCTACACCGCGGCAGCCGAGAGTTCGCGTCCAAAGACTTCGCGAAAATAGTCGTTCTCTTTTTCCAGCGCCCATAATTCCAAATCCACACTGGCCCGCGTCCGCGGGACCAGCCCGATCTCCACTCCTTCCTGCCGTATGCGGACCCTGGTTTTCCGGACCGCATTGCCGCGCCCAAGGTTCACGGCCCGCGCCATTCGTAACAGCAGGGAAGCTTTTCGCACGTGCTCGCGATCCACAGGCGCCAGAATTTTGATCGCCCCATCGGTCAACGTCGGGCGTGACTTTCCCAGATAACGGGCGATGGCGGCTATGATCCTGCGCTGCTGCGGCGTATATCCCAGGATTTCCGAATGAGAAATGATGTAGTACGCGTGCCGGTGCCGGCCGTTGCGGTTCACATAATCCCCGACTTCATACAGCATCGCCGCCGCCGAGAGCCACTCCTGATACTCCGCCGGCAGGCGATGGACCGATTTCAGCGCGGCGAACAACTGCGCCGCGGACCCGCGCACTTTGAGTGCGTGCTCCATATCCACCCGGTAGTGCTGCACCGCCGCTTGGATCGAGTCCCATCGCTCGGACTCGATGCGCTTCACCGCATGGGTAGCGTGGTCGGCCACCATCTGCGCCAGGATCCCGTCGCGTAACCCCAGCGGGGAATAGCGGAAGCCTGCGAGGCGATACTGCTCCAGCAATTGCGCGTAAACTTCCGCCCCCGCGACGATGATTTCCGCCCGTCGTGGGCCCACCCCGGCCAGTTTGCGGCGCTCCTCGACTACTCTTCTGCCCAACATCTTTGCGATGCGGCGCACTTGCAGCCGCGGAATGATGGCCGGAACTTTTCCTTTTTTTTTGTATAGACCCTTGGCAATCGCTGCCAAGGACTCCGCGGTTCCGGAAGTTGCGATCACAACCTTCGGACGCGCGCGTGTAATCCGCTCCTGGGCCCGCCCGATTTCGCGTCCAATAAATCCTCGCAGCCGCCTGAGTTCTGGCTTGCGCGGGGGATCATGCCGCAAAAATTCGTTGGTTAACCGCACCGCGCCCAGAGGCAAACTCACGGTTTCGCGAATGTGTCCCTTGGTGGAGACCGTCAGTTCGCAGCTTCCACCACCCAGGTCCACCATGAGGGCGGGCGAGGCGGAGATCCGCAAGGCGGAAACTAATCCCAGGTGAATCAGTCGGGCCTCCTCTAATCCCGAAATGATCTCCACCTTCCAGCCGGTTGCCGACCGCACCCACTCTAGAAAAGCCCCGGAATTGCGCGCATCCCGCAAGGCGCTGGTGGCCACGACGCGCATCAAGTCCACCGCTTCCTGCTGCACCGCCCGATGAAACCTGCGCAGCACTTTCACCGTCTCGGCAATGGCTGAGGGCGAAAGAAAGCCGTCACGAAACACCGACGCCCCCAACCGCGTCACCGACCGGTCCTCCGCAATGGTGTGAGGCCGTCCGCCCACCAAGCGCGCTATTTTCAGCCGGACAGAGTTGGATCCGATGTCAACCGCGGCGAAGGTCGTCATTTTGGCAGGGAATTAGTTTACAACCAGGAATGAAACGGATTATAGATTTCCACGTTGAAATGGCGAAAACCTCGCGGGTGGCCCTGGGGTACTCCTGGCTGTCCCAGGTTTCCCCCGGTTGAGATAGCTCAGGACCTTGCGAATGCCTTCATCCAGGTTGAGTTTTTGTGCGGCCAGATCGAAGCGTGCGGCTTGTGCCTCCCATGGATTACTTTCCTGCTCTAGGGAAACAGTGGTCATGATGATCTCCGTATGATTGCTGTTCGTGGATGTGTGCGGGCCGGCGCCAGGCGACTCCCCGGTGGGGGGCAAAACCTAACTAGTATAGGCAGGCGGGTGGAGGGTATCAAGGTTAGGAAGTAATGGCGTAGTACATACGCAAAAATACGAAACTTCGTAAGGGTCTAAGTAAGATTATAATCGTCCGCATGTTTCGAGCGGTCTTCGCAATTTTAAGTCTGTGCCTCTGCACAGTTTTTGCCCAGAACACTCCGAACGTTGCTGCGCCATCGCCTACAGGAGCGGCCAGTGAGTCAAAGGCACCAACCGCATCTGATTCAGAAACTTCGCAGGACTCAAAGTCTTTATCGCTGGTGAAAAATTTTTCCAGTTGCATATCCCACAGCGGCGCAAACGGCCAATACTATGGGACAAGTCCTATTAAAAATCTCGGTCTCGGAAGACGGAGCCGTTAGAACCGCAGATGTGCTCAAAGGCGATCCTGTTCTAGCGGTTGCTGCAGTTGATGCTGTAAAACATTGGGAATTCGCACCATTCGTCCGAAATGGCAAGGCCGTGAAAGCCTCGACAACAGTGCCCCTCTGGTTTGCGATTGCCGATGGCAAATGCACACATGACATTCGGCAAGCTACGGTGACAACCCCTTTCGACAACGTTGTGACCGTCTCGGAAAGCGATATGAAGCCGTTTGTATGCAAAAAGACTCCTGCTGCGCTTACTGGTTTAGCGCAACTCGCACGGGTGAGCGGGGACGTCGTACTGCACGTAAATATTGGGAAAGACGGCATGGTTACGAATATCCTGGTTGTACGCAGTGCATCTCCAATGTTGACTGGTAGCGCCATCGATGCCGTAAGGCAATGGAGGTATCGGCCCTACCTAGTCTCCAATGAACCGACTGTTGTGGATACAGAAATCACAGTTTCTTTCTAACCAAATAACGAAAACTGACAATACGGGGGGAATACGGAATAACCCAGCGCGGGAATGCCAGACAAGTCATCTTCTCCCATGAAGCCGAGCGCATCACTTATCTCGAGTTACCGCGTCAGTATGCGGAACTCTATGGTCTTTCTCGACCTAGGTACTGCCTCATGTCTAATCAATGTGCACTTCATATCGTGCTGTTTGGTAACGAGGCCGCTAATGGACTACACCCTCAAACATACTTATGGACGCTATGCTGCCTATTGGAATGCCCGCAGTTCCCCTCTGGGCACGTCTGGCAAGGACGCTTCTATTCCGTCCGCTGGCCGAGTCTTACTCTTTGGGAGGCACCTCGCCAATTCCTTCATAGCACGATACAAATACGCCACAAACGTATCCGGCGCGGCTACCCGGCGGACGGGGGCGTCTAAGTTGTTGGAAGAGTTGGTCGGCGATGCAAGCGGAGATTTCGGTGCCCCAGCTTAGGGCGTCTGCGTGCGCGACGATGACGCGGCTAGTCAGCACAAAGGCGAGGTCGTCAATCTACTGGAATTAGGCTGCTGGCCTCGCTCGGCCCACGCGCCCAGTCAACTTCCGCTCGGTTGTCGT
>CAZETZ010000111.1:0-11089 GCA_964514735.1 uncultured Acidobacteriaceae bacterium | reverse complement strand
TGCGAGAAGTTAGTGCTTCTTTTTCTTCTTCGCCTTTTTCTTAGCTGCCATGGTTTCTATTCTCCCTTTCCACTTTTCAAGTGGAGTGTGTGCAACGATCGTTTGTTGCAACTAGTTGAATGTATAGAGTTAATGAAAAACGATGTCAAGAAAAAAATGACGAGAAAGAGAGCGATTGTTGCATGCACCAAAGTCACCGTGGACCATGGTTGGAGAACTTTTGCGAGGAAAGCTTTGGTTGAGACGTTTCCGCTGCCGATAATTTTGCCGCCATGAGATCGAGCAAAGCGGTTTTCCCCCGAAATGTTTTTTGCGCGTTGGCCGCGGCGGCTACGCGCGCCCCCGATTTTCATTCCTTGCGCAAAATGGACATCTATAATTGGAAAGTCACCGAGCGAAGCGTTGGAGGAGCATGTAAATGGCCGCTTTTGAGGAGGTCGTCATCATTTCGGCGTGTCGTACCGCCGTCGGAAAATTTCAGGGAAGCTTGTCGGAGTTAAGCGCGCCGCAACTCGGCGCGGTCGTGGTCCGCGAGGCCGTCAAGCGCGCCCACCTCGACCCCACGAAAGTTGACGAATGCATCATGGGCAACGTTGTGTCCGCGGGATTGGGACAAAATCCTGCGCGGCAGGCCGCAATTTATGGCGGATTGGCCCCGGAAGTAGGTGCCATGACGGTTAACAAAGTTTGCGGCTCGGGATTGAAAGCAGTCGCGCTTGCGGCGCAAGCGATACAAACCGGAAACAGCTCCATGGTGGTTGCCGGCGGGATGGAATCAATGACCAATGCTCCTTACCTTTTGCCGCAGGCGCGCAAGGGATACCGGCTGGGCAATGCGCAAATCGTGGATGCGATGGTGCACGATGGGTTGTGGGACATCTACAACGATTACCACATGGGAATGACCGGAGAGAATGTCGCCGAGAAATATGGGATCACTCGGGAAGAGCAGGACGAGTTTGCGGTGAACTCTCATCGAAAAGCTGTTTCCGCAATTAAAGAGTGCCGGTTCAAATCGCAAATAGTTCCTGTTGAGCTTCCGGTCAAGAAGAAAGGCACCGCCCCTGTCATTTTCGACAAGGACGAATCGCCGCGCGAAGACACTACGATTGAAGTCCTTCGCTCGCTAAAGCCCGCGTTCAAGAAAGATGGGACAGTGACTGCGGGCAATGCGCCGGGGGTGAACGATGGTGCGGCGGCGATTGTTGTGACCAGCGCTGGTCGGGCCAAAGAATTGGGGGCTGCGCCCATGGTTCGCATCGTGGCCCAGGCAACAAGTGGAGTCGAACCCCAATGGGTGATGATGGCCCCGGTCGGAGCGGTCCGAAAAATTTGGGAAAAGACCGGGTGGAAAAAAGGGGACGTCGACTTATACGAACTCAACGAGGCTTTTTCGGTTCAGGCGCTGGCTGTGATGCGGGAGCTGGGGCTCGATCCTAGCAGGGTCAACGTGAATGGTGGCGCAGTGGCCATCGGGCATCCCATTGGCGCAAGTGGGGCGCGGGTGCTGGTGACGTTGATCTATGAGATGGTCCGTCGCGATGTGCATCGCGGGATTGCCGCGCTTTGTTTGGGTGGCGGCAATGCGGTGGCGATGGCGGTTGAGCGATAAACGGTTCTAACTGCGCCGCAGATTTTCGCAGAGGACCGCGGACGAGAACCGTAAATCCGCGGCCACAGATTTCAACCCTACGCGGACGACGGTTGAATTTGTTTTTCTATGCCCGCAACCGGGACGGAAACCGTGAACACCGCCCCGCCTCCGGGACCTGAGGTCACTTCCACATTCCCCCCGTGTTCCCGCAGGATTGCCTTACAGATGCTCAGGCCAAGCCCTGTGCCGCGGCCTGGACGCTTCGTCGTGTAGAAAGGATCGAAAATCTTGGGCAGGATGTCCGCCGGTATTCCGGGGCCATCGTCCTGGAATACCACCGCGATGGAACCATCGTCCTGCCGCAGGCGGATGCGTAGGGTCCCACGATCGCGGACCTCGCGGATGGCCTGCTCCGCATTCATCACCAGGTTAAGAAAAACCTGCATGAGCTGATGGGGATCGCCGGTCACTCTGGGGGACGAATTTTCCGCAAGAAAATCCACGGTGATGTTGTTCTTGCGCAGCGAGTAGGCGTGCAGATGCAGAGTGCGTTGCACCAGCTCAGCGACGTTTATGTCGGTTTTCCCCGGCAAGGGAGGACGGGAAAAGTACATCAGGTTCTGCACAATCTCGCTCGCCCGTCGCGCCTGCTGCTGAAGCATGCCGATCTGTTTACGGCTGGACTCGGAGATTTCAGCATCTTGCAATAATTCCGCGACCCCCAGGATGCTGGTGAGGGGATTGTTGAGCTCGTGGGCGAAGCCTCCGATCATCTGCCCCATGGCGGCCAGCCGCTCGCTCTGGATGATCTGATGTTCGAGTTTCTTTTCCACCGTGATGTCGTGGACCGAAACGATGACTCCGTTCACTTTGCTTTCCGCGTCAAACAGGGGGCTGGCCGAGGCCCGCATGGTGCGCAGGCTGCCATCGCGATGAGCGGCTTCGTATTCGCAAAAACCGAACAATCGCCGGCCGCTGCTCACATCGCGATAAAGCGCGGCAAAGGCCGAGGAGTGGTCCGGGAGCTCGCCGATCTTTTTGCCTACCAGATCGTCGGGCTTATGCCCCAGCAGGTCGCGTATTCGGGAGCTGACAAAACTGAAACGCTCGTTGAGGTCAATGACCAGGATCAGATCGGGGAAACTTTCGAGCAGGTAACGTTGAAACTCCTCCTGGCGGCGCAGCTCCTTTTCCATTTCCAGCCGTTCGGTAATGTCCACTAGCGTGCCCTGATAGCGGATGATTTTGCCCGCGTCATCCCGGACCGCGCGTGAGGTGTCCAGAAACATGGCCGCGCGATCGTCTTTTCGCTTGAGCGCGACTTCGCGTGTCCGCACGCTCCCCTGATCGTTTTGACGCCGCCCCAGGACCGCAGGGCCAGGTTCGAAATTGAGGCCAGCCGCGTCCACCGCCAGCAGTTCCTCTTTGCTGGCATACCCGAGCATGCGTATCAGGGAGTCGTTGGCATCCAGCAGCTTGCCTTCGGGCGTGCTGAAGTACACGCCTTCCTGCAAGGTCTCAAACAGTTCCGTGAAACGCTTTTCCTTTTCTCTCTCGTCGGTGACGTCCCTGGCGAGCACACTGATTCCGACCACGTCGTCGTCATTTACGATCGCGTTGAGGACGCAATCGAAATAGAGGACCCGCGGGTTCTGTTTTAACTTGATTCTGAGGATTCCCGACCAGCGCCGCCGCTCCAGAAAAGGGGCCAAATAGGGTTGGATCTGGTCACGCGTCGGCCCTTCCAGGAATTCATGGAGTTTGTGGCCCACTGTTTCCTGGTAACTGGACCCCAGAAATTGCGTGACCCGGCGGTTGACCGTGCGGAACGTGCCGTCGAGAGAAACCGCAAACGCCGCGTCGTCGAGCGAATCGATCAGTTCTTTAAAAGACCGCTGAGAACGCACAATGACCTGGCTGAGCTGATCGATCTGCTCGGCGGAGGGCGCGGCGCGCTCTTCGATACTGCGGACCAGGCGCTTAAGTTCGGCAACACGCTTCCTGCGTCCGTAGGCAAAGCCGGCAAAGAGTATGACGATAAACAGAAGCGCAATTGGCACCAGGAAAAGATAATGAGGAAGGGACTCCAGCCGTTCCCACAGGACCGCTACCAGCGCCACCGCCAGCAACACTAAGAACAGCAGGGCCAGCCGCAGGAGCCAGGCTTCTTCTTTTTCTAACTGGCCGGGGTTGGCGGACAGTGACCCGGGCTCGGTTTCCTTCTCAGGCATAACATCGCACCCGACTGCACGAAATATAGGACCGAGTGCTATGCAGGCGTAGTCCGAATCCTAGTCTAGGCGCGGGATACAAAACAAACGAAAACTTGTTGGGAAACTTGGTTCGCATTCACAGGCCATGCACGTTCACATGTCACAAAGACCGTGTGACGGATGTCACAGCCAATCTGGACCTTTCTCGGTAAGGTGGATTTGCTCTCGCATAGCTCGCGAGAGTGTGCCCAGCCTCCTGTGAATCAAGGATTCCGTGCTCTATAAGACCCTGAGCGCCGCTGTCTACGGTGTAGACGCCAACATTATTGAAGTGGAAGTGGACATCTCGGGCATCAAGACCCAGGAAGACCATTTTCATACCGTCGGGCTTCCCGATGCGGCGGTGCGGGAGAGCCGCGATCGGGTGCGGGCCGCGCTCAAGAATTGCGGGTACGACATTCCCCTGACTCACATCACCATCAATCTGGCGCCGGCGGACATCCGCAAGGAGGGTTCGGGTTTCGATTTGCCGATGGCATTGGGAATCCTGGGCGCCTATGGCGGCCTTAACAAGAAAGACGTCCCGGACTGTCTGTTCGTTGGCGAGTTGTCGCTGGACGGAGGACTGCGCAGCGTGCGCGGCGCCCTACCGATTGCGATCGAGGCCAGGGGAAGAAAGATACCGCGCGTGGTCGTGCCCGAACTCAATGCGCGCGAGGCGGCAATGGTTGGCGGGGTGGAAGTCTATCCCGTGAAGTCCCTGTTGGATGTGATCCACTTTGTGAACACCGGGAATGGCATCCGTCCACTGCAGGTGGATCGCCAGGGGTTACTCAACGAGTCACAACACTTCCCCATCGACTTCAAGGATGTGCGGGGTCAACAGTCGGCCAAGCGGGCGTTGGAGGTCGCCTGCGCGGGCGGGCACAACATCATGATGATCGGGCCTCCCGGCTCGGGCAAGACCATGCTGGCCAAGCGGATGCCGACGATCCTGCCGCCGCTGACGTTTGAAGAGGCGCTGGAGACAACCAAGATTCATAGCGTGGCTGGAGTGCTGGATGCTGGAGCGGGATTGGTTGGTGTGCGTCCTTTCCGCGCGCCGCATCACACGATTTCAGACGCAGGGTTGATCGGCGGAGGCGCCGTGCCGAGACCTGGAGAGGTGTCGCTCTCGCATAATGGAGTTTTATTTCTCGACGAGTTGCCGGAGTTTCCGCGCAATGTGCTGGAAGTGATGCGTCAGCCGCTGGAAGATGGCACGGTGTGTATCGCGCGGGCTTCCATGTCGTTGACTTTTCCATCACGCTTCATGCTGGTCGCGGCCATGAATCCATGTCCGTGCGGCTTCTTCAATGACCGCAGCCGCGAGTGCCACTGCACGCCTCCCATCATTCAACGTTACATGTCGAAAATTTCCGGGCCGCTGATGGACCGGATCGATATTCACATCGATGTTCCCGCGGTGAACTACAAGGAGATGAGAGCTGGAGTTGAGCCAGAAGGCTCGGCCAAAATTCGGGAACGAGTCGTGCGCGCCCGCGAGATCCAGTTACAAAGATTCGCCGTGTGCAAGCGGGAAAAGCTCTATAGCAACGCGCAGATGACCGCCCGGCATATCCGGACTTTTTGCGAGCTTTCGGCGGATTGCGAGAGCCTGCTGGAACGCGCCATGCTGCAACAAGGACTGACGGCGCGAGCGCATGACCGCATCCTGAAAGTTGCCCGCACCATTGCTGACCTGGAAGCAGCCCCGGCGATTGAGCCGAAACACATCGCCGAGGCCATTCAGTACCGCACGCTGGATCGAAGTTTCTGGGCCTAGAAACGGATTCTATTTTTGTTCCTTCGTAGCGGCGACAAACTCCTTTGGGGTGATGGTAGCCAGCAAACAGTGATACGAGTTTTGAACCGTGGGGTCTGCGACCACGGTCACGGCTGAGCGTTGCTTACGCAGCTTGGAGAGAGTGGTTACACAATACACACGGTTGGCCCCCGCCAGGGGCGCTTTCAACTGCCCGTAGGTTACTGCTGGGTCATCACTGCAACTCACGCTCAGGTTGGTCAGGTCTGTGGACGGCCCGACCGCCGGGTCATTTCCTGTTCCAATGACATCTGGAAGACAGCTATTGCCCTGCGGTTGCTGATTCACCGCTCGCACAATCTTGGTTTGACCCTTGGTGATCGGTTTCTTGCCGGCGGCATATACCGGCGACATGCTGATTTGTGTGAGGACCCCAATAGCCAGAATTTCTCCAAGGGTACGTAGGAGTTGGTGGGTCGACATTAGGCTTCTCCTGTGGGAAATGTTAATGCGCATCTAGAACCTCGAACCTGCGATACAACGCAGAAAGGCTGCATCTGAAAAGATGTGACAACCGCGGTCTCCATATGACGGTGCGAAATAGCCGGGATCATTCGGATCGGTGGTGTCGGAAACAGTTTGTTCGACATCCGCCAGCAGCACGGTAGGAAAATTTGGCGGCCGAAGTACAGGAGCAATTTGCCCAGGTAGTCTCATTTGAACTCCTTAGAAATCGAAAATTTGCTTCGAAATGGGTAAACGCGCTCCCCCGGTGGCCAGACCCGGCCAACGAGGGAGCGTCGCAGTTGGTTACAGCAGGCCGGCAAGCACAGGAGCGAACTGCCCTGCGATTCCCGCTGCTGTTTTGACGCCACTCAGGATGTCGCTGAAGCTGAAGCTGGCATCGACGCCTAAGGTGGTCATGGGTGCGTGGGTGATGGTGCGTTCTACCGGAGCTGCCTGCAATGGCATCCGGAGGGCTGTGATTTTCTCGTTCATATTGTTCTCCTTGAATAGTTAGTGTTTTTGATTTGCCATGGCGGCGCCTAGCTTGACGCCGCCGTGGCGGGTGAAACATTTCCTGCAACCGGCTGTTTTGCCTATCACCGGTCGCATTTGCCGAGCCAGCTGGTTGGCTAGCCCATCAGGCACATGGAGCGGGCCAGGCCGGTCAGGTCATAACAGCTCACTGAGACCATGACGCCATCGACGAACATGTATGCGTCAGGCCCGCCTGGATCACGCGAGACTGGGCGCGAAATATGCGGCATCCTCATAGGGCTACCTCCTTTCATGCAGGTTCCATCCAACTCCTCATCTCGCCTACCGTGACTGGCATCATGTCGCTGACGTCCACGGTGAAGCGGTAGATCTTGCGTGCCCGCAAATCATTTTCCGGATCGAAGAAGTTCAGCATGACGTCCCAACAGTCGGAATCCATCCGGCAGTAGGGGCTTTTCACCACTTGCATGTCAGCCAGCTGGCGTGGGGATTTATCGGTGGTCACGTTCTCCAACACTTCGATTGCCTGAAAAGCATTGGTTGCCGTGTAGTTCAACGCGCGATCCTGGGGCGACGTACCCAGGTTGCGGAGGTCGTAGTAAATGCGATTGAGGAACTGCCGGATGACGTCTTTGAGCTTTTCGCCGTTGTCTTTGTTGAGGCCTTGCGCTTTGATGGCCTCGTCGATCAGTTTGTTCACGTTCCAGGCGTACATGCCGCGAAACTGCGGCTCAACCACAGGCACGACCTGTCCGGAGAACAGGCGCACGGTGCGGTTGGTTAACACGCCGGGGATGGAGACACGGGAGACAAAGTCATCCGAGTCCTTGGGCGCAATCTGACCGGCGAGTGCCTGCGCAAAAAACTCAAAGACCTTGGGAGCGTAGGGATAGACCGGTTCAAGGGCGTAAATCGGAGTCAATTCCAGATTCATCACCCAGATGAGCGACGCCGATTCGTCGCCATGTCCAAGATCTTTGAGATATGTGACCATTTGTGATTGGTCGTAGGGGTTAGGCGGGATCTCCTGATTGCCAAGCTTCACGTAGGGCATCAGCTGTTTGAAACTGTCGCGCCGGGCTTCCGTACCAAAGTCGTAGTTGAGCTGACCGATGGCAAAGACCAACGGGTTCGCAGGTTTACGTGTGCAGCCGCAGGCTTGCGAAGGCGTGACTGCAGAAGGGGTCACACCAACCGAGTGCGTCTCCGCCGATGTGATTGCAGGAGGTGCCGCCGCTGCAAGACTGACTGGTGCTGCGTGTTCGGTGGAGTGGCTGGTGGAATAGTCGGGACCGGAGGGACTGACTCCGGGCTGTCCAGAGGACGAGATTGCCCCTGCCGCTGGACTGAGATTGGCAATTGCCTGGGGCGTAGCAACTTCAGCAATTGTTTCGGACATACTTTTTTTAGCTCCTTTTTGGATTAGGGCATACGCCCCGGGAATATTGAGTCTTCCTGTCAGAAAGCGCTGACAGTCGGGGGAGGAAGTGGGAGTGCAACGCAACGCGGATTGCAGGATCGCCTCACGCACTGCCTTGGGATCAGGATCGATTTCCATTTGGATCTGTAGGGAAAGCAGCAAGGCAGCAACGCCGGTTATCAGCGGAGTGGCAAAACTGGTGCCGGTGAAAGCGGTAGTTCCGCCGCCTGGGGCGGCGCCTAAGATTTCCTGACCGGGCGCCAAAATTCCGTGGGAACGATAGGCCTCGCCCCAGTTGCTGGATGGCAGGGGCTGTCCATCTTTGTTCGTGGCGCCGACTGCAAGCACGGATGGAATGGCGGCGGGCGCGTGCAGGCAGGCACATCCATCGTTGCCCGCAGCCGCCACCAGCAGGACGTTATTCTTGCGGCATCGTTCGGCTGCTCGGGCAAGAAGCGGGTCGGCCGCACCCGGTGACGACAATTCACCGCCGCTGATATTGATGATGTGCGCGCCTTCGGCGACGGCCTGGTCAATCGCCCGCGCCAAGTCCATTTGTAGAGGCCGGCTTGCTGCATCAGAAAAGACCGGCACAATCAGTCCACGGCACCCGGGAGCGATTCCCCTGATGGGGCCATTCGGTTGTCCGAAAATTACACTGGCTACATGCGTGCCATGCGCGGCCATCATGCCTTGGCCGACAACCGAAGTAACGAACGACGGCAATTGTTGGAGACGCGCGCCCTGGAAGCAAGCGTGAGAGCGGTCCGCGGGGCCATCCAGGACGGCGATCACTACTTCCGGGTGTCCCAGCGTTTGCGACTGAAGCAAATCCAGGCCGGAGACGAACGACACGTCGTCGGTTACATTGCGTGGCATTTGAAAACCTAAGGAGAGAAATTTGCACACGGCCCACGCGCTGATATGGGCCGGGTGCAATGAAACAGGTAAAGCTTCCTGGGGTCAGCCCACCGTCACGAAGGCTCGAGGGAGAGCTTAACGTCGGTGGGTGTTGTGGCAATCTCCTCGTGTTGGCGAAGATGGCTATCTGTTGGCGGATGTTGCTGCTCTGGGTTTATTCCGAGTGCCGTCGCTTGCGACAGGCGGCGGACCTCGGTGGGCGTAAATCCGTAAACAGATTTAAAGTCGCGGACAAAATGGCTAAGGTCATTCATGCCGGCGGCGGCCATTACTTCTTTTACCGACAGGGAAGACTTCTCCAGAAGTTGACGGGCGTGGCGCAACCGCACCAGCTTTACGTACTGACATGGCGAGACCCCGGTTTCCTTTTTAAAAAGATGGCGGAACCGGGACGAAGACAAATGTAAGGCGGCGACAGTTTCGTCGATCGCGATTTCCGAGGTAAAACATTTTTTGGCAAGAAACCGGCGTGCAAAAATAATTCTCGGATCGCTTGCTTTCTGCTCTGGCTGGTCTGACAAAGGCACACCCCTCCCCGAGCCTTCGCAGACTTTTTAAAGTTCGAGTAGGACGGTGGGCCGTTACAAGGTGGGGGAACACCTTGTGATGCGCACAATAACAGATAACAGGGGGAATAATGAAATAAGGATGCTAGCTTGTTCCAAAAACGGAAAAACCGATGGCAATTCTCCAAGCTTATGGTTCCACGGTAGTTATGGAGGGCGGACTAAGGGGAATCCTTGCCCCTGTCTGGAATCTTTAGAGACAGTCCAGTCCCAGGTACCCGAAGAATTACCTTGACCTCTTCCGGCTTTTTCGCTAAATTACACAGTTCCACGGACACAAATTTGATTCAAACCGTCCGCAGGACTTCCGCTGGTACCGGGTCATTAATCCTAGAATTAGTAACTTTCGACCTAAGCGGAGCATCTATTACAAATAGCCAGAGCTTTCCCGTACAATCCTCTGAATTCAATGACTTAGGTCGATGAGGTGGGAACCTGCCCTGTCAGCTATTTAGAAATTGGGAGAGATAGAAATGAAGCGCTCAGACCGTGTTTTTGATGCATTACATACCTTGAGAAACCGTTACATGCTTTGCCAGCTTGCGTCTAAGGCGACCCGTAAGTTTCACAAGCCGAATACGCGCATTCAGGAAACCATGAACGAAGTTCTGGAGCGCATCGCGAGCTCGGACCGCCAGGGAGTGTTGGCGGAACCTGAACATTTTGTTGAGGCACAACGGCGGGCCGCGTAACACCGGCCCCGCCGCATTGCCCCGCAAAGAGCAAGTCTTTCCTTTTAGTAGTGACCTCCCTTAAAAATCTTCTCGCAGGTGATGAATGACCATTGCTGAACTCAAAGAAAAGAACATTACGGAGCTGACCAAGATCGCCCGGTCTCTGGATCTGCCCGGCGCCAGCGGTATGCGCAAGCAAGACCTGATTTTCAAAATTCTTCAGGCACAGAGCGAAAAAGAAGGACACATCTTCGCCGAAGGCGTGCTGGAAATTTTGCCTGACGGCTACGGCTTCCTCCGCTCGCCCGATTACAACTACTTGCCTGGTCCCGACGACATTTATGTCTCGCCGTCGCAGATTCGCAAATTTGACCTCAAGACCGGTGACACCATCAGCGGCCAGGTGCGGCCTCCGCATGAGGGCGAAAAGTATTTCGCGCTGGTGAAGATCGAAGCGGTGAACTTCGAATCGCCCGATGAAGCTCGCAACAAAATTCTGTTTGACAACCTCACGCCGCTTTATCCCCAGGAGCGGCTGAAGCTGGAGACGGTGCGCGAGAACGTCAGCGCACGAGTCATGGATTTGCTTACCCCACTAGGTAAAGGCCAGCGTGGGTTGATTGTTTCGCCTCCACGCGCCGGTAAGACGATGTTGTTGCAGAATGTGGCCAACTCAATCACCGCCAACCATCCCGAAGTTGTGTTGATGGTGCTATTGATCGATGAGCGCCCGGAAGAAGTCACCGATATGCAGCGCTCGGTCAAAGGCGAAGTTATTTCTTCGACCTTCGATGAACCGGCGGCGCGCCACGTGCAAGTTGCCGAGATGGTGATCGAAAAAGCCAAACGGTTGGTCGAACACAAGCGCGATGTCGTCATCCTTCTTGACTCAATC
>CAZETZ010000110.1:0-11116 GCA_964514735.1 uncultured Acidobacteriaceae bacterium | reverse complement strand
CCATGGTGTGATCTGACAATCCCACCGGAACTTCAAACCGCCGCGCCAGTTCAGGAATCGTCCGCAAATTCATTTCGTCGGGCGAGGACGGGTAGGCGCTGGTGCATTTCAACAGAGCAATTTGTGTGGCGCCCTCTTTCCGCGCTGTCTGAAGCGCCTCCTGGACCTCTTCCAGAGTTGCCATGCCGGTGGACATTATCAACGGCTTGCCCGTGCCGGCCATTTTCCGGATTAGACCCATATCCACCAGTTCGCAGGATGCCAGCTTGTATGCGGGGACAGCCATCTCCTCCAGAAAGTCCACCGCGGTCCCATCGAAGGGAGAGGAGAAAAGGTCAAGGCCCAGCTCATCTGCAACCTCCTTCAGTTTGGGTTGCCACTCCCAGGGGGTGTGGGCTTCCTCATACAAGTCATGCAGATTGCGTCCATCCCACAAGGTGCCGCCGCCGATGTGGAATTCTTCGCGATCACAACGTAGAGTGATCGTATCCGCGGTGTAGGTTTGCAGTTTTACCGCATCGGCCCCAGCTTCTTTGGCTGCATGAATAATACGCACCGCCTGCTGGTAGTCCCGATTGTGATTGGCGGACAGCTCGGCGACGATGTAGACCGGATGACCCGGACCGACTTGATGTTTGCCGATGCTCAGCGGCGCGCTCATTTTAGCTTTTCTTTCCCACAAGGCCCGCTTCTGGCACTGCGGTTGAACTGTAGGCGTCCCTGCGGCCGTTACGAATGACCTCCATGGCCTCTGCGCCCGTATTAAAAAGTAGATCGAGGGCCGAAGCGTAGGGAACAAAAGGAGCAAAAAGCTGGGGGTATTCGGGATGCTGGTAGTGCTGAAATCCCACTTCGATTCCCGCTTGCGAAAATTGTTGCAGGTCATCGCACAAATAGACGGCTGAACCCAGCGGGGAAAGATACTGGTCCGCCGCCAGCGAGCGGCACAGATTTACCAGAAGCTCGGAGCGGCGTCCCGGTTGATTCAGTTCGGAGGACCGTAAAAACTGCGCCCCGATTCCCAGAATTTCACAGAACCAGCGGATGATGGCAACGTTGAGCTCTACCAGAAGCCCCTTACTCGTGCGCGCTTGCAAAAGATCCGACAGTTCCGGATAGTATCGATCAAAAAAAGGAGCGCGGCGATAGTTCACTTCAATGGACCGCAAATGCTTGCGCCAGAAATCCGGCTCACGGATTTCGACCTCCTGAATGCGTTGTCCGAACCGCCCGTTGAAAATCACGGGAACGGTAAGCCACTGCAGTCCAGTCGGGGTCTTGATGCGGTTTCGCTGTTGCCAAGACTGCTTCTCGAACTGCACGCTGTCCAGCAATACGAAAACATCGACCTGATCGATGAGATCGAAGTAGCCAAGCCAGGGCAAATAGGCAGGCTGGGAAATTGCGATTTTCATTTTGGCCCGCCCGTTCGCACCCAGCGTTCGCAAAACTTACCGAAGCCAAGGGACTTCCACAATGCTGCCGCGCCTTTGTTTCCCTCCATAATCTCGAGTTGCAATCTGTCGGTATGCTTTTGGAGTTCTTCCATGGCTTGTTCCCCCGCGGAACGGGCGATCCCCTGAAGGCGAAACTCAGGCCGGACATACAACTCGTAAATCCAACCCGACGTTTTTGCCAGAAACCGGTGGCCTTCCAGGCCGAACAAAATAAAACCCGCGCGCTTCCCGTCGGCTACAATCCAGCGCAAATAGTAGCGGGGATTCGCTTGGATTTTGTCGAAGTAGTCCCGCTTCCAGCTCGCTTGCGGGACGAACCCGGGATCGAGTTCCCGGAAATGCGTTTCCGCCATGTCGAGAAACGCCCCTCGCTCCGCAGGACCGATCAATTCCATCCCGATCGTCATGCTGCGCTCTTTCCTTGAAGAACTTGGCAAATTCGCGCTGCCCCAAGTCCATCAATCAAACTCTTGCTCAGCTCCGACATGCGTGAGCGCTTTTGCGGGGCGGAGGCCAAATTGCCAATGCTTGCCTTCAAGGAAGTTCCATCGAAAGCCCCGGAGACCCCCAGGAAATATACAACTCCTTGAGCATCCAATTCGCCGAGAATGTTGGCCTGCAAAGAATTTCTGGCGTAGCTCAACACCGGAGTCCCAAGACAGAGCAACTCCCACAGTGTCCCGCCTGCCGCGATTACGCTGAGATCGGCCCAGCACATGAGTTCTTCGATTTTAGTGCTATTCACAACGATCTGGAGCCTTCCTTCACAGACGGTGGCAAGCTCTCTTAACGTTCGCTGATGTGGATTGCTGGGGCCGGCCACCGCTATGACCTCAAATTCTTTCATGGAAGCGAACGCCTGCGCGACCCGCAGGGTAAGATTGTCAGGATCGCTGCCGCCCATGGTCACGAGCAATTTCTTGCCAACGGTCGTGACCTCGCGCTTCCGTTCACTCAAGACCGTAAACTCACGTCTTAACAGCGCAAAGTGAAGACCCAGCAACAGGCGGGTGTAAGGTTCGCGGTGGAAATAAGACTCTTCCCGCGCGCAGGTATTTTGATTTAGCACCAGGTCGGCGAAATAATGTTCGGCTTCAGCCAGGTCATCGACCAACAGCAATTTCAGGCCGGCGCTTTTAAGGGCGCGCTGATAATTGGCATCGAAACCGTATCCATCAACGACGACCCAGCGGGCCGAATAATTTTTGGCAACCCGAACGGTTTCCTGCGCGTCCCGCATACTGCCCGCGACCGCGGAGAGGCGGATGGTATCCAGCTTTTCCGCGCTCAGCCGTTCCACCATTGCGGCACTCGGGTCGCTCATGGCGAACACCGCTTCTCCCCGGAAATCCTGCCAGGCTTGGGCCAGAGCAAGACAGCGCATAACGTGGCCGGTACCCATGCTGACGCTGGCATCACACCGCAGAATGAGCGTTCCCGGATTGTGACCCGATGGGATGCGCACCAACCTTTACCTGACGCGGAAAACCGGCTGAATCATTTTGCCTTCCAAAAATCTTGCAGGGTCCGGGTCCTCCAGCCAGCCGGCCGCTGTCTTGAAAACCGCAGCATAGACTTCGAGCGCCTGTTGCACGGCAACGTGATCGTGCGCAGCCGTCAGGTTGTGAGTAAC
Organism: uncultured Acidobacteriaceae bacterium; assembly: GCA_964514735.1. Classification (GTDB taxonomy): domain Bacteria; phylum Acidobacteriota; class Terriglobia; order Terriglobales; family Acidobacteriaceae; genus CAWBXL01. The sequence continues at coordinate 8,026 of CAZETZ010000110.1, read as the reverse complement.
CAGCGAGAGGACACCGCGCTTCACCAATTCCTGGGAAACAAGGCTGCGCAGTAGCAGACTGTCCTTGCCATCCGCATCGCGGAACTTGATCAGCGACCAAGTCGAATGGCCGACACACACCAGCCGGTCTGAAAGCCCCGCAAGTTTAGCCAGGGTGTTGAACCCGTCCTGAAGGACCCGGCCTTGCGCTTCCATGCGGGCCAGCGCGTCCGTGGTTTCAAGCACGTCCAGCACGGTCATGGCCGCCGCCATGGAGGCCACTTCCCCGCCAAAAGTGAAACTGAAGAAAATGTCCTCGAAGGTTTTCATGACGTCCCTGCGCCCGGCCACGCACGCGATGGGAAAACCGTTGCCCATGGCTTTTCCAAAACATGCCATGTCGGGAATGACGTTATAGCGTTTCTGCGCGCCCCCGAGACCGAAGTGGAAGCCGGAGCATATCTCGTCGAAGATCAATAATGCTCCGTGCTTTTGGCTGAGTTCCTTTACCTGTTGCAAATATCCGGGATGGGGCGCGGTGAAGTTCACGGGTTCCATGATGACCGCGGCAAACTGGCCGGGCTGCTGTTCGAGCAGCTTCTCCAGCGCGCCCGCATCGTTATAGGGAAACGAATGCGTCAGCGCCTGGACCGCACCCGGAACACCCGCGTTGCGCGTGGTGCTGCCGATATACCAATCCTGCCAGCCGTGGTAGCCGCAGCAGGCAATGTGATCGCGGCGGGTAAATGCCCGGGCCGCGCGCACCGCCCCAGAAGTCGCGTCAGAACCATTCTTGCCGAAACGGACCATCTCCGCGCATGGGACCAAGCGGGTCAGGCGTTCCGCCAGTTCTACTTCCAGTGGATGCGGCAGAGAGAAGCTATGGCCTTCTGACAACTGGCGGGCTACGGCGGCATTTACTCCTTCGTGAGCATAGCCGAGAAGGTTGGGGAGGAGTCCCTGGACGAAATCGATGTATTCGTTTCCGTCCACATCCCACACCCGGCAACCCTTTCCCCGTTCAAGAAACAGCGGCGCAACTCCCTCCACATACTGCGTATGCCCTTTGCTGAAAGTCTGCGCGCCGCCGGGAATCACCTTCTGCGAACGTCGCAGCCAACTCTGTGACTTTTCCAGGGGCCGTGGCGGGGCCGGTCCACTGCCCGCCTCGTCATAGAGGCTGCGCAGATATCCTTGGTTTGCGGTAATCGAGGAATTCAACTCCTGTATGGTTGGATTCATATTGAGGTAGTCCAGTACATCCTCCATGCCGAAATCTTTCTTGCCGGAGAAAGCGGCAAAGACCCGCCTTACGAAATCCAGATCGGAGGGTTCGTCCACCGTCCAACGCAAGGGCCGTGAAATCTTGACATCGTTCTCCACATTGGCAATCCGAAACTTTCCCGCGCGCAAATAAGGAGTAACGTGTTCCCTCTCGGACGCTCGTGTCGCCTCCTGCCACGCCTGTCGCAACGCGGCAAACGAGAAAACTTCCGTGTCCAGCCCATCGGGGTAAGTGTAGTGCAGAGCGTTGGAAATGTAGTCACACCCCTTGTCAAAAAAACTCTGCACCACCCTGTCCACCACAACCGGATCGATCAAAGGGCAATCCGCGGTGATGCGGACCACGACATCCGCCGAATACTCCCGCGCCGCTTGGTAATAACGGTCCAACACGTCCGTTTCACTCCCACGAGAACATGCGATCCCTTCCTGCGCGCAGAACCGGGCGATCGAATCATCGGCGGGATTTTCCGACGTCGCCACAATCACCCGCTTGATCCATCGCGCCCGGCTGACCCGATTGACCACATGCCACAGCATGGGGCGCCCCGCAACTTCAGCCAGAACTTTCCCCGGCAGACGCGTGGAAGACATTCTGGCTTGCACAATGGCCACTACCATCGGCGTGGTCTTCGGATCCAAGACTTGCGCCGCGGTTAAGCGATTTTCCATTGGGATGGATTCAACAATGCCACGGGAGCCTGTGGCAGGGCGCGCTCCAACTCTTCGCACTGTTCACTGGTCAACGGAGGGAGGCGGAACAAGCTCACGGTATGGTCCAGTTGTTCCATGGTTTCGCATCCCGTCACAATGCTCGCGATCCAGGGCAGCGCCCTTAAATACGCCAGGCACAAATCGGCTACGCCATCCCGCCCAAAGCGAAGGGCGATTTCCCGCAAGCGGGTGACGCAACCTTTCGCATCGTAATCCGATCTGGGCCAAATTTCCGCGGGCTGCAAAAGCACTCCCTGAAGAAACGCGCTGCGGGCATGCACCACGACATCGGGACGGAGCAAACTTGCCCGATCAACGCCAGTCGCCTTCCACCGCCAGTCAAGCAGGTTCATGGGTAATTGCAAGTGCTGAATCTCCGGATCTTGCAGCGCCTGCAAAGCCTCCTCGGGATCGTAGAGGGAAGCGCCCAGCACGCCGAGGGTCCCCCGCGCTTGCAATTCCAGCAAGCGGCGCCAGGCTGCGCCTTTCCAAAGCGTACGATGTTGCCAGCGGTGGAGCAACAAAATCGGCAGAAAATTGGTCCGCAATTCCCGGCAGGAGGCAGCGATACTCTGGTCCACAGCCGCAGCCACAGTTCCCGCGTCAGCGTCGGAGGAAAGCGCAGCCAAAGGATCGAGTTTCGTAATCACTTCCGCCCGGGCCCGCCAGCTTCCTTGCAGCGCTTCCCCCAGGACCGACTCAGCCTCTCCATAACCGCGCGCGGTATCCAGATGCATGACCCCGTCGGCGATCGCTTGATGCAGCAAGCCGATCGCAGCGGACCGCGATGGCTTTCCCGTGCGGTTGGCGGTCCCGTACTCCATCCCGAGTTGCGCCGTTCCTAACGTGAGTTCGCTGTGCACGCGCCCAGCCATCACTCGAGTTGGAATCCCCCCGGCAGTTTTCCCTGAGAGTCCCGGGGGAAATTGAAAGCTTGAACTCGATTTCATCGCGCGTAGTTCACCGCAACCTTTTGCACGGCGCGCACCACGTCCGCAACATCCTCGTCCGTCATGCTATGAAACATCGGCAAGCTGATCAGCCGTTCGTAAGCGGCCTCAGCCACTGGGCACTCTCCATCCTGAAAACCGAAACGCTCGCGGTAGTAAGGATGCTGATGCACCGGAATGTAGTGAACATTCACTCCAATATTTTCGGCGCGCAGCGCCCGGAACACCTCGGCGCGAGTTGCCACCAACTCAGACAAGTCTAAGCGAATCGGATAGAGATGCCATGCAGGCTTTACCTCGGCCCGGACGGCCGGCGCGATAACTCCGGGAATTTCTCGAAAGGCTGCGGTATAGCGAGCGGCGATTTCTCTTCGGCGGGCCAGGTTGGCCTCCAATTTGCCCAATTGCGAAAGGCCCAGGGCACAGGCAATGTCCGTAAGGCGATAGTTGAATCCGAGGAAGGTCATCTCGTAGAACCATCCCCCGGTCTTTTGCCGGTCACGCCCATCGCTGTTGATTCCATGATTGCGAAAGCGACGCAGGGTCTGGGCAAATTGGAGATTATCCGTGGTGACCATTCCACCTTCCCCGGTCGTCAGGTGCTTCACCGGATGAAAGCTGAATACGGTCATGTGCGCGAGACTGCCGGCACGCCTGCCACGGTATTCGGCGCCTAGCGCATGGCAGGCATCCTCGATGATGGTCAGCCCATGTTTCTCCCCCAATTTGAGGAACGCATCCAAATCCGCAGGATGGCCCGCATAATCCACGGGGAGAATTGCCTTGGTATTGGCGGTGATCTTCTGCGCCGTTGGTTCCGGATCAAGATTCAAGGTGTCGCTCGACACGTCGGCAAATACCGCGGTTGCGTTCTGATACAGGATGCAATTTGCAGTCGCGGCAAAGGTCATCGGCGAAGTAATGGCTTCGTCGCCTGGTCCCAGACCCGCAGCGAATACCGCGCCGTGCAGCGCCGCAGTACCCGAGCTAAAACTGACAGCGTGCCTGGCGCCGACCCACTCCGCAAAAGCCCGCTCAAACTCGGCGACTCTGGGGCCTGTGGTAAGCCAATCGGATTTAAGGGTCTCGACCACTGCCTGAATGTCGGCGTCATCGATGGACTGGCGTCCATAAGGCAGAAGAGTCCGGCGGACAGGCGTTCCGCCGTCCACGGCCAACAGTTCCCGGCCTGTTGAAGTCAGCGGCATAATCACTCACGCCGGCAGGCGTTGCTGCCTCTGGGAGGAAATATCTACGGGCGCCGCGCTGCCATGCACTAAGTCGAGCAACTCGCCGGACTCCATCCACTGCGGATTGTTGTCGCTGGTGTAGCGGAAACCGTCTGGCAGGGGACGCGCGTCCTTCCAGTTCTCCTGTTTCCACCAGGCATGGGCCGGCTGGATCACGAACATGTCCTCCACTTCGAGAGTGTTGCGGGCCTCATCTTCGGACACCAGCACCTCGTGCAACTTCTCCCCTGGCCGTATCCCGACATAGCGGACCTCGCAACCAGGGGCCAAAGCCTCGGCCATGTCCGCCAGTTTCATGCTGGGGATCTTGGGGACAAAAATCTCACCGCCGTGCATAGTTTCCAGGCAGCGCACCACAAAACGCACGCCTTGCTCCAGCGTGATCCAGAAACGCGTCATCCGCCGATCTGTCACTGTGATCTTGCCGCTCTTGCGTTGCTCCAGAAACACTGGGACCACGCTGCCCCGGCTGCCCACGACGTTGCCGTAGCGAGCACAACTGAAGCGCGTATCTTGCGCGCCGGAATAAGCATTGGCCTGGACAAACATCTTCTCCGCGCAAAGTTTGGTGGCGCCGTAGAGATTGATGGGATTGACCGCCTTGTCGGTGCTCAAGGCGAGGATGCGGCGTACACCCTGGTTGATGGCGGCGTCAATCACGTTACGCCCGCCCATGATGTTTGTCTGGACGGCTTCGAACGGATTGTATTCGCAAGCCGGGACCTGCTTCAGCGCCGCGGCATGGACTACGACGGTTACCCCGGAGAATGCCCGCTCCAGCCGCTGTGGATCGCGGACATCGCCAATAAAATAGCGCAGGCTGGGATGGTCATATCCCGCCACCCGCATGTCATGCTGCTTGAGTTCGTCCCGGCTGAAGACGATCAGCTTTTGCGGATGGTAGTTGCGGAGCATGGTCTCCACAAACTTTTTGCCGAACGATCCGGTGCCACCCGTCACCAGCACAACCTGTTCCGACCAATTCATCGATGGGTCTCCCGACCGTAAACGCAAGTCCTAAGTGCAAGGTTGATAGGTAGTATAGCGAAGGCATTCTGGTTACGACACGAAATAGAGCGCTCCAGTCAGCCAGGAGAAAGCCGTCGATTGCATCGCGGATATAGGATAGTATCCTGCCGGTAGCGGTTTGACACACGCGGAGGGGAAGTCGGGATGCTGAACATCCGCCTGATCTGTGGATTTATTACCGGCGTATGTTGCCTGGCTGCTTTCGCTCAGAACAAACCTCAGCAAGCAAAAGATGCGAATGAGATCACCCTTCGAGTCACGTCGGACGCTGTCCTGCTCGATGTGGTTGTTACCGGCAATGCTGGACATCCAGTTTTGGGACTGAACAAAAACCGGTTTCAGGTATTCGAAGACGGCAGGCCCCAAACCATTACTTCTTTCGAACCGCACGCCGATTCCATTCCGGGGATAGCGCTTAAATCCATTAAGGTCCCTCCAGGCTCCTACTCCAATACAACATCTACCGCGGAAAATGGACCGGCGAATGTCGTGCTGGTCGATTTATTGAATACGCCCCTCGCGGACCAGGCAAATGTCTACCAGGAATTGGTGAAGTTTCTGCAAAACGCCCGCTCAGGTCGTCCGATCGCCCTGCTCTCATCTTCCTATGGGCTTCATCTGGTGCAAAGCTTCACCACGGACCCCGCAAAGCTTCTGGCCGATCTGCAAAGCCACAAACTAAAGCTGGAAAATCCAGCGTTGCTCCGCACGCCGGTCCAACTGGATAGCGAGGCGTCCATTGAAAACATGATGACGCAAACTGGCGCAGGCGATGCGGCGGCGGCCCTTACCGCTTTCCAAGAGAAACAGGCGGAATTCGAGCTGCGCTTCCGCGTCGAAACGACCCTGAACAATTTGGAACGGGTCGCTTTGTACCTCAGCGGTTTCCCTGGGCGCAAAAACTTGATCTGGCTTTCAGGCGCGTTTCCTGTTCTTGTTCCCAGTTCCGCGGCGGGAGACGACATCACCGACTATAGCGAAGAAGTTCGCAAAACGACTAATCTGCTGGCCGCAAGTCAAATCGCGCTTTATCCGATCGACAGCCGCGGCTTAATGCTCGCTCCGACGACGGACGCGGCATTAACTGGAAGACAACGTAATCCGCCGGGGAAAGACTTATACCAATTCGAGACGCAGACTAATTTCGAGCACGACTCGATGAAGACCATGGCGCGCCAGACAGGGGGCGCAGCCTTCTTTAACAGCAACGCGATTTCCGAATCCATTGCGGCCGCAGTCAATGACGGCGCGGCCTACTACGCCATCTCCTACCGGCCAGCCAATAGATCGGAAGTAGGCAAACTGCGGAAAATCGAGGTCAAACTCGATGGAGTGAAAGCCAATCTTGCCTACCGCCGTGGATACTTCGAGCGCGATTCGCGCAGACCGAAATCGCGGTATGAGGTCAGCAGCTTCGATGGCGCCATGCAGCGCGGACTGCCGCAAGCGGACCAGCTTGTTTTCACCATGGACGCCTCTCCCTCCGACGCTCAACCCACGCCGAGTAACGCCGATGAGAAAAAATCCAAAATTGTCCCGGTCCTTTATCAGCTCGATTTCGCTACCGACCTGAGGAACTTCACTCTCAGTCAGGGCCCAGAGGGTTTGCGTGAAGGCAAATTCATGGTCGCGGCCATTGCCTACAGCCCCGAGGGAGCGGTCCTGAATGGTTATAGCCGGCAACTCAGCGTTAGCTTTAACCAACGCCAATATGAGCATTTTCTGTCTACAGGCATGCAGATCCACGAAAGTATTGCGCTTCCCGTGGGAAATGTATTTCTGCGTGCCGGCATCTATGACATCGCTTCCGGAAAAATAGGTACCTTGGAAGTCCCGCTCACCGTGACTGTTCCAGTTCCAGTCAAAGCCAACCCGGTTGAAACCGCAGCGGAACCTGCGCCGCCAACGAACCCACCACCCCCGGCTCCGGCAGAAAAACACGAAGAAGCCGCGCATGTGCCCACGGACCCAACGCCAGATTCCGGGCTGAAAGGTCTTCAGGATGACGATAGCGTGGCCGCCTACTGCGATACTCTTGCGGTCCAGAGCAAAGAGCCGACGGCCTTAGCGACAGCCTGCCGCTTTGTAGTGTCTTTGCGGAGAAAAATGCCCAACCTCATTTGTAACCGGGAAATGAAGCGTTATAACCGCCAGGTGCGCGATGTGGTGACCGCATCGGTCACATATAAGGAGGGACTGGAGTATCCCAATGACGTACGGATCAACGGGCAACCCAGTAACGACTCAAAAGCGCCTGAAAAATCGGGGGCGTGGTCCATGGGAGAGTTTGCGACAGCGCTGGAAGCGATCTTCGCGCCCGTCAGCCACGCGAAGTTCAAATTCGAAAAAGAAACCACGCTGCACAAAATACCGGCGCTAATTTTCGAATTCCAGGTAGCGGCAAAAGAAAACAAACTCTATTCACTCCATGCGATCTACCCAACCGGAAAACAAAGCAGTTTGTTCCCGGCGTATCATGGGGAGTTGTGGATCGATAAGGCGGACTTCGGTCTGTTGCGGCTGGAAAGAAAAACCGGCGGTATCGACGCAGGCTTCCCAATCTCCTCCGCCACGACCGAGATTGATTACACGAATCTTCCGCTGGGAGACGGGACCAACTTCGTGCTGCCGACCCACGCCGACGTCCAGACCTGTTCGGTAGACGAAGGATTGGAGTGCGCCCACAACATCGTAAGTTTCACCAATTGGCACAAGTATGGAGCAAAATCCCGCATTTTGGCGGCTGGAGACGAGCAAAAGTAAGAAGGTTTCCGTACCGGGTTTCTATTTTCGGAACATCTGATTTTTATTCGGGTCTCC
>CAZETZ010000109.1:0-11166 GCA_964514735.1 uncultured Acidobacteriaceae bacterium | reverse complement strand
AGGGTGAGGTCCAAACAAAAAGATTTAGTGTCCGCGTGGCGGTTGACGGGCGTAACGAAAAGATGAAAGCCAAAATCCGCGAAAATGCCATTCAGAAGGTGCCGTTCCTGCTCGTCGTCGGTGATAAAGAAAGCGAAGCGGGCAAGGTCAACGTGCGCATACGAGGCAAAGAGAAAACCGAAGATATGTTGGCGGAAGAGTTTGTAGACAAGATCAACAAGCTCATTGCTGAAAAATCATCGGTCTTATGAAGGCGGTGACGGGGCGCCGGTGGAGCGCAGCGGGACAATCGAAACCCCGTTCTGGGAGCGACTGTCACCACGCGCTCAGCCTTTTTTCTCCGACTCTTCCTCTTGTCCCACCGCTTTCATGGCCGACTTGAAACTACGGATGCCGTCGCCCAATCCCTTGCCCAACTCCGGAAGCTTCTTGGGGCCGAACACCAGCACCGCAATTCCAGCAAGTACGATCAGATGCATCGGCTGAAACAAACCTTCAAACATAAATGCTCCTTAAGCAGAAATAGAAACCTTCCGTACTTCTGAAACGCGGGCGCCGTAAACCCTCCCCCGAGAGACAGCGCCCGCCCCCAACAGCGCAATCCAAAGTGGAATCGCAGTCGGAATTTAACGCCGGGCTTCGTCCGCGTCTTCCGCCAGATCGCGCATGAAGGCGAGGAATTCCTTGGATTGCCCGTTGAACAGCCCGTCTGCCGTGAGCCCCATCAACGCTCCCATCGCGGCGTCTTTGGTGGCCGTGGGCCGGATGATCGAGCAGACCGGGAAATGCTTGCTCAGGAATACCGTCGGCTCCGGCATGATCAGGTTGGTCTGGAAGTCCTCACCGCCGAACGGGGGCGAGTTGAGGTCCGGGAACGTCACGCTCACTTTGTTGACCGGGTCCCACACATTGGGCAGCGGAATGGCGTTGCCGGCTTTGTCGTGCCAGGTCTGGAAGTGGCAGATCTCGGTCCCGCCAATGCTCAGCAGGATGCGCAGCACTTCCACGCTGGTGACCCGCTGCGCCAGCGATGGATAAAGACTGGTCCCACCTTGTTCGATCCAGACAAAGTGAAACCCCGCGGTATTGGCGATGGCCTGGGTCAAGTCAGAGATGTTGTTCGGCTTGGTCGGATCGGGCTGGACATCGTCGTCGGTGCGGGGAATCGCAGTGTGGTGTCCCACAGCGAGCGAGGGGACCGCGTTCGGGAAGGTGTCCCCGAAGTCAGGGTTCTTGCTCCGGCTGCGGTAGCGCGTCCACCAGCTGGTATCCACCGTGAGCTTCATGAGGTTGGTCAAACGGCCGATCTGAGCTGCGCCGGTAGCCTTGCTGCTGGGCAAATTGCGGAAGCGGTCGAGGTTGACGGTGTCCGCGCCCTTCGAGGCCAGGTAGGCATTGATGAATTGTTCGTGGGTCAGCTCATCTTCGGTATTGTCATGGATGTATTGGTCCATGTCGCCATCGAGCTGCTGTAGGGCCAGGGTGTAGAGCGGGCTGCCTCCGGTGAGCCCGGGAAGCTCGCTGTCCTGAGTGCCGCCGAGTTCGGCGTACTGTTGCCAAATGTCGGTTTCGATGATTTCGGCCGCGGCCAGGAAGCGCAGGATGGAGGCATCGCCGCGGTCCAGGCTGCCGCTTTTTTCTTCGGCAAAACTAGTGGCGGTGGTGAGCAGCGCGCCGGCCGATAATGCCGCTCCGGTCGCCCCTACTCCTTTGAGGAACGAGCGCCGCTTCACGCTGCGGTTCAATTTGGACTCCAGTTTATTGCCCGGCGAAGGAGCGGTTTCGGCTAACGTGGGAGAGAGAGACTTCTCTTTGCTCATGACATCACTCCAATTCTTTTTTGTTGTTTGCGATTACGTGAATCCGGCGGCAACAGCCTCGGAACTACGGTGCAAGCAGGGTAGCGGGAGTGGGTGCGGATGGATGTCATCGGCAGGTTGCAAACTTGTCAAAGGATTGCCATAAATTGACGGTGAAAAAGAGACAAATGCGAAACCGGCGCGCCTCTTTTCGTTCGCAATCTGGTACTCTTTGTCCCGCAATTCACGGAGCACTTATGAAGGCACACCGGCTCGTGCAGGTTGCAGTGATTGTCAGCGCGTTGGGGGTCCGCTTGGCGATGGCCGCGGAACCCTATGCCGTCGTCTACGAGCGCAACGTCGCGGTCAAAATGCGCGACGGCGTAACCCTGCGCGCCGACATCTACCGCCCCCAGGCAGAAGGCAAATTTCCTGTGCTCCTGCAACGTACTCCTTATGACAAGAACAATGGAGTGGACATGGGCCTCACCGGCGCGGCCCGTGGATACGTGGTCATCTTCCAGGATGTTCGCGGACGCTACGCCTCCGAAGGCGAGTGGTACACCTTCAAACACGAATCCGATGACGGGTACGACGCCATCGAGTGGGCCGCCGCGCTGCCATACTCCGACGGAAGAGTGGGCATGTTCGGTGGTTCTTACGTGGGCGCTACGCAAATGTTGGCGGCCATCGCCCATCCCCCGCACCTGGCAGGAATCTGCCCGGTCGTGACCGCCAGCAATTATCACGAGAACTGGACCTACCAGGGGGGAGCGTTCGAGCAGGGATTTAATGAGTCCTGGACTTCCGGGCTGGCGCAGGACACCTTGAACCACGCTGTCAGCCGCAATACCAATCTGATGAACGGGGTTTGGGAGCTTCCGCTCGCCCGCTACCCTTTGTACAAATTTCCGGCGTCCGATGGCGTACCCATCTCCAGCAGTGAACTGGCCCCATATTTTCTCGATTGGCTGGCCCATCCCACCTATGACGAGTATTGGAAGCGGATTTCGATTGAAGCGCACTTTGCCGACATCGACGTGCCCGCCCTGCACATCGCCGCCTGGTATGACATTTTCCAGGGTGGTTCGTTGCGCAATTACATGGGAATCAAAGCCCACGGCGGCGATGCTGCCCGCAAAGCCCAGCATCTCTTGGTAATCATCGGGGGCCATGCCGGCAATGGACAAAAAGTTGGCGACGTGGAATTTGGCCCGGCCGCGCCTTTCAACGAACGCGATACGACCTTGAATTGGTACGACTTTCTGTTTAAGGGTGTGCAAAACGAGTTTGCCGGCAAGCCGGTGAAGATTTTTGTCATGGGAACAAATCAGTGGCGCGAAGAAGAGGATTGGCCCTTGGCCCGCGCCCATGGCGCAAAATATTTCCTGCATTCGGCGGGAAAAGCGAATTCACTGCGCGGGGATGGCGCGCTTTCGACAGTCGCGCCGAAAGGCGAGCCGGCCGACCAGTATGTCTACGATCCCGCCAACCCGGTCCCGACAATCGGGGGGCCGCTGTGTTGCGATGGCGCGCACTTGCGGGGCGGGCCGCAGGACCAGCGTCCCGCGGAAGCGCGCGAGGATGTTTTGATTTATTCCACCACGCCGTTCGCGCAGGATACGGAAGTGACCGGCCCAGTCTCGCTCGAACTCTATGCCAAGTCCTCCGCCGTGGACACGGACTTCACCGCCAAGCTGGTGGATGTGTGGCCCGATGGCTTCGCGCAAAATCTGACCGAAGGAATCATCCGCGCGCGTTACCGGGAGTCGACCGAAAAAGCGAACCTCCTGAACCCGGGCCAGGTTTACAAATTTAATCTCGATGTGTGGTCCACCAGCAATGTGTTTCGCAAAGGGCATGTACTGCGGCTGGAAATTTCCAGCAGCAACTTCCCGCGCTTTGACCGCAACCTGAATACGGGAGAGCCGGCGGTTGCGCAACGTTTCGGTTCGGCGGCCAATGCGATTTACCATGATGCCGAACATCCATCGGCCCTGATTCTACCGATCGTGCAGTGACCCATGGTGCAGGCAAAATTGTAACGATTGGCGTGATCTCCGATACCCACGGCCTGCTGCGCCCGGAAGCGCTTGCGGCCCTGCAAGGTTCCGACTCCATCATTCATGCGGGAGACGTCGGAGGTCCCGCCATCCTAAGTAAGTTGGCCGAGCTCGCCCCGCTGACCGCGATTCGCGGCAATGTGGACGGCGATGCCTGGGCGCGGAAGATTCCTGAAACTACCGTGCTGGAAATCGGCGGCCTCTCGATTTATGTCTTGCATAATCTCGCCGCTCTCGACCTGAAACCGGAGGCCGCGGGATTTTCGGCGGTGGTTTACGGACACAGCCACATTCCCAAACAAGAAATAAAGCATGGCGTCCTCTACTTCAACCCCGGGGCCGCCGGTCCAAGGCGGTTCAAGTTACCGGTAAGCGTGGGCAAGCTGATGGTTGAGCAGGGCAAAATCCGCGGAGAGATCATTCTTTTAGAGTGTTCCGGCCTGTGAAGGTGCTGTCCATTTTGGATCAATTCCTATTTCTGATTTGGCGCAGGAACGGGAGTCCCTGTTCGTGCCTTAGAATCTCCGCTCCCCGAATACGAAAACCGATCAGAAATGTAGAAACTGAATGAAGAGCAGCGGCATTATCGTCGGCGTCATCTCCGACACTCACGGACTGCTTCGCCCCCAAGTCAGGACGATCTTCGAGCACGCCGAATACATTCTGCACGCGGGCAATATCGGCGACCGGAAAGTGCTGGATGCCTTGCACGAGATTGCCCCGGTCCGGGCGGTCCGCGGCAGCGCCGACCGCACCGCCTGGGGTCTCTCGCTTCCCCAAACCAATTCTCTGGAAATTGGCGAGACCTCGATTTATCTGGTGCACGACCTGAGCGAACTCAATCTCAAGCGCCGATACGACGTCATCGTTTCCGGGCATGGACATCTGGCAAAAGAGGACGTGACCGATGGCATACTGTATTTCAATCCCGGCTGCGCCGGCCCAAAGCAAGGGCACCTTCCCGTCAGCGTTGGCAGGCTCACCATCTCGCGCGGCAAGGTCGAACACGAGATCGTGCGGTTAGTCGTGTGATCGCCGTTCGATACAATCCCTACCATGTCCGTGCAGTTTCAAATCACTGCGACTGCGGGAGCGGGACGCGCTGGCCGCCTCATTACCCCGCATGGCGAGATCGAAACCCCTGTCTTCATGCCCGTGGGGACGTTGGCCACAGTCAAAGGGGTCCCTCAGGATGTCCTGGAAGAACTCGGCGTCGAGATTCTGTTAGGCAACACCTACCACCTCTACTTGCGGCCTGGCGTCGAGCAAGTCCGTAAACTTGGCGGGCTGCACGCTTTCATGTCCTGGCCGCGCGCAATCCTCACCGACTCCGGCGGCTTCCAGGTGTTCAGTTTGAGTGCGCTCCGCCAGGTTACGGAAGAAGGAGTCACCTTCCGCTCGCACCTCGATGGATCGCCTCACTTCTTCAGCCCGGAAAGCGCGATGGCAGCCCAGATCGGTTTAGGCGCGGACATCATCATGGCCTTCGATGAGTGCACGGAATTTCCAGCGGATGCAACACGAATGCGAGAGTCCATGGAGTTGACCCTGCGTTGGGCGGAGCGGAGCAAAAAATATTTTGAAGCCCACAAGCATGAAGTGCCATGGGGCGCTGAGAACTGGAAACCGGGAACCGAGAACTGGGATTCCCAACCAATCTCTCCCGAACCTGTCGCTGCCGGACCTTGCTCCGTCCGGCAGCCGCCGGCTGCCGTTACCCAGGCACAAGCGCTATTTGGCATCGTGCAAGGCGGTATGGATCTGTCTCTAAGAAAGGAATCCGCCGAGCGCACCGTCGACATCGGATTCCCCGGCCATGCCATCGGCGGCCTGAGCGTCGGAGAACCGCGCCAGCTTACGCGGGAAGTCGTCTCAGCTACCATTCAGCACCTTCCTGCGGATAAACCCCGCTATCTCATGGGAGTAGGCACCCCAGAGGAGATCGTCGAGTACTCCAATTTAGGCATCGACATGATGGATTGCGTTCTGCCCACGCGCGCCGCCCGGCATGGACTGCTGTTTACCTCAGAGGGGAAAGTCTCTATCAAGCAGGCGCGCTATGCTTCTGACCAAAGGCCACTGGATTCCAAATGCAAATGCCGGGTTTGTTCCCGCTATTCGCGGGCCTATCTTCGCCATCTCTATGCATCGAACGAAGTGCTGGCACAAGTCCTGAATACCGTCCACAACCTGACCTACTACCTTGACACTATGCGGTCTGTACGGCATTCTATTGAACTTGGAAAGAAGGCCAGTTTTCTTTCCGGGGACAGACTCTAGCCGGACTGACGGCGTCCCTGGTACTGCCTAGAAGCTGAAGAATATCCGGCCTGAATAGACAAGACTCCCGCAGAGCTGAAATGCACAGGGCTGTGAGCGCGCATAAGTGCGGCCCGAGGTTTGGCTGGATGCGGACTACCGGAAATGAACATTCATTTATTGGCGCTACAATCGGGCGGCGGACTAGGCGGATACCTGGGCTTTGCCCCGCTGATCCTGATCTTTGCCGTCTTCTACTTTCTTCTGATCATGCCGCAGCAGCGCAAACAGAAAAAATGGCAGAACATGTTGAACGAGCTGAAGAATGGCGACAGGGTGGTCACGGCCGGGGGGTTGAAGGGAACGATCATTGCTCTACGGGATGACTCCCTTCACCTGCGCGTGGCGCCGGATAATCTAAGGATAGAAGTGACCCGGGCTTCGATTGTCACGGTAACCACCGACGACGCAGCCAAGACGGAAAAATAAAGAATTCATCCAAAATTTATTTAAGTCATGAACAAGAATTTAGGTTGGAAACTCGGGTTGAGCGTTGGCACCGTATTGGTGTTCTTATACGGAATCCTCGGGATTCCCGGTGGTTTTTCCAGCAGCGCCTTAGGCGATGCGTTGTTGAAGGATGGCCCGTTAAGAAATGGAATTCACCTCGGTCTCGACTTGTCCGGCGGAATCCATTTAATCCTTCAGGTCCAAGTCAATGACGCGGTCAATAGCACTTCCGACCTTGCGCTGGACCTTCTGCGGGAGCAATTGAGCGAGCACAAGATCGGTTACTCCGAGATCGGCAAACCTGACCCGGCCAACAACCCGGACATGATTGTAATCAAGGGAGTGCCGCCAAACTCTCAATCCGACCTCCACGGCATCGTCAGCGATCGGCTCCCCGAGTACGATGCAAAGTCGGGCGCGGAAAATTCATGGGTCCTGACCATGAAGCAGCAGAATCTGGTCGAGCTTAAGAACCGCGCGGTTTCACAGGCCATTGAAACCATTCGCAACCGCGTGGACTCTTTGGGGGTCTCCGAGCCGACCATTCAGGAGCACGGCCTCGGGCAGTATCAAATCCTGGTGCAGTTGCCGGGGGTAGACGATCCCGCTCGCGTCAAGGACATCATCCAGTCCACCGCCATGCTGGAGATCAAACAGGTCATTGGCGGACCCTATACAAGCGAGGCCGATGCCGTGCAGCAGAATAATGGACTGCTGCCGCCCAACTCCATGCTGATGAAGTTCCGCGGTCTTGGAAATGCGACCGACAATGGCCCAGACCAGTACTACATCGTGGCCAGAAGTTCCGCGATCGCCGGCGCCGACCTGCGTTCCGGGGGGGCCAGTGCGGGCCGCGATTCCAACACCAACGAATATGAAGTCAGTTTTAATCTGACCAATGAAGGTGGCCGCAAGTTCGCGGCCTTTACCGGGAGCCACATCAACGACCGCCTGGGGGTGGTGCTGGACAATCGGGTCCGAGAAGTTGCAAACATTAAGGAAGAAATCCATGATTCGGGCCGCATCAGCGGCAACATGAAGGAAGAAACCGCCCGCGACCTTGCCCTGGTGCTGAACTCAGGCGCGTTACCCGCCAGCATTAACTATCTGGAAGAGCGCACCGTCGGTCCGTCGCTCGGAAAAGATTCCATCCACGCCGGCGTCACGGCTGCCATCGTGGGCATGATCGCCGTTCTGGTTTTTATGCTGGTCTACTACCGCGGCGCAGGTGTCAATGCGGACCTTGCGCTGATTTTGAACTTGATCATCCTGCTTGGCTTCCTTGGCTTCACCGGCGCTACCTTGACTTTGCCGGGAATCGCCGGCGTAATCCTCACCGTGGGTATGGGTGTAGACTCCAACGTCCTGATCTTTGAGCGTATCCGGGAAGAATTGCGCAACGGGAAAACTCCGCCTTCCGCGGTCGAGCAGGGTTTTGGGCATGCCTGGATCACCATCGTGGACACTCACGTGACCACAATTGTTTCGGCGGCAATTTTGTTCATGTTTGGAACCGGACCGGTCAAAGGGTTTGCGGTAACCCTGACCTTCGGTCTGTTGGCCAACCTCTTCACCGCGGTTTTCGTCTCACGCATGATTTTTGATTGGGTATTGGGACGGAAACAGCGCGGCGAGGCGTTGAGTATTTGACCTACCTGGGCTGAGGTTTGCCCTACAGCCGCGTAGCGGCGCAAGATTGCAGCCCCAGCGCGCAAGCGCTGGGTAGAAGTAGAAAATGAGCTAGCCCTGAAAGGGCGGCAGATGAGCTGGGACCCAGTCCCCGAGCCTAGACGGACGGGGCAAGCCCCGTCTCCACACGAGCAAAGAAGGACCAAACAGCTTGGAATTTTTTCGCAATCCGAATATAGATTTCCTGGGGAAGAAGTGGTATTTCATCGCTTTTTCCTTGGTGTTCAGCGTCGCCGGCCTGTTTTCCATTTTCTTCTGGCATGGGATTCCGCTGGGCGTGGACTTCCGCGGCGGCACCCTGGTTTACGTGAAGTTTGCCCAGACCCCAAACAACGGCGATATTCACGAAGCCATGCGCAAAGCCGGCCTGCCCAATGCCAAGATACAAACCTATGGTCCGGTGTCTAATAATGAAGTGCTGATCGATCTCGATGTGAGAGAGACCAGCGAAAAGGCGCTCGATCAGGGCAAAGCGCAGATTATCAATGCCCTGGAAAGCAACGCGCAGCCTGGTAAACAGGACCTGAACAACGCCAGCTCTTTGACAATCGAGAACTATCTGCTGGAAAAAGATCCCTTGCATGCCGGCGCCGATGCAAACCAGCGTTATGCCGGGTTAGCCAAAGCGATTGCCGATTATCGGGACAAGACCAAGGGTGGCGTGCTCAGTTCAGTGGATGAGCTGAAAAGCGCTTCTGACGCATCGGTTGTCGCTTCACTCCAAGACGGCTTTTACGCTTCTGGTTTCGCAGTACGCAACGTTGAGATTGTCGGGCCCCAGGTTGGCAGTCAGCTGCGTTGGCAAGCCTTAAGAGCTACACTCTATTCGCTGCTCGGAATGCTGATCTACCTCGGCTTCCGCTTCGAGTGGATTTATGGCTTGGCCGCCGTGGTCACCGTGTTCCACGATACCTTGATCACGGTAGGCGCATTTTCCTTGACCAATAAGGAAATTTCGCTTACCGTGATCGCCGCGATCCTTACGCTGATCGGCTACTCCAATAACGACACCATTGTCGTGTTTGACCGCATCCGCGAGAACCTGAAGCTGATGCGACGGGAAAAGCTGTCCGATGTAGTGAACCGCAGCATTAACCAAACCCTTAGCCGGACCATACTTACCGCAGGGTTAACGTTTCTGACAGTTTTGGCCTTGTATTTGTTCGGGGGCGAAGTGTTGAAGGGATTTTCCTTCGCTCTGGTCATCGGGATTCTGATCGGGACTTATTCCTCGATTGCCATTGCCGCCCCGATTTTGGTGGCTTACCAGGATTGGCGATTTGGCCAAGGCAAGGGCCCGATGGCCGTGACCGGCGGGAAGGGCAGCCGTCCGGATAAGGTCAAAGTTAAAGCGTAGATGGGTGGAGATGTACTCCCTGAATAACGTGTTGATTGTAAAAGACTTGTTATCGGGATTAGAATACGGTGCACTGCATCCGGGCTGGGAGCAAACTGGGCACAGGCGGTGTCTAATTAATGCGTAGGGTGTGGGTAGGAGAACCTTATGTTTGAAGACAGCCTAATCGAGTCGGGTAACAAGCTTAAGACCAAACGTGGGGGCACCACGACGGTCGCGTTTCTGTTTCAGATCGCGCTGATCGGGGTGCTGGTGCTGATTCCTTTGCTATTTACAGAAGCTCTTCCCAAGGCGCAGTTTCTAGCGACCCTGGTAGCGCCGCCGCCGCCACCCCCGCCTCCGCCGCCACCGGCGGCCGTTCCTGTGCACGTGGTGAAAGTGGTACAGACGGACATCATCAACGGTGCTCTGCGTACCCCCACCAAGATTCCAGAGAAAATTCAGATGATTAAGGAAGACGAGGCCCCCCCGCCGATGATGGCGACTGGAGTTGTGGGTGGTGTCCCCGGCGGCGTACCCGGCGGACAGATGGGTGGAGTGCTGGGCAGCATCATCGGCAGCACCAGTGCCCCGGTCCCCCACGTAGCCACACCGCAGCGTGTCAGGGTCTCGCAAGGCGTGACCTCGGGTCTTCTGTTAAGGAGAATCAATCCCACGTATCCCACCCTGGCCCGTACCGCCAGGATCCAGGGCAAGGTCCTGCTGCAAGCCCAAATCAGCAAGACTGGAGACATTCAAAACCTTCAGGTCATTAGCGGGCATCCAATGTTACTTCAGTCGGCCTTGGATGCCGTGAAGCAGTGGAAGTACAGGCCTTACTACCTGAACGGAGAGCCGGTCGAGGTGGACACCACCATCGAAGTAAACTTCACATTGTCCGGAGGCTAGACTTCGGACGGTTTGATTCGGCCGCCGCTCGCCATCTTAGCGGTTGAGCGGCGTAGTGCGGTGACGAGTTCTTAAGTTCCGGCGTACGAACGGTGGCCGGATTGGTAGAAAAGAAATTTGGTTCGGTTGGAAGAGTTCCCTCAGGAGGAAAAGCAACTCATGCTCTTAGCAAATCTGGCAGCAATCACTTTTACTCATGCAACCGCCGCGGCGGCCTGGTTGTTCCAGGAGCAGCAGGTGGCGTTCGACCCCATTTCGTTGTGGCATCAGATGGGATTGGTCGCAAAAGGCGTCGTTATCATTCTTTTCATCATGTCCGGCTGGTCGATTGGCGTCATGATTGACCGCGCCATGGCGTACAGCGCGGCCCGCAAACAGTCCCGCGCTTTTGCCCCGGCCGTGGCTGGCGCGCTTCGCGATGGCCGCATTGATGAAGCCATCAAGGTCGCCGAGCGCAACAAGAAGAGCCATCTGGCCAAGGTGGTTACCGCCGGCCTTATGGAATTCCGCGCTCACCAGGACAGCGGCGAAATCCCCGGCGAAATCATCGAAGCTTCCAAGCGCGCCCTGGAGCGCACCGAAGCCATCGTCCACGCGGAAC
>CAZETZ010000108.1:0-11177 GCA_964514735.1 uncultured Acidobacteriaceae bacterium | reverse complement strand
CGCCGGCGGATAGCGGATTCCTCCTCGTCGCTACGCTCCTTGTCGGAATGACAAAGGTTAGCAGGGCTACTGTATGTAGCCTGCTCCGCGCAACACTTTCCCCGGCAGCTTTCCTGTCATCCTGCCTTCTTCAATGACTGGTACGCCGTTTACTAGAACGAACTCCATCCCTTGCGATAACTGATTAGGGTTTTCAAACGTTGCCACATCATGAATCGTTGCCGGATCAAAAATTACCACGTCCGCCCACATTCCAGACTTAAGCACACCACGATCAGTCAGCCTCATGCGTTGTGCCGCTAGCGCAGAAAATTTACGAATGGCCTCTTCCAGCGTCAGTTTCTTTTCGTCTCGCACATATTTTTTGAGAATTCGAGGGAAAGTCCCGTAAGCGCGCGGATGCGGATGCTCCTGCCCCAAAATTCCCTCTGGCGATGTGCCCGAAGAGTCATTGTTGATGGACACCCACGGCTGCTGCAACGCCAAAACTACATCCGACTCCGACATGCCGAAAACGGCAACAGACGTGAACCCGTTGTCTTCAATTAGCAGATCGAACAGAGCGTCCATCGGGTCTCTGTTCCAGAGCACAGCGACTTCGGAAAGGCGCTTGCCTTGCAATGGGCGTAGTGTTGGATTTTGCACGACGCTAATCAGCACGGACTCTGGCCCTGGAATTTCCTGCCACTCGTTGTCCCATTCCGCGGAAGGCGTGAGCAAATCTTTTCGGATCCGCTCACGCATAGCGGGGTCCTTCAACCGCCCGATCATTTTTGCATCGCCGCCATCATGCGCCCATTGCGGAATGAATGCAGACAGATCATTGAACCATGCCGTGTAAGCGTACGTGTCTGCACAAATATCTACTCCCGATGTGCGGGCCTGATTGATCTTTGCAATAACATCGGGCATGCGACCCCAATTATCTTTGCCGGCTACTTTCAGGTGCCAGATTTCAACCGGAATGTGGGCCTCTTTCCCGATGCGGATGGCTTCGTCAATCGCGGTCAATACTTCGCTGCTCTCATTGCGCATGTGTGTCGCGTAGATTCCACCAGACTTGGCCGCCTCGGTTGCCAGCGCTATGATTTCTTCCGTTTTGGCGTAGGGAGCAGGAGCATATTCCAGCGAGGTCGAAACTCCGACTGCGCCGTCACGCATGGCCTGGCGCACCAGTTCTTTCATTTGTTCTAGCTGTTCGACAGTGGGCTGCACATCGGCATCTCCGAGCACCATGCGACGCACTTCGGTTGCTCCGACGTACGAAGCCAAGTTGATGCCCATTCCCTGCTTCTCCAGCCGGGCAAAATATTCTCGCAATGTTTTCCAACCGGGAGTGATGTGATAGTGCTCGTAGGTCAAGTGCTTCAACTGAATTACGGCATCATTTAGGGGAGTCGCGGAGTTCCCTTCCCCCGTAATTTCAGTCGTGATGCCCTGATAGATTTTCGATGGCAAACGCGGATCCACAAGGATGGTGTGCTCCGATTGCCCCAACATATCAATAAAACCCGGGGCCACGATCTTGCCCTTCGCATCTATCGTGCGGGCACGCGGAGCGCCGTGGAGGTTGCCAATGGTGGCAATTTTGCCGTCGCGAATGCCGATGTCGCCTGAATACCAGGGAGATCCGGTACCGTCTATGATGTGGCCGTTGGTGATGACGAGGTCAAAAGACCTTTGGGCTGGCGCAGCCCAGGAAATTACGGAAAACAGAGCGAATACGGCCAAGATCCTAATTTTCATTTCTCCCCGGTCAGAGCGTGACGAACAGGACGGCCCTAAACTTTGGATGCCGACAGTATGCTATGTTCTACGCTCATCCACAACTCAGTGAGGCCTCATGCCACGATATGAATACCGTCCGCTCCGCCCGACCACGGAAGCAGAAACAACTTTTCTGACGTGGATTGATCAATTGGACCAGAAATTCATGGACCGTGACCTGGAGCATCGTAGCGAAGTGGTCCGCGAGGCCCTGCATCAACTCTATCTGGAACGCCCCTATGCCACCCCTGATCCTTCAGCCCCATTGGCGCAGCGCGTCTTAATTCATTCGTTTGATCCGCGAAATACCACGCTCGAACCCGAATATTACGGAGATGTGGATGCGGCCAAGTATGCCGAGCGTAAGCCGCTCATCTGGTTTTGGATGATGTTTGATCGTTCGCCGGCTGGGTTAAATCATTGGCTTGGATTCCGTGTGCGCGCGATGCTGGCCCGGCATATTTTCAAGTACTGCGGAGAGAATGTGAGAATCTTTCACGGGGTCGAGGTGTCGTTTGGGTACAACCTGACAGTGGAAGATAACTGCACCATCCACAAATATGTTTTGCTGGATGACCGCGGCGAAATCATCCTTCACGAAGGCAGTTCGGTCTCCGATTACGCCAACGTTTATTCCCACGCCCACGATTTGAACGATGGCATGATCGTCGCTAATCACAGGACTGAGATTGGGCCTCGGGCGCGGGTCACATATCACGCTACGGTTTTGAGTGGGGTGAAGGTCGGCGAGCATGGGATGGTGGGATCGATGGGAGTCGCGTCCAAAGATGTTGAGCCTTACAACATCGTGGCGGGGATTCCAGCGAAGACGATTAAAGTAAAGACCATCGCACCGCTTGAGATACAAAAACCGCGCTAATTTTGTCATTCCGACGAGGAGCGAAGCGACAAGGAGGAATCTGCTTTCTCTCGACTGCGCCACAACGCTGTTGGCAAATAGTGGGCCTCTGGGCGAATCGTCGAAATGATTTAATCGCGGACTGAGGAGTCATTGTGTCTGAACCGAAAAGCTTTCACATGACGCGGGAAGAGTTTCGCCGCCATGGTTATGCCGTGGTGGACTGGATCGCCGATTACTCTTCACGGGTAGAAACATTCCCTGTTTTATCGCAGGTCCAGCCGGGGCAGATTCGTGCTTCCCTTCCGCCGCATCCGCCTATGCAGGGCGAGTCGTTTGAGGACATGCTCGGTGATGTCGACAAACTGATTCTGCCGGGACTCACGCACTGGCAGTCTCCCAATTTTTTTGCTTATTTCTGCTCCAACAACTCCGGCCCTTCAATTCTGGCGGAGCTCCTCTCAGCCGGCCTTGGAGTCCAGGGCATGCTTTGGGCCACGAGTCCTGCCTGCACGGAACTGGAAACCCATGTCCTTGACTGGCTGGCGGGAATGTTGGGTCTGCCGGATAACTTTCTCTCTACAAGCACCGGAGGAGGCGTGATTCAAGACACCGCTTCCAGCGCCGTTCTTTGCGCCGTGCTTGCAGCACGCGAACAGGCCACAAACTACGACGGCAACCTGCGAGGCTGCGACGGCAAGCTGGTAGCTTACACGTCTTCACAGGCGCACTCGTCAATCGAAAAAGCTGTACAGGTGACTGGAATCGGGCGGAAGAATTTGCGATTGATCGAAGTGGATGACCAGTTCGCCATGCGCCCGCAACATCTTTTGGAGAAAATTGAACAGGACCGCCGCGCTGGACTGCTTCCCTTCTTTGCTTGCGCCACCGTGGGCACGACCTCTTCGAATGCGATGGACCCTGTCCGCGAGATCGGAGGCATTTGCCGCGAACAAAATATCTGGCTGCATGTGGATGCCGCCATGTCCGGAACTGCCGCCCTATGCCCCGAATTCCGTCATTTTCAAGACGGGCTGGAGCTGGCGGATAGCTACTGCTTCAATCCACACAAATGGATGTTCACCAACGTTCACTGCAGTTGCTTTTATGTCACCGACCGGAAGGCGCTCATTCAGAGCCTGAGCATTCTCCCCGAATATTTACGCAACAAAGCGACGGAATCCGGAGCGGTCATCGACTATCGCGACTGGCAAGTGCAGCTCGGCCGGCGTTTCCGCGCGCTGAAGTTGTGGTTTGTGATTCGTCATTATGGGGTGGAGGGATTGCAGCATCATGTGCGGCAGCATGTAGCGCTGGCGCAGGAGTTTGTGCAGTGGGTGAAGAGCGATTCACGCTTTGAGTTGACGGCTCCGGCGCCTTTGAATTTGATTTGCTTCCGTCATAAAGCTGGCGATGAGGCGAACCAGACGATTATGGACCGGTTGAACCGGTCCGGCGATCTCTATTTGACCCACACGCGTTTGAAAGACAAATTGACGTTGCGGGTTTGTATTGGGCAGGCAAATACGGAGCGGCGTCACGTTGAGAAAGCCTGGAAGCGGATTCGAGAAGAGGCGGATCGCCTCGGGCGGTAACCCCTCACAACTTGTCATCCTTCGACTCCGCGATTGCTTCGCGAAGCGAAACAATCGCGGAGTCGAAGGACCTCGGTAGCGCTGGCGGCGCCGGAGTCGTGTCAGGGAATTCTCACATGCGCGGATCGCAGCAGGGTGAGAGTACCCTCAAGCTGTGGATGAAAGGGTTAGCTGATAGGGGTCCTTCGACTTCGGAGCTGATGCGCTTCGCGCTTCAGATCCTTCGCTCAGGATGACAGGTGTGTAACTACTTTCCCGAGTTCTTCACTCGGCGGTCACGCTCCGCGTTGCGGATTTCACGGCGGCGGCCGGCATCTTCGAAGCGGCGTTTTTCATCTTCAGTTTCGGGGACCACGGCAGGGACTTGCAGGCGCCCTCCGGCCCCATCCACGGCTACAAATGTCAGATATGCCGAGCTGATGTGCTTTCGTGTCCCGTGAAGATAATTTTCCATCCAGGCTTTGACGCCTACTTCCATGGATGTGTGGAACACGCGATTGACTGCCGCGCGAAGAATTACCAAATCTCCTACATGGACCGGGACCCAGAAATCCATGTGATCAATCGAGGCAGTGACGACATAGCTGTGCGAGTGGCGGTGCGAGGCCAGCGCGCCGGCCATGTCGATCCAGTGCATGAGGCGTCCGCCGAGCAACGCGCCCAGCGGGTTGGTGTCATTGGGAAGGACAAATTCATTCATTTCTGAGTAAGATTCGCTGACGGGGCGTGGGGCCGGGTTTTGGGTCATGAGGTTTTTATTCGGCGTTGCAGATAGGACTGGATGTAGCAGTCGGCTTGCTTCTGGATTCGTGGATCAGGATGCGAGATCAGCCATTGCATCTGCGATGCATCAAATTCCAGTTGCTTGTGTTCGATGGGAAGATGCTTGGATTCGCCTACGCAGGAAATCAGCAGGCGCTGTTCACGGTCGCTGGTGACGCAGAAACGCACGGCATCGAATTGGCGGTCCAGCGGTAGGCGCGTGCACTGCTTCGCATAGCCCATGTTGCAGAAGTCGCGCACTTCGGATTCTTCCAGTTGCGATTGTTCGTGTCCGGGAGCGGAACAGCGCCCTTGCCAGCCTCCGCCTAGCGGCAGGCGTGAGGGGTGGATCCATCCTCCTGCTTCCCATTTTTCCGTGGGCACAAAATATGGACACGCCATGACTCGCTATTGTAGCGCGTATTCCTCTGTGACAATTTCCTCTGTGTAACTCTGTGCTTTCTGTGGTTCAAGGTTTTTGTTTGCGGCGAGAGAAAGTCAAAAGCTTTAACCACCCTTCGACTCCGCTCAGGGCAGGCTCCGAACACAGGGGAGCGCAGAGTTTCACGGAGGAAGCACCGAGTTGTAGTAGTCTGTTTCATTCGGGGACGATTTATTTATGGATCGAGTGGCGATGTTGAATGAGATTTTGACGCAGAACCCGAACGACGCTTTTGCGCGGTATGGGCTAGCGATGGAATACTCCAATCGCGGCGAGGTGGAGACCGCGATGGGGGAGTTTGGCAAGTTGCTGGCGGCGCATCCGGATTACACTGCAGGCTATTTTATGGCAGCGCAGACACTGGCTCGGGCTTCGCGGGTGGATGAGGCCAAGAAGATGTTGGCGGATGGGATTGCTTCCGCGCATAGAACGGGGAATGGGCACGCACTTTCGGAGATGGAAGGGATGCTGACGGAGCTAGGTTAACCTTACCTTTGTCATTCCGAGCGCAGGTTTATCGCGCGAGAGCCTGCCCTGAGCGAAGTCGAAGGGAATCTGCTTTTTCTCGACTAGGAAACTGGCACTGTAAGCAAGCAGCAGATTCCTCCTTGTCGCTACGCTCCTCGTCGGAATGACAAAAGTAGGGTTCAATCTGCTTTCCGGACCATCTTCAACATCCCCCACTCCACAACTCCGGGGAACAATTGATACAACTTAATCACCGGATGCATGTGCCACGGCACAACCACTTCCATTTTCTGTTTCAAATATCCCCGTAAGGTTGCGCGTGCCACACGCTCTGGACTAATGCCGCGGGTTTGCTGCGGACGAACGGTTTTCGCTTCGCCTCCACGAACCAGGTTTTTGCTGAAATCGGTGCGGACGTAGCCAGGGCACACAGTAAGCACGTTGATTCCGGAGTTCTTCAGCTCGATCCTTACGGCCTTTCCCACCGCGTTCATGGCAAACTTTGTTCCGCTGTAGATTCCGTGAAATGGCAGCGGGACATGCCCAGCCACGCTCGATATATTGATAATCGTCCCGCTTCCCTGCTGTGTCATCACCGGGACCACCGCCTGCATCGACTCCAATGCTCCGAAGAAATTCAGGTTGAATACATCCCGCACGCTCGCCATGTCGGCCTGATTGCTGGCATCCATGATGCCTTTGCCGGCGTTGTTCACCCAGATATCGATGCGCTGGAACGAGTGCACGGTTAGGTTGATGACTTTATCGATCTCCTCGCGGTTGCGGATGTCGCAGGAGAGGGCGATGGTGCGGTCGGTGTGTCCGGCGCGGGCCCGGGCGGCTTCGGCGCGGGCAGTGTCGCGCGACAGAAAGACCACGTTCGCGCCTTTTTGCACAAACAGTTTCGCAATGGCTTCGCCGATGCCCATCGAAGCGCCTGTGACTACCGCTACTTTCCCGTTTAGTTCCATGTCGTGCTTTTATTCGGTTGCGCGATTCAAGTCAAGCTACGAGGGTACAATAAAAACACCGGAGGCGTTTTGAGCAAGCTGCTGCCGCTGTTTCCCCTTGATATTGTCCTGTTGCCGGGGGCACCGTTGCCTCTGCATGTATTTGAGCCGCGCTACAAGGAAATGATCGCCGAGTGTCTGACTGGCGACAAGCTGTTTGGCATTGTGCGCTCGCAGGAAGAAGGCGTGGCGGACATTGGCTGTACGGCAGAGATCCTGGATGTCACCAAGAAATATGATGACGGGCGCATGGATATCACCACCACCGGGCGGCGGCGGTTTGAGGTGATGGAAGTGAACCAGGAGCGGTCGTTTTTGCAGGCGGAGATTTTGTATCTCGAAGACGAACCCGGGTCGGCGACCAAGCAGGAGATCGATACGGCGGTCGATTTGCACAAGCAGTTGCTGGAGATCGCCGGGGTTGAGGAAGAGGAAGGCTACAGCGATATTGCGCAGCTTTCTTATTACCTGGCCGGGTCGCTGCCGCTGGATTTGGATTTCAAGCAGAATCTGCTGACGATGAAGTCAGAAGCGGAGCGGATGCCGGCGGTGGTCTCTTATTTTCAGGCGATCTTGCCAACCTTACGGCGGACCGCGATGGCACGAAAGCTGGCCGGCGGGAATGGGCATGTGCACTGAGTTTTGCTTCGTAGCAGGAGATGCCTTCAGGCATATCGTTCGAGTTTGGCCCTGAGTTGGCAAGCGATAGCAAATATCGGTGCGGCTGAAGCCTGCACCCTGATACGAACCAGAAAGCCCAAGGCCGCCTTTATTTTGGCGGCCTTGTCTCTGATTCCAACATTTACTGTCCTGCCACCCCAGCGGTTGATGTATTCCAACTCATCCGCGACAATTCCTTCGCAATAGAGCGGCTTTCCTTCTTCAGCAGAAGTTTGCTTTGACCGAGCGGCTGAAAGCTGGGCCATACCTGATAAATCTGGCCGCAGCCCACGGTTTCGATCTCCGCGACCTCCTGTCCGGTCTTCATGTCTACGATGTGTGCAGTCATGTTGGCATCGCCTAAGTCCAGTGGAACAAAAACTGCCGCTGTAGTAATGACGTTGACGATCGGGTGTGAGCGCTTCACTTTGGTGATATCGGCATTCAACACCAGGGAGCTGGTCGCAGACGGGTCGGAACTAAGCTTGGCCGTGGTAAGGTCCTTCGTAAGCGAAGTCTGTAACAGCGAGACCAGTTTGTCAGCGTCTTTCGATTTCAGCTTTCTAGCCGGCCCAGTGTAAGCAACCGCTCCCACGGATATGGCGCCGTAGCGGGACAAATCGGCATCCGGATTGATGCGTAGCGTGAAGTGCCGTCCGTGCCTGGTCGTCTTCCAGTTCACCGTGCTGGCTGGAGTCTGCGAGAACGCGGGATTGCAAGAGAGAAACAGCAAGAAAACAACAACTCTGAGGACAACGTATTGGGCTTGGAATTTCATGATCTTTTCTCCTTAATTATGGTTATGTCACCAGTCGGTGACTTTGTGAGTGTGAGTCGATTCCCCGGCCAAGCCGGTTAAAAAGACAAGAAATTTGCGAGAACTCAAATTAGAACACTGGCCACAGCACGCCTCGGACTGGGCAATGCCTTCCGGGCCGGATAGCCAATCCGAAACGGCATGACCGCCTGCCAACTATCATCTTGCTGAAGATCCGCGAGGGCTTTGGCGAAGACTGGCGATTGACCAAGTTGCCGCTCACGGTCACGTCGCTCTACGGGCTGGCTGAGCGGCTGCATCGCCAGGCCGCGACGACTGGCCAGCAGTTGCATGCGCTGCCAAAGGCGTCCGGCCTCAAGCAGTGAATTCGTGGCTTGCGCGTCACGCGCGGCGATCATCCCGAACGCCGCGGCGGTGGCCACATGCGTTTCGCGAGTGGCTGTGAGCCAGAACTGGTCACTGCGCTTCATACTCAAAGGCGGCATGAACTTTGCGATGGTGCGCAGTCCTGTGGACATGCCTTGCATGTCGTAAGTCAGCCCGTCACGAAAGCGTTCGATGTCAGCCCAATTGGTCCGCAGCCAGCGGGCGCTGCTGGCGGACTGTTCGGGATCGGCAACGATGGCTTCTGCGCCGCGAACCACCAAGTCTCCAAATACTCGCATTTCTTCAGATTTCAGAAACCAAAAAATACGCAGCTCGGAGTCCGAGTTGTGCAACGCATAAAAGGCGTTGAGCGTATCCGCGTCCATTTTTTTGCCAACCATGTAGGGGCCACGATTGGTGTGGCGGTCCGGGATTGCCGCGTATAGATCCGATGGTTGTTGCCCCGCCTGTTTCTTCATTCCGATTCGGACGACCGGTTGCAACGAGGGGTCCACTGAAGGGGCCGCCGGGGTGAAGCTCCAGCTGTATCCAGCAGCTTCAGCGCTCAGAAGCAAGTTCTCGACAGCACAGCCGATCCCTATGTGCATCTCTCGCAAAAAAGGATCAATGACGCCGATTTGCCGTGAAGTATCGGCGTAAACGTCAACTGCTTCCGGCTGGAGACTAAATTTCCAGGGTTGCGAGTTATGCGGGTTGGCAGCGAGTATCGCGGCCTGGACAAACTTAGTGAGCGGATTACTACCCTCCCGCTGCCACTCCTTCCAGGGAGCGTAGGCCAGCCCGTCGCCTGAGCTTAGAACATGGTTGGTCTTTACGCGCCACATCCCCGCGCCAAGACAAACCACTCCGGCTGCCGCGAAGCCTCGAAAGAAGTTGCGGCGATTCATGACCGTGTCTCCGCATTCTTCTTCGCCAGAACCGCGTGCTCGAAGAACAGGTCCGTCAGCAATGCAACCGCATTTTCAATCCGCTTCCATCCCTCGATGGAGTGAAGGTTAATCCCGTTGTAGGTATCCGCTGTGGTCGAGCGCAGTGTGAGGAAAATCTGTCCCGCCACCAGAACCGATGCAACCGCGGGAAGGTCTGCGCCATTCGGATTCGGCGACATCTTGAACCACTCCAACGACAGCCGCTCTCGCTCTTTGGCAAGGGCGTCGGTCAGAACATTGCGCTCCATCAGGTCCCAGCGGAGCATTTCTTTTGTGACCGGGCGCTTGCGAACGGCGCGGATAAAACCAAGAAGCAGAATTTTGGCGACTTCAGCAGGTGAAAGCTTGGGGAATTCGCCAAGCCGCCCTTCGGCCACTTCCGCCAGACTGGGAAAAGTGTCGCCTTCCACCGCAAAAGCGCGATAAAGCGCTTCCAGGCCGCCGAAATAGCGGTAGATCAAAACCTTGTCTACCTTGGCTTCGCGGGCAATGGCGTTGATTCCCAGACCTTTGCTTCCCTTGCGCGCCAGCAAGCGCCCCAGGGCGGCCAGGATCTTCCCCCGGGTTTCCTCCCGGTCGCGGACGCCGGTCCCTCTTTTAGCGCGGGCGCGGCGCGGGGTTGCGGGCACTGGTCTTTGTAGGGCCAATTTCTCCATGTATGTCACCTACAGGTGACAATATAAGTCACCGATCAGTGACATGTCAAGTACTTTGTCGAGAAAATTTCTACTATGGTAAAGGCGTGCGTAAATAGCAAAGTAGCTCTCCGCACTCTGGACTGAGGTATAAATTCAGTTTGTCTCATCGTAGATCGAGTTCTGCCAAAGCCGAGGAGGACTATGTCGGGCAAAGGAAATACTGCAAGCGTGACCATGCATGTGGTCGCAAGTCTTGATGGGTTCATCGCGAAGAAGAACAACAGTGTCTCCTGGCTCGAGAACACTGGACGCATCTACCAAGCCGGAGTTTCGATTTCGGCGGAAGAAGCCGCAGCCTTCGTCAAAACCATCGACTGTTATGTGCTCGGCTCGCGCACCTATGAACACGCGCTGGAACTGGGCTGGCCCTATGGCGATACTCCGGCCGTAGTCGTGACTGGAAGAAAATTGTCGTCGCCTAAGAAGAGCGTCGAGTTCTACTCGGGCGATCTCAAGGCACTCGTCAATGAAAAGCTCGCGCCTCGATATCGAAATATCTGGCTCGTGGGCGGGGCCATGTTGTCCCAGCGTTTTCTCGAACTCGGCTTAGTGGACGAAATTAAGTTGACCATCGCTCCTGTCCTGTTGGGAGAAGGACTCCGGCTGTTTGGTCCCATGGCCGAGGAGCGATGGGATTTGAAGAACGTGGTCGCTTACAAGAACGGATTTGTTGAGTTATCCTACTCCGCCGCTGCTGACTGAGAGACCGTGCAGCGGATGGTAGTGGTGTAGTTTGAATAGATGGGCCTACCCCCTTGTCATTCCGCAGCGCGGTTTTTGCGCGAGAGCCTGCCCTGAGCGAAGTCGAAGGGAATCTGCTGT
>CAZETZ010000107.1:0-11207 GCA_964514735.1 uncultured Acidobacteriaceae bacterium | reverse complement strand
GGCGGGTCACGATGGGAGTGCGTCCCGGCGGCAGTTCGTTGATGACGCTGACATCTAAATCTCCGTATAGCGTCAAGGCTAAAGTACGGGGAATAGGAGTTGCCGTCATCACCAATACATCGGGTTCCACATGTGCTTGTGTGGAGGCGGGGCTTTGCCCAGTCTCCACGCGGTCTTTCTTCATCAGCTTGAAGCGCTGCATCACCCCGAAACGGTGCTGTTCATCCACAATCACCAGGCCGAGCCTGGCGAATTCAACTTTCTGTTCAAGCAAGGCGTGAGTTCCAATGACTAGTTGCGCGTTCCCTTGCGCAAGATGGCGGCGAATGTCGCGTTTGCGGTCATCTTCCAGCGAACCCGTGAGCAGGACCACGCGATATCCCGCCGGCTCCAAAATCCGCCGCGCCGAAAAATAGTGTTGCTGCGCCAGGATTTCTGTAGGCGCCATCAGCGCAACCTGATACCCGTTCTCAATCGCAATGATCGCCGCTTCAAATGCCACGATCGTCTTCCCCGAGCCGACATCCCCTTGCAACAAACGCCGCATGGGAGACGCCTTCTCCATATCGGAAGCGATCTCCTTCAACACCCGCTTTTGCGCTTCGGTGGGATGAAACGGCAGGATTTTTTTGATCGCCTGACGCACGCCTTCGTTCAACTGAAAAGCTACCCCGGTCCGCGCCTTCTGCTCGCGGCGTTTCAGCTCAAGCCCCAGCTCCACAAAAAACAATTCCTCAAAAATCAGCCGGAGATGCGCGGGAGTGTGGGCGTTTTGCAGGTCCGCGAAACTTTCGCCGGCTTCCGGCCAATGCACTCTCCACAAAGCCTCCCGGGGCGGAATCAGGCTGAGGTGCTCACGCACTGTAGCCGGGACCGGATCTTGCAACTGCGGTGGCAGGGCCTCTAATGCCGTCCTAATCACCCGCCGGAACCAGCGGGCGGTCAGCCGCCCCTGCCCAGCGGATTCGTAAATCGGCACAATTCGCCCCACCTCCAACGAAGATTCCAGCTTCTTTTCCGCGGTATCGCCAGGTCCCTCCTCGTTCGCATCGCCTAAAATCTCGAACTGCGGCTGGTGCAACTGCAACTCGCCGCCCCGGTCCTGCTCCACTTTCCCGTAGAGCGCCACCATCTGCCCGGGCTTGAACTTATCGCGGAGATAAGCGCCGTTGAACCACAGGCACTTCAGCTTGGTCCGCCCCTGCCCAGCCACCATTTGGAAGATGGGCATCCGCCGCGTGCGGAACAGGCCGGAATTCCGTACCTCGGCAATGACGGTCGCCATCTCTCCCGGCCGCAACTCAGCAATCCCACGGGGGTTGAGCCGATCTTCGTAGCGGAAAGGGAGGTAGTGGACCAGGTCGTCGACCGTATGTATCCCCTTGGCGCTCAACACTTCAGCCAGGCGGGGACCGATCCCCTTCACATACTGCACGGACGTAGACGGTTCCAACACTCTGGCGATGTTAGCAGGAGAGACCATGACCGGCTTACCATCCCGATTCTGGGCCACCTTCAGCCCTCGGTTGGTGTCTAAAATGAGGGTATGAAGAACTTCGCCCACTCCCTGGCGGCGGTGCTGGTGGGGAACCTGGTGTACTTCTTCGTAATGCCGTACCTTCCCGCCGCAATCCAACACGTCTCGCGTAGTTTCGACCTGGGAATGGCGGTAGATTTTTGTTTCTGCCTTGCGGTCCTGGGGATCATCAAGGCCTTCGCTTGGCGCATGCACGAAGCCGACTCAAAACGACCTTAGCTTCCTCTCCGGGCCAAGCCTGGTTACTTTCGGAACCTTCGGTAACCCTCTCCGGAACGATAGAATCCGGCCATCTATGCAACGAGTCGCCGTGCTCTATGACGCCTCCCAGGCGGTGCTTTCCGCAACCGACCTGGACGACGTGCTTCATCAAATTCTCATCATCGCGCGCGATTTTTTTCATCTGCAAAACGTTGCCATCCTGATGTTGGATGAAGAAAAGCCGGAGCTCCAGGTGCGTTGCCAAATCGGATGGAAAGACAGCCTGGCGCACCTTCGCCTGCCCCTCGGATCGGGCATTACCGGCGCAGCCGCCCAACAAATGCGCCCTGTCTATGTTCCGAATGTCAGCGCGGACCCACGTTATATTCCATCGAGCTTAAAGACCAGCTCCGAATTTGCCGTACCCCTCATCGTGCAGAACGCGGTGGTGGGGGTCCTAGACTGCCAAAGCGATCAGCCCGACTATTTCGGCGCCGACATCATTGACCTACTGACTCTATTCTCCACCCAGGCGTCCATCGCCATAAAGAATGCGCGATTAAATGCGCTGGAGCGGCGTCGGGCCCGCGAACTGAAGGCCATCAATGCCATCGCGCAACAGTCCACCGCCGTATTGGACGTTAAGGAATTGCTCTCCAAAGTTTGCCCGCTGATTCAGGAAAATTTTCAGCTGCCTCAGATTTCCGTGCTTCTCAAAGAGGAGGACGACCTAGTCCTCAGCGCTCACCATGGCATGTTCACGCCGCGGATGCCGGACGGCGGGCGCCTGCCGATGGGAGCGGGCCTTTGGGCAGCGGCCCTGGCCTCGGGCAAGACCCAGGTAGAAAATGAGCTCGATGGCAGCCAGGAGAACTTCTTTTGCAAGGAAGCCGCTTCCCGCATGTGCATCCCCCTGCTCTCCTGCGGCCAACCCTTGGGTGTGTTACTGGCGGTCAGTAACAAGCCCGGCGCGTTCAAGCATTACGATACCCAGTCCCTAGAGTCCGCGGCCGACATCTGCGCAACCGCGATCCAGAACGCTCGCTATGTGGAACGGGTCAAGCAACTGGCCTACCTGGACGGACTGACCGGTATTTTCAACCGCCGCTATTTTGAATTGCGCATCGTCGAGGAAATTGAACGCGCCCGCCGCTTTCAAGCCGGCATGGGCGTGGTGATGGTGGACATCGACCAGTTCAAGCGCTTGAACGATGAGTTCGGACACCTTCTGGGCGACGAGGTCCTCCGCCAGGTCTCCTCGATCTTCCACCAGCAATTGCGCAAAATCGATGTAGTGTGCCGTTTCGGGGGCGAGGAATTCGCCATCCTGCTCTCGCAAACGAACGCGCAACATGCGCGCAGCGTGGCGGAAAAATTGCGCCGTCTGGTGGAGAATTGGCAGTTCCCCGGAGTGCCTCGCCCGGTCACAATCAGCGCGGGAGTTTCAACCTTCCCCGAGCATGGCGCTACCCGGGACGAATTAGTGAAATCGGCTGACGCGGGGCTTTATGCCGCCAAGCAGAGCGGCAGGAACCGGGTCGTTCTGTCACCATTGGCGAACAAAGCTGCCGGCTCAGCCTAGAGAATCCTGCCTAGATGTCCGCGCCACCGCCATGGTGCTGGATCAGTTCCTGATATTTCTTCTGCTGATCGCGAAATTCTTTTTGCAGGTTTTCCATCTCTTTGCGGACCTGCTCCCGGTGGTCTGTGGCCGCCCTGGCAGCTTTCTCGATCTCGGGCCGGAGACGCTTCACCTCCTCTGCGTATCCCATGATCTCCGGGCGAAGTTCCGCCGTGTAGGTCCTGACCTGGTCCAGCGCGGCCCTTAATTCGGCATTCATTTCTGGAACCTCGAAACTCTCCTCGCGCATTTCTGAGCGCGGGCGCTCCGGTAAGGTGAGACTTAAAGTCTGCTCCTTCTTGTCCCGGAGGATGCCTACACTGACGGTTTTTCCTTTTGTGTCTTCCCGGTTCGCGCGCAGCGTATGAGTGAAATCTCCAGTGTCGTTGATGGCTTCATTGTTCACCCGGACAATCACGTCCCCGGCGCGGAAACCCGCTTTTTCCGCAATGCTGCCTTTCTCGACCGAGCGCACCAGAATTCCCTGACCATCCTTCGCGCCAAAGAAGACGCCCAGTTGCGGCGTCAGATTCTCCACCATCAGTCCGCTGCGCGCCGAAGAGTGCACGACTACCACCGAAGCGGGGAGGTCCATGTCTTGCAGGACCTGGATATCGGGCATGTTGAACTTAAAGGGTTTTACCTTGACTTCGGGAAAGGTGAAATTCGTTTTGCGGTCCGCCAGTTGCGCCTTCAAAGTCAGAGGCTGCCCATCCCTGATAAGGCTTAGCGTAACCACGCGCCCGGAAGGGATTTCCCGGATCATGCGCCGCAGTTGCTCGACACTTTGCACCGTAGAGCCGTTCACGCTCACGATGACATCGCGCTCTTTGATCCCGGCTTTGCCGGCGGGAGCGTCCTGGTCCACCATGGTCACTTCCACGCCACTATCGTCTTTGAGCTTGAGTTCAGCCAGACGGTCCTGAGTGAGGTTGCGGGTGTCCACTCCCAGGTAGGAGGTCCCGCCGCCGCCCTCGTCGCTGGACTCACCGAATGACTCCCCGCCCATGGGGAAGTAAGAGAAACAGTCGGTGGCCGATTTCTGCGCCGCCAGCATGGAAACCGCCAGCGCTACACTTAAAAGTTGACTCATCATAATTATCTCCGCGAATAAAACATGTTATTGGTTCGCGCGGCGAAACCAAATGTTGCCGCTCACGGTCTGCACTTTCAATGTCGGCCCGCCACCATTCAGGTCCCCTTCCGCGGTAATGGTCTGCGGCCATTCACCATCTTCCATGCGGACCGGAATTTCCGGAAAATCCGAATAAATCTTTTGCCCGTTGGCGGCTTCAATCGCCGCGCGGACCCGGGCCCGGAAGTTCGCCGGTAAATAAACCACGATGTCTCCGTTCGCCGTCTCCAGCACCGAATCCGCATGATCGCCGGACAAAGCCACAAAACGCGCCAAGATCGCTCCCGATGCCGTTTCCGCCCGCACCGCGGGGATACCGTTCAGTTCAATCCTGCCGGCCGCGGTTTCCGCCCGCACCAATCCCTTCGCGTAACCAATCCGAATGCTGCCCCCGGCAGTTTCCACTTCGATCGGGCCGGAGACGCTGTCCACATCAATGTTGCCGCCGCCAGTCGTGATTTTGAGATCCCCACCGCACTGCTTCACCTGAATGTCGCCGGCGCCGGATTCCAGCACGGCACTTCGCCCTCCAGAAAGCAGCACCACATCACCCCCACCCGTCGAAGCATTAACCAAGCCTTTCACCGACCCTAAATAAAGTTTCCCGCCGCCGGTTTGCACATTCAGGTCACCGCCGATCCGGTCCACTTCAATGCTGTCTCCGCCGGTCTCCGCGCTGGCGTCGCCGCCAATATCTTCTAAGTGGACCTTGCCGCCGCCCGTTTCAGCCTCCACCCGTCCGGCGACACCTTTTACGCTGACAACTCCGCCATCGGTTTCAATCTTTACCAACTGCATATCGCGCGGAACGCTGATCACATATTCACCGGAGAACCTGTGGGGACTTTCGCATTCGGCCACGATCCACGCCGTATCGCCGTGGATATAGGAACTCACCTTGTAGGAATCAAATTGACGCCGTGCCTTCTCTTCCGATGAAGTGCGCACGCGGGCGACCATCTTGTAGCTGATGCCGGATTGCGGACCGCCCTCAACCTGCACGGAGCCGGCTTCCACTCTGACGTGCAAATTCTTCACGCCGCTGAGCGAACCGGAAATTTCTTGCGTCCAGCCCCCGGGTTCCTGATGGATCTGGCCTTGTTGGCCCATGGCGGCTGCGCCGAGGATGAAAGCGGCCACTCCGATTTTTAAATTAGTGTTTAGCATTGGTCTTCCAATTCGACGCGCTTCTATCTTTTTTGTAATCGGTCAGTTTCCCTTATTAATCGATTTCCGGCAACTGCGCCAAAACAGTACGCGCCTGCGACCGTATGTATTGGTTGCGGTCACCGTCCGCCAGTTGCTTCATCACCGCGCGCACACTGCTGTCGGCGCGCACCGGCCCAAGCAGATGCAATGCATTGGTGCGCAACCCGTTATTCGAGTCGTGCAATAGCACTTCCAGCACCGCATCCCGCACGCGTACATCGTCTTTCACATAGCTCCCCAAAGCGTCCAATGCCTTCAACCGCACCCCGGGATTGGAGTCGTAACGTAACGCATACAACAATGCTTCACGCGCCCGCACGTCTTGCGGGTGCTGACTGAGCAGATCAACCGAATCCATGCGCACGCCGGAGTTGTAGTTGTTGCGCGCGGCAAACAGAAGCAGTTGCTGGATGCGCTGATCGTTCAAAGAGCCTTGCGCTTCTTGACTGGAGACTGAGTCGTATTTGATACGAACTTGATTGGTGCCGGGATCTTGAGTGATGGAACTAATGCCGCTCACTGAGGATTCAACTGGAGGAGGGGTAGGGTGATCGATTGGCGGATGGTTCTTCATTACGTGGTAAGTGCCGCCAATCCCGCCGGCAAAACCCACGATGAAAAGCATCGCTGCAACTGCCGGAGCAAACCGAATCTCCCGCCACCAGGCCCAAGGATCGAACACCAACCGCCGCCAGAACCCAGACTGCTCGGCGGTCTCCAGCGACTCCTGCAATTTCATCCGTGAGGACGCCAGCAAATTCGGGGAGGGTTCCTGCACTGGCATTCGCGACAACAGAGAATGCAACTCCCGCGCCGATTTCAGTTCCTTGGCGCACACGCCACAACGGGCCACATGCTGCTCCAGCTCATAGCGCGCGTCATCGGCCAGTTCGTCGTAAACATAAAGCTGAATATTTTTCTCAACCCAATCGCAGTTCATAAAATTTTCCCCACGTGTGGAGCGGACACTCTTGTCCGCTTCCTCTATCTCATATCTCCCAACGACCCACGCAATTTCTGCGTGGCGCGAAACAAAGTATTCTTAGCCGTGTCCTCGGTAGTATTCAAAATCTCCCCTACCGTCCGCAGCTTCAATCCATGAAAATGCTTCAACTCAAACACCATCCGCTCGCGCGAAGAGAGTTTATTCAAAGCCTGCCCGATCCGCGTTCCCAACTCGCGGCTCATCAAATCGTGCTCAGGGTTCGCTCCCGCCCGCGCATCCGCCACCTGGTCGAGCATGTCGTAAGTCTGCCCTTCGGCATCCACGGCAACAGGCGCATCTTCCTTACGCACCTGCCGCTTGCGCAGATGGTCCAAACACAAATTGGTGACGATGCGGTAAATCCAGGTATAAAACGAGCACTCAAAGCGGAAGCTTCCCATGCTCTTGTAAGCCTTGAGGAACGCTTCCTGATAAATGTCCTGCGCCTCGTGCTCGGAGCCGGTGAGATGCATCGCCAGACGCAGCACCGCTTGGTCGTAGTGACGCACAAGCTCCTCGAAGGCCGCACGATTGCCGCGCTGCGCCTCCCGGACCAAAACCGTGTCGTCGATACGGCCTGAGTTCTGCCCAGTCATGTGCTGGGTGCTATTGTCTCGCACTCGACTGGCATGCCCCGCCTGTGAACGAGACCGCTCGCCAACCGGTAAAACTGCTGCCCAAGCATCGGCCGGCATTCTATTTTTCCCACGTTCTGGAATTAAATATTTAAGAGAGAAAACGCTCTCTTGCTTGCATTGGTATGGACGTGTCAGGTTGAGATTTGTGAGCAGACGGGCAAAGTGTTAGGAAATATGCATGACGTGTATCCTATTGCTCGTAAAAGAGTTAATGGCTTACTGCCAAAGCAGTCTGCCATCGCCCAGGGAAACGGGTGCGCAGGAGATAGTATTCGTTCTCTGGCCGATCGTCCTGCAGGGCCGGAGCATTCGGAGCGCGGGATATCATGCTCTCCAGGGACAATTCCCGCCCCAGGATTTGGGCGAACTGCCCTTCTGCGCTGGCTTCCGGTCCCCACTCCACGAAATCTTTAGTGGCCGATTGCGGCAAGCGTTCCGCCAGCGCGGCCGCGGTCCGTAACTGTAGCGGCTGA
Organism: uncultured Acidobacteriaceae bacterium; assembly: GCA_964514735.1. Taxonomy (GTDB): domain Bacteria; phylum Acidobacteriota; class Terriglobia; order Terriglobales; family Acidobacteriaceae; genus CAWBXL01. The sequence continues at coordinate 3,408 of CAZETZ010000107.1, read as the reverse complement.
TTGCTGGCCAGAAAATGAAACCCGCGATTATCGAAAGAGTGAAAAACGCGTACATAAGAGAAAGATTGCTGTAGGGCCCGGGCCACGGCCGCCTGCACCACGTCATCTCCGCGCGGCAGCCACTGCTGTAGGATTCCGCCAGGAGCAAGCCGCTGCTGGATCGTCGCGTAAAACTCTTTCGCGTAGAGTAAACTCGTGCCTGCGGCTTCCACCGGAGGCGGCGGATCGATGGTGATCACGTCGTACTGCTCGGAAGTCCGCTCCAGGTAGCGCCGTCCATCGTCGACCACAATGTGCGAAAGCGGAGAGCCGGTAAGCTCCGCCGCATCAGCATGGAAGTATCCAAAAAACCGCGGCACGCTGGGCACCAATTCAACGGCGGTCACGGGGATATTCCACGACATCAAAGAGCGGTATGTCGTTCCCATCCCAAAACACACCACCAGCGCGCTACGCGGAGCATGATCGAGGGAAGCCAGGGGCAGATGCGCCATCACTTTGGTCATGGGAGTCAGATAGGTGATCCCAATTCCATTTACCAAAAGACGTTTCTCCATACCCTCTCCGGTCGCAACTACGGTGGCGGTGTTGTCGCGGCGAATTTCACGATGGGCAAACTGGTCTCCGTAGTCTTTGAACATGAAGACCATCAGGCCCGCTGCCACAATCGAAGCGTAAGAAATAACGCGGGACCAAGCCGGAGAACCGGGACCTGGATCATCTGCCGGCAGCACGCCGATAAAAAACCAAGGCAACGAGCAGATCAACAGCACCCAGCGCTCACTCACCAGAGGCAGCAGCAAAAATCCCGCAAGCAAGGGGCCAAGAATACAGCCCAGAACATTCACCGCATAAGCACGGCCCGCTAAATCAGGGTCGCCCTCCGACCAGCGATCGACCAGCATGGGTGTGACAAATCCCAGGATCGCGGAAAAGGGCGCGACTCCGACCAGCAACCGCAGTAATGCATAGACGTAGTACGAAGCGTGATGGAGTTGCGGGCTCGCCGACGCCAGCGGCAAGAGCAAGCTAAAACCGAGCATGGCCCAAATCCAGTTTGCCTCGCGCACCCCCTCCCGGCCCCAATACCGGTAAACCTGCGAGCCCAAGAACGTAGCGCCCAGATAAAAGCCGAGCACCGTAGCAAAGGCATACACCACGGTGCCGAGATAGGGCGTAAATTGCCGCGTCCAAACCACCTCCGCTCCGAGGCTGGTGAGTCCGGTTAGGAACAGCAGCGCCAATGTTCTTTTTCCGCCCGCTGGTGTCGGCGGATGGAACGCGGCCACGGGTGTTGCCTGCGATTCCGCGCTCTTCGCGGACGAAGCGCGGCTAAGAGCGAAGGCGGTGATACACAGCAAAACATTCAAGGCCGCCCCAAACCGCAACGTGCCGTGGAAACCACGCAGTTCAATCAATAGCAACGGAGCGGTCGCGCCTCCCAGCGCCCCCAGAACATTGGCCAGATACAAAAAGCTGAACGAACGTGGCTTGTCTTCCGCAGAAAAATTTCGGATGGCCGCCATGGCGAACGGAAACGTGGCCCCCATGCAGGCGCACCAGGGGACCAGCGTGACCGCAATCCAGACGCCCGAAGCCAGGTAGTAGCCCGCGGACGAAGAGATCGAGGTCCGTTCCAGCAACATGCGTCCCCAATACAACTGAAAGGGCACCGCAATCGCTGAGCACCCAATCAGCAATTCCACGAGTGCGTAGAAACGGAGCGCGGGGACCCGGCTGTAGCGCCGGAGCAGGCCACCGCTGGCCCAGGACCCTAATCCCAATCCCGCCATGAAGGTGGAGAGGACGATTGAGACTAGAGGACTGGTCACGCCAAACTGCGCCATCGCCAGCCGCAGCCACACAATTTCATAGAGAACACTGCAGAAACCGGAAACTAAAAAGAAGAAAAAAAACCAGGCCATCCAAAGCCCCCCGGGAAGTGCAGGTAATTCTCGCACACTCGGAGGATTTCGGATGGCTGGTTCGCAGAGGTTAAAATTGAATCTACTTCTCAGCTTCCTTCTCGATGACAACCTTCAAGTGCACTGTCACATCCTTATGCAGCTTGATGGGCACATCGAAGTCGCCCAAAGTCTTCAAGGGCTCGTGCAGCTGAATCTTGCGACGGTCCACGTCGTGGCCTTTCTTGGCGAGCGCCTCGGCGATGTCGCCCGAGGTCACCGAACCGAAAAGCTGGTCGTTCTCGCCCGACTTGCGAGTGAACGAAACCGAAAGTCCTTCGAACTGTTTCGCCAGCTCTTCCGCCTGCGCCTTTTCTTTCGCCGAGCGGCGCACGCCGGCGGCCTTCATCTGCTCGATGACAGCTTTGTTGCCTTTGTTGGCCAGAATGGCCAGCTTCTGCGGCAACAGATAGTTCCGTCCAAAACCTTCGGCGACTTTCACCACATCGCCCTTTGAGCCCAGCTTGGGCACGTCTTCTTTCAGAATAAGTTCCATATGATTCCTCGAAATTCTTGCCACAGATTTTCACGGATATACACGGATTTTTTAAGATTGATCCGTGTTGATCAGTGCAAATCCGTAGCTAATTTTTTAGGATGCCCGTCCAGCAAACGGCAGCAATGCGATATTGCGCGCCAGCTTGATCGCCGTGGACAAACGCCGTTGATGCGGTGTGCACACCCCAGTCAACCGGCGCGGCACAATCTTGCCGCTCTCGGCGACAAACTGGCCGAGCGTGCGGTAGTCCTTGTAGTCAATTGCGTCAATTTTCTCGACGCAGAACTTGCAGACCGTTTTGCGGCGGAAAAATTTGCGTCCGCCTTCACGTCCTCCCGGTCCGCCTGGACGTGGTCCGCGGCCGCCACGATCTCCGCCCCGGTCTCCACCGCGATCGCCGCCAGGACCTCTGTCGCCACCGCCTGATGCTCTCACTTCGTCAGCCATAATTCTCCTTCAAAAAACTGTCGTTGGTCGTTCGTCGCTGGTCGTTAGAAAAACTAAACCGTCGCAGCCGGAGCTTCCGCAGCGGCTTCTGCCGGCGCCGGAGTCGCTTCCGCAGCCGGAGCCGCAGCTGCCGGGTTGGCCGAAGTCTTGCGCTTCGCATCGCGCAGCTTCTTGATTTTGTCCAGACGCTTCTGCTCTTCATCCACCCGCACGGTGAGGAACTTGATCACCGGCTCGGTGACACGCAGACGGCGCTCAAGTTCATGCACCAGGCCGCCGCTGCCTTCGACGATCAGCAGCAGGTACACACCTTCAAAGAAACGGCGCACGGTGTAAGCCAGCCGCCGCTTGCCCATGCGCTCAACTTTTTTGAGCGCGCCGCCGGATGAGGTAATCGCCGATTCCAAAGTCGAAACCAGCTTGTCCTGCTCTTCTTCCGGCATATCGGGCCGGACGATAAACATCAGTTCATAAGTACGATTCATGTGCTTCTCCAAA
>CAZETZ010000106.1:0-11218 GCA_964514735.1 uncultured Acidobacteriaceae bacterium | reverse complement strand
TCGCGGCCAATTATACGCGGCACGTCCAAACGTCCGCGCATTCGGGCCGATTTACCGCTCTATATTCTTTGGTGGTGTCTCAGTTTGTTTTAGGAGTTCAGAGAAAAGCAAAGAGCGGAAACCACAGAGAACACAGAGTTCCACAGAGGGGAATTCACGGAGGAAACCGACCAAGACCTCCGTGGATTTGCTCTGTGGAACTCTGTGTCCTCTGTGGTTCCAGATTTTGGTCCAACCCGAGGCCACTCAACTTGAACCAGAGAAAAACTAAACTGAGACCCGCCACATCATTGACAATGTCTTCCGCGCTCCATAGGCTTCTACGCCATGCATTTTTGCCGGGAAAGACGGCGGGCCCGGTCCGTGACGCGGAGCCTCCTGGCTGCCTTGCTTTTCACCGCGATTCTGGCCGATGCGCAACAAATAACGCCTAAGCCCTCAGTACCGCCGCCGGCCAGCGTTTCGAGCAGTGTTGCAGCGAAGGCAGATTGCGATGAATCGCAGGCCAAAGACGAGTTCCAGGCCGTGCAGATCGAAGCCCAGTCTGAAATTTCCGCGGGCCAGTGGGACAAAGCGGCACAGCTTTATCGGGACGCTGCCAAGTCGTGCTCCGCGACAGTGCGCGCCACCGCTCTTTCGCGCTATTCCGAGTCCATCAGCCGGACCAATACCTGGTGGTGGCGGCTGGGAGCGCTCTTTCCTCCCTTGCGTTGGTGGCACAACTTTCCCCGGCCATTGCTCGAGATTTCTCTTGTGCTTTTTGCCATCCTCCTTGTGGTCGCTATTTCGCCGAAGTTTCTGCCCCAAGGCCGGGGACTGGTTTCCTGGATGGGGACCCTGCTCGAGCTCGTACTCATGCCCCGTTTTCGCGGACGCGCCCACATCATGGATTCCAGCAAACTCACTCCCAGCTCGGAAGCCGACCTGTTTGCCAACGCCCTGCAAAATGCCGCCCGCGAAGTAGCCGATCGACTGGCGCATGCCGGGGGCACGCTACAAGCTGGGACCGTCACGCTGCTTTCACTGCCCTCGGCGGTGGCCAGCCAGACCATCAACTCCCTGCCGGAGGTGAAAGGAGTTGACCTGGGGCGCTTGGCCAAACTGGCCTTGATGGTGGTGCGGTACTTTGGTTGGCGGGTCGAGTCCGAGGTTGCCTTCCGCCCGCTGCTCAAGGCGGAAGATGGACATCCGGCATTTCCCGCGCGCCTGCGGGCTTCCGCCAGCCTGCGTTGGGCCTGGTTTACTAAAGATTCATGGCAGGTGGAGCGCCGCGTCTGGGACCAATTCGATGTCGATTCCGTGGCTTTTGCCATTGCCGCGCGAATTCTGGGAAAGGCCTTCGATGAGTAAATCCTTGAGTTCGGTCCCGCCAAGGCCTGAAGTTATCTCTCGCTCGGGATCTCCTTTCAGCGCGGAGAGTTTCGGATACTTCATGGAGGGCTTGCGTTCGCTTCAAATCTATAGCGACGAAGCTGACCAGCCCTTACCGCAACAGCAGGTCCTTGAGGTCCAACTGGAGGATGCGCTGGATGCCTTGGACCACTCGTTCCGGCTCGATCCCCGCGACGTGCTTACGCGTTACTATCTTGGACTTGCGCTGACCATGCGCAACCAGCAGATTTATGTGGCCCGGCTGGCCAAGCTGACCGGTCCACTGGTCGCGCTAGGCCGAAGCTGCGAGCTGCTAGATCGCCGCTACCGGGTCGGCGACTACCTGGAAAGCGATGCCGGGAAGAAAGAATCCTCCGAGCAGAAGGCGCAGCACAAAAAGAACATTGAACAATTAGAAAAAAGGCGGTGGGAAGAGGAGCGGAATGCCAGCCCCGCGGAGGATTTAGAGAAACAGCCATGGCCCCTGCTCCACCAGGCCGCCGCGCACTTCCAGCAACTGCTGGGCGATGTGGCCGGCGACACTGTCGCGACTGCGGTTGCGCTGCGGCGGGCCTCTGCCTACAACCTGGCTGAGGTTTACGCGCGTTTAGGGGGAGATCATCTTGAGGATGCGCTCAAAGCTCTGGCGCAAATGCAAGAGTCCGCTTCGGACTTCTCGCCGCCTCCACGGGGCCGCGCTCGCTTTGCATTCTTGCGTTCCTCGCGTTTGCCGGCGTCGGAAATTGAACAGCGCGCGGATTGGGAGGGTAGGGCGCTGAATCTACAAGCCAGAACTCTCGAGTATACCGTCCAGGCCAGGCACGCTATCGACAAATGGATCATCAACCAAATCTTCGAAACAGAAGGATCGTCTTCTCCCGCATTATTCGCCGAAGCCAATCACAAGCTGACCGCGCTGCCGGACGAAATTCGCGCGGCTGAGATTCCTGCGTATCTCAAGATCGACCTGGAGGCTGACTACTGGACCAAGCTCGGTTATCTCGCTTACGAGCGCGCGGTCCATGTTTACGTACTCCATTCCATCGGCGATCTTGATCGGATAGGTTCCAATGTTTCTCGTTTCCTGAATTTGGCTGCGGACCATTTGAATCGCGCGTTGAACCTGAAGGAGAACTGGAACCCGGCCCAGATTTATCTTGCCCTGGTTTACCGGGTGCACTCTGGAGTAGCTGAGATCGGAGGCAAAACTGACGAGCAAGAACGGTTCACAGCAATGGCGAATGATCTATTCGACTCCCTGCTTGGCGTGCTGCCCGTAGCGCCGGAGTCTCAAAATACCGATGCATCGTCTCCTGGGCAGGAGTCTTCAATGGCTCCAGGCGCGAACTGGAACACGCCTCCCGCCCAAAATCGGCCTCGCGCCAGGTTCCGCAGTGCCGGAGAGGAAGGAAGCGGGGAGTAGCTGGGTGAAACTTCAGTCGTTCGGCGACAGCGGAAGCATCGATCCATGCCGAACGTGCACGATGAAAACTGATTTGTCCAGCACAACGAAGAGGAACCGATATGTACCCCGATTGCCAATTCCGAACAGTAATTCGCGGATGGGTTCATCAAATGAAACGCTCTCGGGAGCAAGCGGACAGCGCTCGGGGCGGTGAGCAAGACTCTTGGCGCTCTGACGCGCCCGCCTGATCCAGTCGCGAGCGGCGCGGGGTGCGTGGCTGCGAATGTAGCGATAAGCGTTTCGCAGGTCGGTATCGGCCTCGGGTGTGATGATGACGCGATAGATCATCTACCGGACCGAGTCTTCACGTTCAAGCTCGTCAAATACCTCATCGGCATTCCGTCCCGCGCCTTTTCTGGCTTGGGCCAGACCTCGGCGAATGCTCGCCACGCTGTCCAGATGACCGGCCACTTCCTGGTAAGCGGCGGCATCGAGGAGCACGGCCTCGGCTTTGCCATTGACGGTGAGCACCAGCGGACGCCCCGTTTTCTTCATGCGCTTCATCAGGCCCGAGGAGTTGCGCTTGAACGTGGTCAGAGAATGGATGTCCTGTGTCACATCGATCATGGTGCTATTATAGCATTGTTAAAGCATCTTATATGATGCTGTAGCTTATTCTGCATTCCCAATTTGGGCTGGTCCAGCATATTTTTCTTGGCGCGAACGGTGATTCAGACTTTTACGAAGATTAGAATTTTCCAAGGCAAGCCAGCGCCTGGAAGGTGTTGCCAGTGGGTACTGGACGCGGCTTGCCAAGCCGTCGAGTGGCTTAGTCAGCCATTGGGGTTCAACTCCTCCACCTTCCGCACGGTCACTCGACAAACATTGAGCTCAACATGGCGAGAACACAAAAGAATGCCGAGCGGGAAAAAGATTGGCATGAAAAAAGCCAAGACGTAATAACACTACGATCGTTCCACAAGCTGGATTCATCTGGCGTTGCTTTATTAGGTCTGATCGTTGCAGTCATAGCTGCGGCTATTTACTTCTACCAACTCGATACCATGCGTCGTCAAGTTGCCATCATGGAAGCTGATATGCGCCCATATGTGGGGCTGCAAAAAATCAGCGTGGAAGGAATAAATCCGAATAATCAACAAGTAGTTTTGGGTATCCTTAAAAATTTTGGCCACAGTCCAGCCATTCAAGCCGTTGTCGATTGGGAAGTAATGGTGAACGGTGTACCTAGACCAGATATAAATGCTCCCCGAAAACCGCTTACACTTTTCCCAGGAGCCGACAATGCGATTCAGATTGGAGTTACGTCTGAGCATTGGCAAAAAATTGTTTCTGGAGACGATACTTTGCAGGTAAGAGTGAAGGTATCGTACCGCGATGTTAGTGAACAAAAACAATATGAGTATTGTGAACAACAGCGGTTCTATCCTGCGAACGGGGTTTTTCTTTCCGAGGGGTGCTAATAGATTCGACTACTTGACTTCCCGTTTTTGGGAGTTAAACTAAAAGTGCTTGGCAAGCCGCGTCTATATAAAGAGCCCCGTTTGACTAACGGGGCTCTTGCTTTCTTCTGAAAGTATTTCACCGCACTACTGCGCCGGCTTCTCAAATACCTTCGCATCCACAGTCGGATTGAATTCCGTCTTCGTGATTTCAACCGTGCTGGAATCTTCTCCATTCTGTTTGTTCTTTCGCGCGCGGGGCAGGGTGACCCCATCGCTCGTTTGCCAGTCATCGAAATCGGTTTCGCCTTGTACCGGGCCCGCCTGGCCCACCGTCGGATAGGTTTCGCGCAGGATTTTCCCGCTTTGTGGATCCACGAACCAGCGCATCGACATGCCATTGCCGCTGACATCGAGGATTTGCGCGTCTACGTCCCCGATTTTCTCGCTGCCGTTGGCGGCGAAAATGAACGCCGGATCACTCAAGTGTTGCCCGACATAGATCAAGTCGCGCTTGATCTGCACCAGCATTTCCGCTTTCTGGGAGTCGGGCATGTCGCGGGTTCCCATGCCGGCCAAGGACATGAACCCGGTCTGGGGTGTGGCGACCATGGTCACGCTTCCCATGGGCCCCTGCAAAACCGCGCTGAGGTGGTCGGGGAAGACCACGGTGCTTTGCATGGTCAGCGGCAGGTCACCCTGAGGGGTTTTCTGGGTCACGTTCAAATTCGATTGGATGGACTTAATTGCCTTCAGCTTGGCTTCGCCGCCTAATACACTCACCACTTTCGCGGCCAGCGCTTTGCCTTCCGGATTCGACGCGGCGGGCTTTTCGGCCGTCTCCGCGCCCTTTTCTCCCGGCATAGGCGGGATCGCGATATCGACATTGGTCACGGGGCCCAGCGCTGACAGCGGCTTATCGAAGTCAGAAGTATTTCCAACCACCAGCACGGCCAGCTCGTCCTTGTGAAGATACTTCGCGGCGACCCGGGCCACATCCGCGGTGGTGACTTTTTCAATCCCGGCGCGGAAGCGCTCGAGATAATCCGCGGGATAGCCGTAGAACTCATAGGCCATTTGTTCCCGCAAGACTTTATCGGGAGAGTCGAAGTTGAACACGAAGCCGTTCAGAATCGAGTCCTTGGCGCGCTGGAGCTCGTCGTCGCCGATGGGCTCCTTGGCCAGCCGATCGATTTCCGTATCGATGGCTTGAATGGCTTGCACCGTGCTCTGGCTCTTGGTCCCCACCTCAAGCCGCAAGATGCCGGGATGATCGAACGCGGAACCAATGCCACCGCCCACCGCGTAGGCCAATCCCTTGTTGGTCCGGACCTCGCGGAACAAGCGCGAAGCAAAGCCGCCGGCAAAAGCTTCGTTGAAAACCCGGATGGCGTAGTAGTCGGGGTTGTCCCGTTTGGTCCCCAGCGCCACCATGTGGACTGTGCTCTGGTTCACGTCATCTTTCGGAATCAGGTAATAACCTGGTTTCGCCGACTGAAAGGGAATATCGTCCCGCGGGACCGCCGGGCCCTTCGCCCAGGCGCCGAACGCCTGCCGCAATTTGGCTTCTACGGAGGCGGCGTCGAAATCCCCCACTATGCCGATGAGGATGTTGTTGGGAGCGACGTGGGCCTTATGCCAGTCGAGCAAATCCTGCCGGGTAACGGCTGCGACGGTCGCGTACTCATCGTCCCGCGCGTAGGGATTTTGGGCGCCGTAAGCCAGCTTGGTGGACTCGCGTTCCGCAATGCCCTCGGCATCATCGTTGCGCCGGGATATGGCGTCGAACAACTGCTTGCGGATAATGTCAATCTTGTCTTCGCGGAACTGAGGTTCTTTCAGCAGATCGACGACCACTTTGAATACATCCTCAAAGTCGCCCTTCAGACATGACCAGGAAATGCTGCTGGAGTCGGCGCTCCCGCCGGTTTCAACCTTGGCGGCGCGCACTTCCAGGAAATCATCCAGTTGATCGCCGGTTTGTGTCTTGGTCCCGCCGGTGCGCCAGGCGTCGCCATAAATATCCAGCAGACCTGTTTTGGCCGCGGGTTCGGAACGTGATCCGCCGCGGACCCGTATGGTGCCATTGATTAACGGCAGTTCATGATCTTCCTGAAGGAAGATCACCATGCCATTGGGGAACTGAATTCGCTTGGGCTGCTTGGGATGGAACTCGGTCAAAGGCGCAATTTTGATTTGCCTCCAGTCCGTTGCCTGGGCTGAGGCCTTCGCTGGGAAGCAGTCCGACGTGACAAGTAGAGTCAACAGCAGCGCCGTTGGGAAGGTTGGGTTACGCAAAATGTTTTTCATTGCGCGCCTCCCTTGCCGGCCGCGGGCTGTTTGGTTTCTATGATTCCCACCGTCCGGTTGTCCGTGGTGAAAGTCTGCGCGGCAACCCGGCGGATGTCGGCTTTGGTAACGGCGTCGATCCGGTCTACCGACCGGAACAATTCCCGCCAATCTCCATAGCGTGACTGGTAGATGGCGAGTTGGGAAGCAAGTCCCTCATTGCTGTCCAGGCCGCGAATCAGATTGGCCTTGGCGCGGGTCTTAATCATCTTCAGTTCGTCGTCGCTGATGTCTTCGTTCTGCAGGCGCTCGATTTCCGCGTGGATGGCGTCGGCCGCTTCCGACGTCTTATGCCCAGGGAGCAGGAAGGCGTAGAAGGCAAATAGGTGCGGATATTTGTTTCCCGGCAGGCCGCTGAAACCAGCCGAGTAGGACGCGACCTTCTTGTCGCGGACCAGGGCGCGATACAGGCGCGAAGTGCGGCCCTCCGACATCAGATCTGCAATGGCGTCGTAGACAGCGTCGTCTTTGCTCTTGTAATCGGGACGATGGTAGCCTTCGAGATAAAGGGGCTGCGCAGCCTCGTGGAGGACCACCCGGCGTTCTGAATTCTGCGGCGGTTCCGCGGTCGTGCTTTCGTCGGGTTTTTCATGGGAGGGGATGCGTCCGAAATATTTCTGGATCAGCGCCATGGTCTCAGCGGTCTTTACGTCGCCCACCACCGCCACCACCATGTTCGAAGGGATGTAATAGGTGTTGAAGAAATTCTCCGCATCGCTTGCGGAGAACGAATTGAGGTCGGACATCCAGCCGATTCCCGGACGGTGGTATTCATGGGCCGCAAACGAAGCGGTGGTGAATTGCTCGATCAGCCTGCCGATCGGATTGCTGTCTGTGCGCATGCGGCGTTCTTCGATGACCACGTTGCGCTCATCGTAAAATTGGCGCATCACGGGATGCAGGAAGCGCTCGGACTCAAGATAAGCCCATAGCTCCAGCCGGTTTTCCGGGAACGAATAGTAGTAGTTGGTTTCGTCTTCCGCGGTATTCGCGTTCATGCCCACGGCGCCGTTGTTTTCCAGAATCTGCGGGAATTCGTTGGGCTTGACGTATTTGTTGGCTTCGGTGATGGCGTCCTTCCAGGCCTTTTCCAACTGCTGCAATTTCCGCTCGTCGCGGTCGACCTGCTTGTCGCGCTCCTCGATATAGGCCGCGTAGTCTTTTTCTACTTGCGCCAGAAGCGGCTTTTCCTTGGCATAGTCGGTTGTGCCGATGGTGGGCGTGCCCTTAAACGCCATGTGCTCGAACATGTGGGCCAGGCCGGTTTTGCCCTGCGGGTCCTGCACCGAACCGGCGTCGACGTGGGTGAAGAAAGAGAAGACGGGGGCTTCGGGACGCTCGCAAACGACGGCGGTCAGCCCGTTGTCCAGCACTTTGACGGTGGTGCGCTTTTCAAAAGATGCAAGATCCTGGGCTGTGGCCAGCGATGCGAACCATACAGCCACAGTGATCGCTCTGAGGGCTTGATGTCTCATGGGGCCTCCGACTGCGGTTGGGCGATGCATGACGGGAAGAATCTGAAGTTACGTGGAGGAAGGGGGCATTGTCAAACGGGGCGGGCGTATTGTGAGCGGGCGTATGGAATGTAGCAATCGAAGGTTTCTCCGCGATCTCTGCGGCAATTCTCCGCGTCCTCCGCGGTGTAAGGTTTTTCCCGCCGTCGGGAGAAAGGCCTTGAACCGCCGGGTCCGCGGAGAGCGGCCGCAGGGACCGCGGAGAAGACTTATCGCACTCGACTTCGCATTTTGCTTCAGCTATCTTCACAATGAATCGTGACTGACCCCGCTAGTCCCATCATTACTGTCCACGAAGTAGTCAAGCAATTCGGCCGCTTTGCCGCGCTGCGCGGCGTAAGCGCCGAATTCGCCCCGGCCCGCATGTATGCCATTCTCGGTGACAACGGGGCGGGCAAGACCACGCTGCTGCGCAGCCTTGCCGGGCTGTCCAAACCGACGCGGGGCAAGGTCTCTTTGCTGGGCAGCTCCGATCTGCATCGGGTGTGTCACGAAATCGGCTACATGGCCCATCCTTCCTTGCTCTATGACGAAATGACTGGAATGGAGAACCTGCGCTACTTCGCGCGGCTTTATGGGATTCCGGATGAGCAACGCTGCGCCGAGGTGATTTCTGCGGTTGGGCTTGACCCCGGACTTCCGCGTCCGGTTGGGCAATACTCGCAAGGCATGCGGCAGCGGATGTCATTGGCGCGGGCTTTGCTGAATCAACCTAAGGTCCTTTTGCTGGATGAGCCGTTCTCCAACGTGGACTTAAAATCTGCCCGCGAGATGGTTGGGCTGCTGGCGCAATTGCGCGATCAGGGGAAAACAATTTTTGTGGTGACCCACCAGGCATCGTTGCTGGAAGGCGCGGCGGATGAGTTTGTGCGGATTGAGGATGGCAGAATCACGGTGCGAACATCTACGCTGGATGAATCATCCCCAGCGGCTAAAGCCGAAAATCAAAACAGATCTAACGGCACGGCTGAAGCTGTGCCCTCCCGATTGGCCCCACTTCCACGGGAACCCCAACCCACACTTTCCAGCATTACTGCGGTTACCTTGAACAAAGACCTGCGCTTAGAATGGCGCTCCAAAGACGCCATCAACTCCATGCTGTTTTTTTCTTTGCTGGTGGTGGTGATTTTCAGCTTTGCCTTCAATCCCACGGCGGAGGAATCAAGGCTGATTGCCGGAGGGCTGATCTGGATGGCGTTTCTGTTTGCCGCGGTTGTAGCGCTCAACCAGACCTGGGCACGGGAACTACGGAATCAAGTACTGGACGCCTATCGGGTTGCTCCGGCGCCGCCTAATGCGTTGTTCCTGGCCAAAGCCCTCGGCAATTTTATTTTCGTCAGCGTTTTGCAAGCGCTGATGACTCCGCTGTTTGTCGTGTTCTACAGTCTGCGGCCTTTAGGTCCCGCCTACCAGTTGCTAATTGTGGCCGTGCTCGGGACCTGGGCTTTGGTCGTCAACGGAACTTTCTTTGCTGCCATGTCGCTTCGCACGCGGGCGCGGGAGATCATGTTGCCATTGTTGCTTTTCCCAATTTCAATTCCGGCCTTGATGGGAATGGTCGGCGCGACTACTGACATTCTGACTGGTGAGCATTCCCCCCGTTTTTGGATCACGTTGCTCGGGGCGTATGATGTGGTGTTTACTATCGCCTGTCTGTTTCTATTCGAAACGGTATTGCACGCGGAATGAAAAAAATCTTCCCAATCCTGGTATTGCTGACAGGGGTTTTGCTAAGTTATGCGCTTTACGCTGCCCTGAAGCTGGCCCCGACAGAACGCACGATGGGCGACGTGCAGCGAATCTTCTACTATCACGTGCCCTCGGCGTGGACTGCGTTTTTGTTGTTCATTATTAATTTCGTTGCGTCCATCATTTATCTGATCAATCGCAGTTCCAAAGCCGATGCAGTTGCCGTCACCACCGCCGAGATCGGAGTTGTGTTTTGCACGATCGTGCTGGTTACCGGCCCGCTCTGGGCACGTCCGGTGTGGGGAATTTGGTGGACCTGGGACGTGCGCCTGACCTCGACACTGGTGCTGTGGCTGATCTATGTGAGTTATTTGATGTTGCGCCGGTTCTCCAGTGGGAGCCAGACTCCGTTAATGGCAGCCGCGTTGGCCGTATTTGGGGCGTTGGATGTGCCGCTGGTTTATTTTTCGATTTGGTATTTCCGGACCCAGCACCCGCAGCCGGTGATCGGTGGCGGCGGATCGCTCGATCCAGGGATGGGCAAAGTGCTGCTGGTGAATTGGGCGGCTTTTTTGTGTTTTGCCTTCCTGCTGTGCTGGGCGCGTTACCGTCTCGAAAATGTTAAGCGCCAGGTGGAAGAGGCGCAGTCCATGGAATCGATGCTTGAAACCCGGAGTTCGCGATGAATTTTCTCTACGCAGCGTATGCGGTTACGTGGATCATCCACATTGCTTATCTGGGGACTCTGGCGCTGCGATATTCGCGGCTCCGTAAAGAGATTGATGAGCTTAAGAAATAGGGTGTTGTCTCTTGGCTGGATTGGGTGCGATTTACAACTGAATATTTTCTGGTAAGAGCGCGGACAGGAGTGTCCGCGCTACGCACTTACTGCATTTCCTGGATGGGAATCTGGCCGTTTACTGCTTTCAGGAACTCGTAGTCTTCGATCACTGCCGCTACGCCTACGCGGGACGCTGGTAGCGGACTTTCTACCCTCACCACCTTGGCGGTGAAGCGCACGCGCACCGAATCGGTTAGAGTGACGTGAGGTGGGAAGGTTAGAGTGACTTCTAACGAGGAGCCTTCCGCAATCGGCCGGTCGAGGTAGAAAAATACTCCCTTGGCGCTCACATTCATAGTTTCGGTGAGCATCTGGTCGGGGACATCGCCGGTCATCCTCACGGTGGCGGGTAGACGCATATCGAAGCGGCGCATCACACGGCGTTCCTGAGGTGGTTGCTGGGGATCGGTCGATTCCATAGCTAGCATTTCGCAATCCTCTTGCTTTAAGCAACTAAGGCTTACCTAGTTCGTAATCGTTTGCAACGAATAAAGTAACTTAGGCATTAACTCAGTTAACTTGGCCGCTGTCAAACCCGGCCGGATTTCCCTCCAAACCCATTGGCCTCAACCCCATTCCCTGATAAACA
>CAZETZ010000105.1:0-11318 GCA_964514735.1 uncultured Acidobacteriaceae bacterium | reverse complement strand
ACCGGGCCAGCGCTTTGCTCAGCGGGGGTCCTCCGGTCGAGATCGGCATTGCCTACGGAACTGAAAAGCAACGTTGGCTGGAGTGGGCGGTGGCGGAGTTTGCCAAGACCTCGGAAGGCAAACACATCAAGGTGAATCTGATTCCGATGGGCTCGCTGGAGGGCGCGCACGCGCTGCTCGCCGGCGACCAGCGGATCAACGCCTGGACCCCGGCCAGCGCGGTGTACAAAGACACCTTCGTGCAAGAGTGGCAGGTCAAGTACAACGAAAATCCTATCGTGCGCGAGGAGCAACTGGCGCTGACGCCGATGGTGTTTGTGGTCTGGGACGAGCGCTACCAGGCGTTCGTTCAGAAGTACAAGACCATGTCATTGCAGACCGTGGACCAGGCTTTGCAGGCCAAGGGCGGCTGGGACGAGATCGCGCGCCATCCCGAGTGGGGGCTGTTCAAGTTCGGCCACACGCATCCCAACCAGTCGAACTCGGGACTCATGACCATTGTCCTGGCGGCATATTCTTATCACCACAAGACCAAGGACCTGTCGCTGAAAGACGTGCTGGACGTGGGTTTCCAGCAATGGCTGGATGAACTGGAGCGCGGCGCCAGCGGCATGTCGAACAGCACCGGCAATATGATGCGAGAGATGGTGCTGAAAGGGCCTTCGTCCTACGACGCGCTTTTCGTCTACGAGAGCGTCGCCATCGACTATCTCAAGAATGCGGAAGGCCGGTGGGGCCAGTTGCGCGTGGTCTACCCCGAATACAATGCATGGGCCGACAATCCCTACTACATTATTAACGCTTCCTGGAGTACGGCGGAGCAGCGCAAGGCCGCCGACACTTTCTTAAACTTCTTGCTGACTGAGCCCATTCAGAAGGAATCACTGAACCACGGCTTTCGCCCGGGCAACCCCAATGTGCCGGTCAAGTTCGCGGACAGTCCGTTCGTCCGGTACGCGGACAATGGGATCCAGGTGGACTTGCAGAAGATTTGTGAACCGCCCAAGGCGGAAGTAGTGAATAATCTGTTAGCAAGCTGGCAACGCAGCCAGGGCAATCGCTAGGAGCGGTACAGTCTCGCGCAACGGAGGCGGAGGCATGTTTCAACGGCTTTCAAACTTGATTCGCGGTTTTTTCAGCTTGTTCATCTCCGGATTGGAGCGTCAGAATCCGGAAGCGCTGCTCGAGGTCGAACAGGAGAATCTGCGCAAGCAGATCGGCCAGTACAACACCGGACTGGCCTCGCATGCCGGCCTGTGCGAGCGGCTGATCTCCCAGGTCAAGCAGTTGGAGAACGAACAACGGGACCTGCGGGCCAAGACCGCCGCCAACCTCCGCGCCGGGAACCGCGACACTGCCGCGCAATACGCCTTGCGTTTGCAGACCGTGGAGCGCGAACTGGAGGAGAACCGCGCCCAGTTGGAGCAGGCGGAGAAAACCTACAAAGACCTGGTCAAGGCCCGGGACGTGGCCATTCAGGCCGCGCGCAGCAAGATTGAAGCGCTGAAGTCCGGCCTCAATGATCTCAAGATGAAGAGGGCGCTGGCGGAACTGACCGAAATGGCCTCCGGTATGATTACTTCCATTGGCAGCTCCGGCGAGACGCTGGACCGTCTCCACGCCATGGTGGAAGAAGAACGCCAGAAAGCCGCCGGGCGGGCGCGCGTGGCCCGTGACACGCTGGACACTTCCGGAGTGCAAGTGAAAGAAGCCGAACAAAAGGCGCTCGCCGACCAGGCGCTGGCTGATTTTGCGGCGAAAGAAGGGATCGCGCTGGAGCCCGCAACCGCAGTGAGCGATTTGCCTTCTGGGCAAAGTGCGGCAAAGTCCATGGGCCCGGCCGGAATGGAAAAAGCCTGATCGGCGGCGCGGCATAATCGAGCGTGTGGCGCTATTTCAAGTCCGCCTTCCTCGTAACCGTGGATGTGCCCTCCCTGGGGCGCATTCCGGTCAATGTGCTTGGTGTCGCGGCCTTCGGAATCCTGGGTTTTGCCCAGCCGGCGTTCTGGCTGTTGGGCTTGGCCATTGAAGCGACGGTCCTGCCCTCTCTGGCTTTCAATCCCAGGTTCCAGAAAGTGGTCCAGGCAGAGCGTCTGCAACTCTCAGAGGGGGACGCGGAGCAGAAGCGCAAGGCGCTGGTGGGCTTGCTGGAGACCCAAGCCCGTCAAAGGCTTTCCTCGCTGATCGACCGCTGTAATCGAGTGCTGGACGTCTATGGCAGCCAACAGGTCGAGGGCTATGTGCTCGACAGCAACATGCAAGCGCTGAAAAACCTCCAGTGGGTCTACTTGAAGTTGCTGGTGGCGCGGCATCATTTGCTCAATCCCCTGAATGGCGAAACCACCCAAACCCTAGCGCAGAAAATCGGCGAACTGGAGGACGATCTGCGCAAGGGCGAGGAGACGGAGTCTCTTCGGCAATCCAGGACCGCGACGTTGGCCATCCTGAAGAAGAGGTTGATGATCATGCAGCGCAAGAAACAGACGCTGGAAGAGATCGAAAGCGACCTGACTCGGATTGACAATCAGGTGGACTTGATCCTGGAAAATGCGACGGTCGAAGGCAAGCCGCAAACCATTTCCGCCGATATCGAGCTGGCCAGCGATTTGCTGGGCGGTGCTGTCTTCGGCGATGACGAATCTGCCATCAGCGACCTTGAGCAAACCTACGGCCGTCGCGAAGCCAAGCCACAAAAGGAGACCGCCTAGTGCCAGAGCCGGCGGTCCCTGCTGTCGATTCGCGTGCCAGGCTGCCCCAGTGGGCGCTCGATGCCATACAGCTCTACGAGAGCAATGCCTCCAGCCAGTTCATCGTTTTCGGAAATGTGAACGACGAACTGCTGGTTCCCGCGGCCGCGCCGCGCCTGGGGACGCTCACGGATTTTCTTTTGAATGTCCTGATGCCCCGCTTTGATGTAGTCCTGAGCTACGACATTGGGAATGGCATTCGCGTGGAAAAGGGCGGCGAGATATTTTCCAAGTGGCCGCAGATCCAGCAAGACCCAGACCTGCCGCGGGCCCCCCGGACGGCGGTGGAGACCCTGACCCGCTATTTCCGCTATACCGCCAATCTTGCGCGTCTGAATCGCGAGCGAGTCCAGGTGGGTTGTGTGATCAAGGCCGCCAACCTTCTCGCCCCCGCGGTCCAGGGAGGCTTTGACTATGACCTCAACGCGCTGGCCAGCCTGATGCGTGACTGGTCAAGCGATAGTCTGCTCTCCGGGCACTCGCTCGCCACATTCCTGGTCACCGAGAACCTGAACGATCTTCATCCTCTGATCGTCAACAATCCGCGAGCGGCGCGCATTAAAATTGCGCTACCCTCCCCGGATGAACTGACTCAGGCATTCGAAGTCCTGGCGCCGGGCTTTCCCTGCGCGTTACGCGAGTACGCGGGCGAATTACCACGGATCGCGCAGCAGCTCGCGGGGTCGACCCTTGGGGCAATCGAGACCCTGTTGCGCACCAGAGAGCACGCCCGGCAATGCCTGTCTCCGGACGACCTGGTGAACCTCAAGAAACAACTGGTCGAGAACGATTGCAATGGCCTGATCGAATTCGTCGAGTCCAAGCGGACCCTCGACGATGTCTACGGACAGGAAAAGGTGAAAACCTGGCTGCGGCAGGACATTGCACTTTGGAAAGCCAGCGATCTTGCCGCCATGCCCAAAGGCTACCTGCTGTGCGGCCCGGTGGGGACGGGTAAGACTTTTATGGTGGAGTGCCTGGCCGGAGAAGCGGGTGTGCCAGTGGTCAAGCTGAAGAACTTTCGCGACAAGTGGGTCGGCAGCACCGAGGGAAACCTGGAACGCATTTTCCGGCTCCTGCAAGCGCTCGGGCGTTGCTACGTCTTCATTGACGAGGCCGACCAGGCCATCGGGCGTAGAGATTCCGGCGGCTCCGACTCCGGCCTTTCCGGCCGGATCTACTCCATGCTCGCGGAAGAAATGGGGAACAGCACCAGCCGCGGAAAATTGATTTGGATTCTTGCATCAAGCCGTCCCGACCTGATCGAAGTGGACCTCAAGCGGCCGGGCCGCGTGGACGTGAAGATTCCGCTTTTCCCGACGACCTCGGCGCGCGAGAGCTTCGAACTGGTTCGCACGCTTTGCCGCAAGCGCGGGCTGACCCTGGCCGACGCCGATTTCGCGCCGGCCGAGAAACTGGTTCCGCTGTTACTGACACCAGGGGCCGCGGAAACGCTTGCGGTCAAAATCTATCGCCTGGTACGCACCTCGGGCAGCAGCCCGCTGGACGCCCTGAAGACTTCACTCACCGATTATCAGAACCCGGTGCCGCTGGAGACATTAGATTTTCAAATTCGCCTGGCTGCGAGCGAAAGTAGCGATCTGGAATTTGTTCCACTCGAATTTCGAAACAGCGGTAAAAAGTAGCTGCCTCGATCGTCCACCGGCTGGCTGATCGGGCCTAGGCGCACGCAGATTCTAGAGATGGACCTGGCCCATCAGCTTCTTAAACCGCGGGTCATCGCGGACCCCATCGTAGGCGGGCTCGACCCTGAGAAACTGTAAACCGTCACAATGTTGCTGAAAAGCGGCATTCAACCGCTCCAGCGTCTTGTCCTTATCGCCCAGGTGCGCGGACGCGATCGCTTCTATCACCGGATCGACTGGCCAGCCGTTTCTTTGCCTCCATTCCAGATTTTCCCGCCAAAACCCTTTTACTCCTTCTTTCTTGTATGCGCTGCGCACCAGCGCGGCCTGGTCCGGAAGCCCGGCTGTAGCTTTCAGGTAGGAGGCCATGGCATCGTCGAACCTCCCCTTCTTTTCATACGATTGGCCAAGCCAGTAGGCAGTGCTGGTTGAGTCAGGATAGAGATCGAGGGTCTTTTTGGCCTGGATGATGGCCTGATCGTAGTCCCGGGCCAGATAGAGCACGTAGACATACAGCATGTTGCTGTACTCGGAAACGGGATCAAGCTCATGGGCGGTGCGCATCATGGCGAGGGCCTGCGCTTGCCTGCCCACGGAAATCAGATAAACACCATAGGCGATATGAATGTTGGCTGCGCTTGGGTCGAGCGCCAGGGCCTTGCTGAATTCCTCGTCGGCCTTGGCCCAATTCCACTCGTGATAAAAGGCCAGCTTGCCGAGCACGGCATGAGCTTCGGCGGAATTTGGATCGAGCACGATCGCTTTTTGCGCGGCTGCATCGGCTTTGGCGAATGCGTCCTGCGGCGAACACCGCCAATCGGCGAGTTTGAAATAGGAATCCGCCATGTTGACATAGGCCGGCGCAAAATTCGGGTCTTTCTCCAGGGCCTCTTGATAGAACTTAATTGCGTTCTCAAATCCATCGCAGCTCAACCGGCCCCAATTGAGGTTTCCTTTGAGATAGGCCTCGTGCGCGGCCGGATCTACCTTTAAATTTCCCGCCATGCGCAATTGTTCGCTTTCCGTGAGGCTGACCCCGATCTCACTCGCGATGCGCTGGGCTACTTCATCCTGCAATGCCAGCACATCTTGGAAATCGCGCTCGTAATTTTCCGCCCAGATGTGCCGGTCGGAGCGTGCGTCAATCAACTGCGCGGTAATGCGCACATGATCGCCGGAACGCATTACGCTGCCTTCGACCACGGCGTCGACCCCCAGCTCCCTGGCAATTTCCGGCAGCGGCTTTGTGGTTCCGGTATAGCGCTGGACCGAAGTATGCGAGATCACTTTCAGTTGGCTGATCTTGGCGAGGTCGGTAATCAACTCCTCGGTCATGCCTTCGCTGAAATATTCCTGTTGCGGGTCGTTCGAGAGGTTGTGGAGCGGGAGCACCGCCAACGAATGGATGCCGGGATGCGCACGCTCGTCCGGGGGGTTTTGCCGCAAATAGCGCCAGCCGACGAACAGTCCGGTGAGGACCACCACGGCAGCCGCAGTCCATCGGGTCCAATGGCGGGAATTCTTTCCGCGACTCTCCACCATGAGTGCTGGAGCAGATTCCTTCGTTGGAGAAGCGATAGCGGCGCCACTTACCGAAGCGATGAAACGATAGCCCCGTTTCGGAAGAGTTTCCAGATAACGAGGATGCTCGGCGTGATCTTCCAGCGCGCTACGAATCTGCCGGATGGCGAAGTTCAGCCCTTGCTCAAAGTCTACAAAGGTGTCTGGACCCCAGACCTGCTCAGCTAATTCATGACGCATGACCACGCGTCCCGCGCGATTCACAAGAAACACCAGAACTTTCGAAGGCTGCGCAGGTAGTTTCACCAGGATTCCGTTGCGGCGCAACTCACCTGTGCCCAGATCTAATTCGAAGTCACCGAATCGGGCCAGCGCTGGCGAAACTGATTGAGTTCCCACCCTCAAGTCCCCCGAAAATACGGCTCGCGAACAAGTGCGGGCATTATACCTAAGAAACCCACAAGTCTTTAGTTACTAGTGAGTTAGGACATCTCATAAAAATCTCATCTGAATCTCAGCCCGCATGGATTGACTAAATCTGGAAACAGGAGCAGCTTAACCGGGACGAAGCTTAACCTCCGGGCGCCCAATTTCTCCGGGCGTCAATAACGCTTCGCCACCCCAAATCGCGAAATTTGAAGGAGTTACTATGCCAGCGCTGCCCCTGCGTCCGTGGTTTTCCCTGTTCCTGTTTTTGGCTAGCTCCCTATTTCTTCAGGCCGACGACCTGCACTTTAAAAAAACAATCTCGGTGGGGGGGACCCCGGTGTCCAGCTTCGAAGTGTGGGTGAAAGGGGCCCGGGAGCGCAGCGTTACCAATTCGCCAACCGGTAATACCATCACGCTGCGGCAGTGCGATAGCAAGCGCACGCTGACGATCAATGAGCAGAACCAGGCCTACCTGGTGACCGATGCGCCGCAAGACGATGCCGCCTTGAAAGCGGCTGCGCTGCTGAATGGAACTTCTGCTCCGGCGCAAAATGGCGGCACCATCACCCAGACCATAACCATCACAGACACGGGCGAGCGCAAAACCTTGCTTGGATTCGCCGCGCGGCACTTGAAGACCACTGTGTCGGTGGAACCGTCCCAGAACTCGTGCTCGCAGGTGAGTCAAAAATACGAGATCGATGGATGGTATGCCGACGTGACCAAAGACCAGGCGAGCTGCCAGCAATATCTTCCGCCCGTCCGCCAGGTTGAGGGATGCAATGACCGGGTGATCTCGCACCGCAGCGGCGCGGGCAAACCAGGATATCCGCTGTCGGAGACCATCACTCTTCATAATGCCGACTCCTCCACAACCAAGATCGATGTAGCCACCACGGCCATGCCGAAACAGGCGCTGGCGGCCGATCAATTCGATGTGCCGGCAGGCTACCGGCAGGTGAATTCCGCCGCAGAATTGAGCGCGGCGGCGCAACCGGTACAGCAGGCGGCGGCTTATTCTCCTCAGGCTACACAACAGATGATGCAGGGAAATAACTTCGGACCTTCCGGCATGTCACCGGGCGGAATGATGGGTCAGGCGCAGCCGATGGGTATGGGAAAAATGATGAACGGCATGGGAACGCAGATGCAGGGCGGCGGAGGTCCGACCGGCGCTCCCATCGCGCTGCCGCAGGCGCTTGGCCCGAAAGCTCCGGGGAAAATTCGTATCGGCGTGGCTCCAGCCCAGGCGCAGATGGGCCAGGGCAACGACGCGCAGAACGACTACGGCACTCCCGTCCGCAATTCCATCATTTATCTGATGAATGGCCCATCGGTCGAAATCGCCGCGCTCGATTCACGTTTGCCCATGCAGGTGCAGGCCGAGGCCCAGCAAAAACAATGCGATTACATCCTGATGTCCGGCGTGACGATCAAGCACGGCGGTGGCGGCTTCGGAAAGTTCATGAAAGCGGGAAACCTGGCGGCGAGCATGACTCCGATCGGCATGATGGCTCATACTGCGGGAGCGATCGCGGCGACACAAGCCGCCACCATGGCGACCCAGGCTGCAACGCAGATGGCGACGCAGGCCGCGCAGCAGGCCGCCATGAGCCAGCTTTCGGGATTGAATGGGCAAATCAAATCGAGGGACGACGTGACCGTGGAGTATCAGCTTTTTCCAACGGGGCAGGACAAGGCTGTGCTGGCGAATTCGCTGAAAGGCAAGGCCAAAAACGATGGCGAAGATGTTCTGACGCCGTTGATTCAGCAGGCGGCGAATTCGGTTTTAACTCAAGTGACCAAAAAATGATGGCATGTCTTTTCTGTGAATGCTCATCTGGAATATCCCACAACGTTGACTGCTATTGGACGTGGCAACTTGTACCCGTCCAAACGGAGCGCGCGGGTTGGCGGCAATGGGCCAGCAATATTCGCGGATGAGTGCACCCGCGGTGTTTGTACGAAACCGAATGAAACAGTGATCGATTCCATATGACACTATCAATGCTAAAGAAACCAATCTTTGTCCTCGCTTTGACCGAATTTTTAGGCCTCTTCTTATTCTTGCCAACCTTGCCTGCTTTCGCCCAGTCCGCGCCCAACTGGTCCGGCGCCATTACCTGCCAGCTGAATGATCAAGAGCAAGGTGTCTATCAGCGGCAGGAAATCCAGACTTGGACGCTGACCGGCGCACCGCCCGATCCCTCCATGTCGCTGCCGATCTATACCGCAACCTGGACAGCGCAGACGCAGGGGCAGTTGCTCAGGCCGCAAGGCACGCAGACCACAAGTATTCAGTGGACGGCTAACGTGCCGGCATCAGGCGGACAGCCGCCAACCGTCAAATTGGTGATCACGGTTCGGGCTTCCGACCAGCGCCTCATGATCAAACAGTGGACGAACCTGATAAGTGCGCCTGACGCGATCATCGGCCGGAGACAAGTCTTTGTGAATGGGGTCCCGCAGGGGCAACCGGTTTCCTTTAATCGCGCACTGCCGGAGTGGGCGTTCCCTACGATTGAAGCATCCCCTACCGATGACCCGGTTGCAGGTTCAGCCTCGATTCGTACCGAGGGGGTTTCGGCAGAGTTGATACATCGCTATGGAAGCGTTGCCCCGCAGGCAACCTGTCAGTGGAGGTTGACCAAGGGAGGCGCCGCACAAAACCAGAGCCCGATGGGTAACGGCTCACAGAGCCAAAATCAGCAGGATCCTAATGGAAATTCCGGAATGCAGAACAACAATCCGAACGGCATGGGAGGCGCGCCACAAAACTCAAACCAGCAGAGCTCTCAGACCGGAGCCCCTACTTCGCCGGCCAGTAATCCAAACTGCGATTCGCCCGCCGCAGTCCAGCAATCGTTCGAGTCAATGAAGGCAAATATCAAATCGAGCTATGACACCTTAATTCAAGGGACGACGGACCAGGCGCAGATCGCTTCGCTCACGCAGCAGGAACAAAAGACACTCGCAAGTCTCAGCGCGCAAGAACAGCACGACATGCAAAAAGCCGCCTCCGATGGATGCACCGGCGCTGGTCACGCCGGAAGCACACAGAGCCAGTCGAACCCGCCCGTGGGTTCGACTCCAACCGGAGGAGGCCAAACCCAATCGGGCTCCGGTTCAAATCCACCAATAACTGTAACCACACCGACTATCTCATCTATCAGTCCGAACCAGGCGACATGCGGCCAGATTACGTCTTTTCAGGTCACCGGACAAAACACGCACTTCGCACAGGGAGCGACAAGCGCGGATTTTGGACCGGGGTTTCAGCAAATAAGTTTGGGTGTCGGAAGTCCTACAAGCTTCTATGCGCATGAGTACGTCCATTCGGTCGCTACCGCGGGTGCCCACATCGTGACTATAACCACGGGCAGCGAGGTGTTGACCACCAGTTTTACAGTGAATGCTCCGTGCAATGCGCGTCAGCTGCAAGCTGATCTATCGTTGAGCCAGAACACCGGTGCACAAGGGGCGCAAAACCTCGTGGTACAACTCTCCGGCCAGGCTGCTCAGCGCGCCTACTTTGTTCAAGGCGTGACCACGGCAGATTTTGGGCCGGGAATTACCGCAAACCTGACGGTAAATTCACCGACGAGCGCGACTGCGGTGCTTAGCATTGATTCTTCGGCGCCCACTGGGCCGCACGATGTGTCGCTCAACACGGCTGGGGAATTAGTCACAGCGGGTCAAGGCTTCACTGTAACGCCGGGTGCTAACTCTGCTCCTCCGCTTGTAAATCTTACGATCTCTTATATCGGAGACGGGAGCTGTCAGGTCACGGTAGCGCCCACTGGCCCCTCCTGTGGTGCCAATTGCAAGAAATATCCCACGGGGACAACCCTCACATTGATAGTTAGCCCCAACAACGGGTCCAAGTTCATGGCCTTCAATGGAGCCTCAGGATGCGGGACAACCAACCCATGTAGTCTGACAATCACCACTCCTATAACGATCACAGGCATATTTCACCTTGGTTCTGCTGCGCCGAGTACGGTAAATCTCACGACAGCGAGCAGCGGGAGCGGGAGTGGCAATGTAGTGATGACGCCAGCCGGTTCTTCCTGTGGCACGAACTGCATGCAATACAGTCCCGGAACAAGCGTGATGGTGATTGCCGCGCCCAACAGCGGATCTACCTTCACCAGCTTCAGCGGCGGCGGATGCGGTTCTACCAACCCGTGCAGCTTTACCATTACAGCAACGACGACGGTTTCCGCTACATTCGGCCTAAACAATTCTTCCGGTGGTTCCACCAGCTCAAGTTCCAGCGGCACCGGATCCAACTCCGGACTGCAGGTTGGGACACCGAACCATACGATAACTTCCATGGCGATGCTTACTGGTGTGTCTCCAACCACGAACAATGGTCAATCGAACGTGACTGTGACGTTGACCGGCCAATTGACGCATTTCGCAACTGGATCGACCAAGGTAAGCTTTGCCCGCTCGGCAACCCAACCGCAGGGGAACTCGATATCGGTGCCTGCCAACGCTGCACTCCAGAGCCTGTCGGCAGGAAAAACTTCACCCCCGGCATTGCAGGCGGGGCAAGTACAGGCACCGTCAGGAACCAGTCTCAGCGTACCGGTAACGATGAATCCTGCTGCGGCAATTGGAAGCTACGACATCACTGTGACTACGCCAATCTCCAGCGGCACCGAAACCGTGACGCTCAAGAATGTTTTCACGGTGACGAATACACCGTCACTTACGGGCGTGAACTTACCCCCCCCTGTTCTCACAAAGAACATTAGCTCATCTACTCCGCCCGCTCCCACCTCTGCAAAATACCGCGTAGTCATCACTGGCCTGATGTGCATGAAACACATCAGTTCAGGCGATGCAATTTACGCAGCTGCCGTAGTCCGGCAATATGACCGGCGAAATGGGCAAAACACAATGTTTACCGATATGAACACCTGGGTTTATGGCGACGTTAACGGAATGATAAGCCAACGCAAACAGG
>CAZETZ010000104.1:0-11341 GCA_964514735.1 uncultured Acidobacteriaceae bacterium | reverse complement strand
CCCGAAAGGTTCGGACATTGCAGCAGTATGGCAGAGATCATGACGGCGATATTGAGGAAGCGATATGCCACTTTTACACCACTACTCTCTTTCCCCACCTACGTGCCAGAAGGGTAGCAAGTTGCGTTGCAGCGTTTGATCGTGCTCCTGGTTGCTCGTTCATGAACCCCGGAACCTTAAGAGCGCGTAGGTGTTTGGTCTGTTTGATATTTAGCAGTTTTCTATTCCTCAATAGGCAAGTGCCTATCAATAAATTTTCCAGTGCGCGAACGTCGCCCATTCCATTCTTCCGGGGCTTTGCCCATCTGCCACGCTTGGTCCGCTTTGCGACGAGATAAAGGACTGCTGTTCCCTTCTTGCGGTTTTTCAGGGCCTCGTTGTAAAGATTCAGTTTATGGTGTGTCCAGCATTCACCCTTAAAACTGTGCTTTTCAGTCTTTCCGACGTACCAAGGCTTCGCTCCCTTGGCCGCCCTGATCCCGAAGATGTAACAGCCGACAGCCTTTGACAATCCCGTCTTGCGTTGTTCAACAGTGTCCCAAAATTCTCCACAGCTTAACCTATCCACAAGGTGGCCGCTCTTGCAGAGCTCGAAAGGCCCGAAGACTTGGTATTGGCTCATCAGTTGTCCGTTCCTTTGGCGCGATTATTTTACAGCGAACTGCATTGAGCGCCCCCCTTTTCGATTGGGCGTGTTGGAAAAATCCGAATCGAAGAGTTGGTATCTCTCTGACTTGGGAGAGGTGGGTGTGGCAGGACGGGTAGCCCCGTCCAGTTTTGGGGCCTCGGAGCGAGGGCGGGGAGTGAAATCGCCTAAAGCAACAGTAGATCGGAGCGAGGGTGCTTGAACCCCATTCCTCTGTTAGCCTTTCCCAAACCGAGGTGCTCATGCCTGCGCAGAATTGATGAAGAACCGGACCTACATCCTTACCTCCCCGCTCTCCCCAGAGTTGACGATCACGCGAATCGCTGATCTTCTTACGAAAGCGGGTGTGCAGTACAAAATAGAAGGTCTCTGCATCTCATCGATACGGACGCCGATCGCAGTGTTCGGTTTCCAGCGACCCTTTATAGCGATAGAAATTGGGTGGGTCTGAATCCCTTTACGTTTGTAAGTGGAGTCAATGTGCGATCCCAGTTGGACAAGACTGGTACTACCGAGATTACAGTTCAAATCAACAGGTCCAGAACCCTCGTATGGGTCATGTTCTGGGTCTTGAGCAGTGCTCCGGCGGGGCTCGCCGTACCGAAAATGGAGGGCCTACTTCTTCTCATCGCAGTCAGTTTGACCGCATGGTTTGTGTTAGTTTCCTTCTTGGCAGGGTACTTGATAAGGAAGGAACTCGCGGACTGCTTGCATATCTAGCCACGGCGTCAATGTCTTCTCCGGACAAACTCGGCCTCATCGCAGGCAATGGCCAGTTCCCGTTCCTGGTGCTGGACGCTGCCCGCGCCCAAGGCTACGAAGTTGTGGTTGCCGCGATTAAAGAAGAAGCATCTCCTGAGATCGAGTCGCGCGGGGCGGCGTCGGTCCATTGGTTGTCATTGGGAGAACTTTCCAAGCTTATCGAAACTTTCCAGCGCGAAGGCGTGACCCGCGCCATCATGGCTGGGCAAGTCAAGCATAAGCAGATTTTTTCCAGCATCCGCCCAGATTGGAAACTGGCCAAATTACTGCTTTCGCTCGGCACCCGCAACACGGACTCGCTTCTTGGGGCGGTCGCCAAAGTTTTAGCTGATGAAGGCATAATTCTCGAGAATTCCACCAGCCTTCTGGAACCATTGCTGGCGAAGGCCGGAGTCCTGACGTCAAGGGCGCCATCCGAAATAGAAAAGAAAAACATCGAGTACGGCCGCGCTGTGGCACGGCAACTAGCTCAATACGACATCGGTCAGACCGTAGTTGTGGCCGAATCTGCCGCAGTCGCGGTCGAAGCGATGGAAGGCACCGACGCCACTATCGAGCGTGCGGGACAAATCATGGCTTCGCTCGGACCAAACGACTCCACCCTAAGTCGTGCGCTCACGGTCGTCAAAATTGCCAAGCCGAATCAGGACATGCGCTTCGACGTGCCGGTGATCGGCCTAAAAACAATTGAAACGATGCGCGAGGCCGGCGCTACCTGCCTGGCCTTGGATGCAGGCAAGTGTCTGCTGCTTGATGGAGACGCAATCATCGTTGCCGCAAACAACGCCGGCATCAGCATTGCGGCAGATTAACTTCTGGTGAAATATGAAAAAATCCCAAAAATCGCAAACTGCTCTTCTTGCCGACCAAATCCGCCGCGCTTTTGATGGAGAAGCCTGGCATGGTGATTCAGTTCTGGAAATTCTGGCAGGCGTGGATGCCGCCACCGCTTCCGCCCGCCCAATGAAGGGCGCGCATTCTATCTGGGAGTTGGTCCTGCATATCGCAATCTGGGATGATGTCACCATTCAGCGGGCTGGCGGCAAAGCCCTCATGCCCACTGACGAGCAAAATTTTCCTCCCGTCAAAGACACCAGCGAAGGCGCGTGGAAAAAAGCGGTGGAACATCTCAAAAGCACTCACCAGAAACTCGTGGAGACCGTTGCTGCGTGTCCCGATTCCAGCCTGCACGATCAAGTTCCCGGCAAGAGCGGAGACCATTACGATTTTTATTATCTGTTCAGCGGGATCGTGCAGCATGAGCTTTATCACGCTGGGCAAATCGCGTTGTTGAAAAAGGCACAGGCTTAGTTCTATGCCTGTGCTGTAAGGGCCCTTTTGTGATTAAATCTCTCTTTCCAGCGACCACCAACTGAGACCCGAGAACTGACAACCGACAACTTCATCAACGTAGCCGTAGTGGGGGTTGGGACTTTCGGGCGAAACCATGCCCGGGTTTATCACCAGCTCGCCCAGCAAGGCGAACCGGTGCGGCTGGTTGGTGTGGTAGACAAAAATCTCGAACGCGCGGACGTCATTGCCCGTGAATTCGGTTGCCGGAGTTTCGGCTCGATCGACCAGCTCATCACCACTCACAGCGAGGTGCAAGCGGCATCGGTCGCGGTCCCCACGGTCCACCATGCCGCGGTCGCGCGCAGCCTGATGGAATCCGGGGTGGATGTGCTGATTGAAAAACCGGTCACGGCTTCGCTGGCTGAAGCCGACGATCTGGCGGAACTTGCCGGCAAACTTCATCGCATCGTCCAGGCCGGGCACCTGGAGCGATTCAATCCGGCGGTGCGGGCAACTGTTTCCCATATCACTCGGCCAATGTTTTTTGAAGTCCACCGCCTGAGCGTGTTCACTCCGCGGTCGCTGGATGTGGACGTGGTGCTGGACCTGATGATCCACGACCTGGATGTTGTGCTTTCGTTCGTGAACTCCCCGGTCAAGGAAATCCGCGCTGTCGGCCTTCCCATCCTTTCCGGCAAAGTAGATATCGCCAACGTGCGGATGGAATTTGAATCGGGTTGCGTGGCGAATTTCACCGCCAGCCGGGTTTCCACTGAGCGCGTGCGCAAGCTCCGGTTTTTCCAGCCCAGACAGTATGTTTCAATCGATTATGGACGCCAGGATGTTGTGATTTTTTCGGTAGCCGAGGATGGCCAAGTTACTGGGACACCTTCGGCCAACCCGCAGATCGGGATGATCAAGCCGCAAGTCGCCGCCGAAGAACCTCTGCATGCGGAACTCAAATCATTCCTGCATGCAGTCCGCACGCGCACAAGACCCGAGCTTCCTCTCCAAGAGGGGAGGCGTGCCTTGGCCCTGGCGCTCGACATCACAAGCGCTATCAACGAGCACGGCAAAAAGGCTGGACTGCGGCAACTGACGGCGCGCTGAGCCGGCAAGCTTATACCGCTGAAGTGGTGAACAAAGCCCGAAACAATCGCAGTCTTTTACACTTCTTGACAGTGATGCTCCGCATTCCGCGATAGCCTTTCCTTGACCGGCGGGGTACATTCGTAAGTGCTTGCACGCAGTAGTGTTTTCCCCAATTCTGTGGAAAATGCGAAAATAAAGTCAGAGTTGAAAGTGCCGACGGGTAAAGCTGGGGGAAATGGCGCCCGGAAACAATGTCCCCGCCAGCAACTAAAGCGAATAGGCTTGTGTCTAACCTGTTAGCCGACGCGTCTCATGCCAGCCACTGAAATCCCGCCGAAACGGCCGCTGCCGCCCGCGCCGCCCCAGATCGCAGGTACCGATCTCTACGACGCGGCGCGCTGGGAGAGCGTGTATCGTGAAATGCATAACGTCCCGGAGCTGTTGCTACAGCTCCAGGATGACCTCTCCCGTTCCCGCAAGCGGGAAGCGTTTTGGATCTCGGTCGTCACCCATTTGGTCCTGATCATTCTGGTGGTCAACTCGCCTAAATTTGCAAAGTATTTTCCCCAGAGTAGAGTCGTGATTGCCCTGCCCCGCGACAACCAAAGGGAACTGACCTACCTGGAGCAACCGCCGGACAGCCAGAAGGTCCCCAAGAAACCGAACACCAACATCATTTCGGACAAGGACCGCATGGCCACATCGCGGACACCGCAACTTGACCGCGACGAACTGCACAAGATCCTGGACAGCGCGCGGCCCGGCGCGCCCGGCCTGAATACACCACCGGCGGGGCAACCGCAGCAACCACAAGCCGAAGCCCAACCCCAGGCCCCGCCGCAGCAGGCGCAGACACAGCCGCAGCCGGACGACAATCAGAATGCTGCCTTGCGTACGCCGCAGCAAGCCACTCCGCCCAAGCCCAGCTTCGGTGCCGGGAGTATGTCGGCGGGAAGCGCGATCGAGCAGGCTGCCCGGGCCGCCATTGCGCGGGGCCCATACGTTGGAGGCGACGGCGGCGACTACGGTTTAGGCCGTGGCCGCCAAGCCGCCAAAGCGCTGGGCAATCTCGATGTGCTCAGCGACACCATGGGAGTGGACTTCGGTCCCTACCTTCAGCGGGTCTTGCACGATGTCAAGGTGAACTGGTATACGCTGATCCCGGAATCCGCGAGGCCTCCTCTGATGAAGAAGGGGAAAGTCTCGATTGAGTTCGCCATCATGAAAAATGGCACGGTACAGGGCATGACGCTTTCCGGACCATCCGGCGACGTATCGCTCGATCGCGCCGCGTGGGGTGGAATCACCAACTCCGCCCCCTTTCCAACCTTGCCGGCCGACTTTCGCGGTGACTACCTATTGCTGCGCTTTAACTTCTATTACAACCCGGACGGTTCCGATTTAGACTGAGCAGCGATTGCAGGATAGGCCAGGCGCAGCAGGGTCCTCTCGGCAAAAGGCACGTACAGCAGGGCGGCGGTTGCGGCAAAGGCTGCTCCAAAGCCAATCTTATGAGTCATCAACAGAGGCGCCGCTGCCCAAAGCAGGTCCAGCACAAGAATGCCCAGGAACAACTGCCGGAACTTCTCCCCTAACCGCCTGTAGTCAAAACTAGCCGCGGAAATCAGGTAGCAGCGCAGGGGGATGCCAACTCCTGCGGTCACCAGTACCAAGGCCACGACCGTGAACGACTCCCAGCCGGGAAGGAAGGCGTCGGTGATGCGGTCAATCTGTGACCAGTGGAACAGCGCCGCTAGATAGAAGGTGAGATACATGATCTGGATCAGCACAAACAGTCCACGAGTCAGGGCACGATGTGGAAGCGGGACCTCTAGCTCTGGATGGAGCGCAACCGCGTCATCGGGGGCGGCGCTGAAAGCGGGCTGAACTTCCGCGCTGGGTTGCACCCGCTCCACGGGAACGAGGAAACGATACCCACGCCGGGCTACCGTCTCCACAAATCGCGGGCTGGAAGCCGAATCTCCCAACGCCTCGCGCAGCTTATTGATCGCGGTATTCAGGCTGTGGTCGAAATCAACAAAGGTGTCGTTCGACCAGAGCTTGTCGCGCAGGTCCTGCCGGGTCACAAGTTGGCCGGGATGTCCCAACAGGAACGCCAGGATTTGAAAGGGCTGTTCCTGAAGGCGGATTTTGAGCCCGTTCTTGCGTAGTTCTCCGGCGGTCAGGTCCGCCTCAAAAACTCCGAATCGAACCATCTGGCCGGCACGGCTGGTAGGCGGCAACGACATAGCTTAATGCCGCGTAGTTTAGCATTCGGAGCGCTACAATAATGCCGTGGCCACCCACAAGCAACGACCGGACCGCCACCATCCCAATGCCTACGCAACGGAGGCCGTGGGCTTGCTGATCATTGCCGCCCTGGTTTTGATTCTTGCCGTGGTCCGCTACTGGCGACACATTCCCTGGAGTCTACGATAAGGTGCCGCTGGAACCGCTGCTGGTCGTAGTGCTTGGTCCTACCGGGAGCGGCAAGACCGCCTTGTCTCTGGCCCTCGCTCAACGCTTTGCGGGCGAAATCGTAAACTGCGACTCGGTGGCGATGGTCCGCGAATTTGAAATCGGTACAGCCAAACCGAGCGTTGCGGAGCAGAAGCTTGTCCCGCACCACCTTTTCGATTTTGTCGAACCCACTGACTACATGACTGCCGGCGAGTACGCGCGTCGTGCCCGGGAAACACTGGCGGAAATCAAAGCGCGCGCGAAGCTCCCCATCGTAGTCGGAGGCACTGGTCTTTATCTCCGCGCGTTGCTGGACGGATTGTTCTCCGGGCCGCAACGCGTGGAGGGATTACGCGATCGCCTTCGCCAGCGAATACAGCAGCGGGGTTCACAGCACCTGCACGCAATGCTTCGCCGGCTGGATGCGGGCGCCGCGGAGAATATCCACGCCAATGACGGGGCCAAACTCATTCGTGCCATTGAAGTCTGCTTAGCCACACGCGGAAAAATGACGGAAATGTGGAAGCAGGGAAGTGAGCCGCTGAAAGGCTTTCACATTCTTCGCATCGGATTGAATCCCAAGCGCAGCGCCCTCTATGAGCGCTTGAACCTTCGTGCTCTCCACATGTTCGACATGGGCCTGGTGCAGGAAACCCAAACCTTGCTGGGCAAATATGGCGCTGCGGCCCTCCCCTTGAACGCGCTTGGATATAAGCAAGCAGTGCAGTTGCTGGGCGGAGAGATGGACCGCGATGCCGCCATCCAAGCCACGCAGCAGGCCCATCGCAATTATGCCAAACGCCAGATGACCTGGTTCCGGCGCGAGCCGGACGTGACCTGGCTGGAGGGCTTTGGGGACGAGTTGAAGATTCAGGGCGCCGCCGTCAGCCTTGTGACTGCCATGGCCAGCAGCAAAAGTGGACCGCGAATCGCGGATGGAAACCCAGTTCCCCAAGCAGAATGAGGCTATAATGGACTTCCATCGATGGCACTGGCTTCCGGAAAGATGCTTGGGCCTTATGCGATTCAATCGCCGCTGGGCCGCTGGCGGCATGGGTGAGGTATATTGCGCTTGCGACACCCGCCTGGACCGCAAAGTAGCCATTAAGATTCTGCCCGCGCAGCTGTCGGACAATCCCGAAGCGAAACAGCGGTTTGAGCGCGAAGCGCGCACCATTTCCAGTCTGAATCATCCCCATATCTGCCATCTGTACGATGTTGGTTCGCAGGACGGCGCCAGCTTTCTGGTCATGGGATACCTGGAAGACCGGGGACGGGCAGAGATTTCTGGTCAACACGAAGGTTGAGTCACCGAACGCAGCGCCTTTGTCGGTCATTCTGAACTGGTCCGCGGAGATGGAGAAGTAGCCGCCGTTAGGCGCTTTGCCGGGCACACAGGCCCTCCGCTCTGACTTCGCGAGAACTCCGTGCTATCTTCGTGCACATGCTCCGCCGAGCCTCGATTTTCCTCGCCCTGTGGTCCCTGCTGAGCGCCGCATTCGCCAAGGACAAGTTCCAGCACGCCGGTCCCATCTATCTCGACCGCAATGGCGAAAAATGGGCGGAGAAAACGCTGCACAACATGACGCTGGAGGAGAAGATCGGCCAGTTATTCATGATTTGGGCGCGGGCACAGTTCCTCAACATCGCGGACCCCGACTATATTCAGCTCCGCGACACCATCGCCAAATATCACATCGGGTCGCTGGCGTTGACGGTCCGCTACGAGCCGCCTTTTCTCTACCGCAATCAGCCCTACGAAGCGGCGGCGTTGCTGAATCGCCTGCAACAGGATTCCCGGCTTCCCCTGCTCATCGCCGCCGACTTCGAGCGGGGACTTTCCATGCGCTTGTACGGCGCAACTGAATTCCCCCATGCCATGGCATTCGGCGCCGCGGGGAAAACCGATCTGGCTGAGACCTACGGCCGCATTACCGCCCAAGAGGCCCGGGCCATCGGCGTGCATTGGAATTTTTTCCCCGATGCCGACGTGAACTCCAACCCGGCGAACCCCATCATCAACACGCGCTCGTTTGGAGAAGATCCACAAGCCGTCAGCGATCTGGTGAATGCTTACATTCGCGGCGCCCATGCCGGCGGCATGTTGACAACCATTAAACACTTCCCGGGGCACGGCGACACCGCTACGGACTCGCACTTAGGCGTGGCCCAGGTAACCGGCGACCTGGCCCGCCTTCAGTCTGTGGAACTGCCGCCATTCAAGAAAGCGATTGAAGCCGGCGCCGATTCGGTGATGGTGGCCCACGTCAGCATTCCAGCGCTGGAGCCCGATCCCAATCGGGTTGCCACGACCTCTCCAGCCATTGTCACCAACTTGCTGAAGCAGCAGCTCGGGTTCAAGGGACTGGTCGTGACCGATGCGCTGGACATGGGCGCACTCACGCGCCTTTACGCAGCCGACATCGGACGCGCCGCAGTCGATGCTTTCAAAGCCGGCAATGACCTGCTGATCCTCCCTGCCAATCTCGACGCTTCCTACCAGGCCATGTTAAGAGCAGTGAATGGCGGAGAGATCTCCATCCACCAAATTGACGCTTCCGTACTCAAGATACTGAAAGCAAAGGCATCTGTAGGGCTTGATCGGGCCCGCCTGGTCGATCTGGGCCAGCTCAGCACAGTAGTTGGAAACCCGGAGAACCTTGCCACAGGGCAGAAAGTGGCCGAAGCTGCCATCACCCTGGTCCGTGACAATGGCAAACTGTTGCCCCTCAAACGGGAACGAGCGGGAACTGTTCCATCCGCGCTTCCGTATACACGGGTAGAGGAAGTGCGCAATCACCTGGTGGTGGTAGTGCTGGCCGATGATGTGCGCACCGAAACCGGGCGCGCGCTGGAGCGCCAGATCAAGGCCCGGGTCCCTGACGCGCATGTGTTTTATCTGGACCCAAGACTCGCGGCAGCCATGTCCAACGACGTGCTCACAGCCGTGGATGGAGCGGACACGGTGATTGCGGCTGCCTACGTGGTCCCGACCGCCGGACGCGCCAACACGGTCAATGGCGTTCTGCAAAACACGGTTTCCCTCAGCGACGCCAACGGCGCACTATTGCAGCAAATATTGACCCGTGCCAGCGCGAAAACAATGGTCCTCGCCATGGGAAATCCGTACCTGGCCGCGGACTTCCCGGCAATTGAAAATTACATCTGCTCTTTTTCCAACACTTCCGTTTCGGAAGTCGCGGTAGTTAAAGCGTTATTTGGGGAAATTTCCATCCAAGGACATCTTCCGGTCACAGTCCCTGGTATCGCCGCGCGTGGGGCGGGAATCGACCGGCCATCCATCGTTGCTCCAGGAGGTATCCATGCGAACGCCGCAGCCATACCCTAGCGCGAAAATCGGTTCGATCTTCGTTGTCGCGCTGCTGCTTCTGCCCGCTTGCAGCGTCAGCGTGCAGAAGGACAAAGAAGGCGCGGAGAAAAAAGTAGACATTCGCACGCCCATCGGGAATATCAAAGTAGACAATGAGGGAGATGCCCGCGATACGGGATTGCCCGTCTATCCAGGAGCGCGTATCAAGCAAAAAGATGAGGACGGCGACCAGAAAAGCGCCAACGTGAACCTCTCGTTTGGCGATTACGGACTCAAAGTTGTGGCCGTCGAATACGAGTCCGAGGACCCGCCGGAAAAGCTGGTTTCGTTCTATCAGGCGCAACTGAAAAAATATGGGAGTGTTCTGGAATGCCATGTTCACAAGCACGGTGAACATTTTGAGATTAAAGATAAACGTGATTCTGATTCCGAAGTTCTTGCCTGTGAGGACAGCGGCGGCTCAACGGTGGAACTCAAGGTAGGAACCAGACAAAACCAGCATATCGTCGCTGTCCAACCCAAGGACAACCGGGGATGCACGTTTGCGCTTGTGCGAGTACAAACCCACGGGAAAGATACGATCTAGCTGTAGCGCGACAGCGCCGCGGCGGTGTCCGCGCAAGCAGATTCCTCCTCGTCGCCGCGCGACTGGTCGGAATGACAAAGGGAGGCTGATCAAAACTTGCCAACTTTCCGCCTGGTTCCTTGCCTCACCACCCTGCCTGCGGTACTTTGATGGAAGTGGAAGCAACCTGCTACCGATGCCACGCCCCGGTTTCTCAAGGCAAGGTTTTCTGCCCGGAGTGCCGTGCTCCGCAGATCCGGGTCGTACTCCCTGAGGCCCCGGTTCCACAGATGGCGCCCGAGGCTGTAAGCGCGACGCAGGACGCTGTCCATCTTCCTTCCTTGTTCTCCTCCTTGCCCAACAGACCGCAAGGAATTGATTGGTCCCATGGGCTGCCTGCGATTGTGCTCGGCGGAATCATCGCGGCCGCACTCATGCTTTTCCCGTTGGGAGCTTTCGGCCCGGCAATGTTCGCCGGTGGCGCGCTTACCGCTCTCTTTTACTATCATCGGGCGCCGGCTTCCCCTCTCACACCGGGAATCGGGGCCAGGCTGGGCGTATTGAGCGGAATAATCGGGTTTGGAATTCTTATCGTCTTTGCGGCAGTGGCGACCCTGCTCTCAGGCACCGAACGGTTGCGAGCTACTCTGCTGGAGGCGTTAAATCAGTCCGCATCGCGAAGCACCGATCCCCAGACGCTAAAAGCCGCCGAATACCTAAAAACTCCCGAGGGCCTGATGGTTTTTCTGATCATCGGTCTGGTTTTCCTGTTCCTGATGTTTCTCATATTTTCCACGGCCGGGGGAGCGCTGGGCGCGGCCTGGATCCGCCGCCGCCGCCGCTTTTAAGGGAGCTTAGTTCCGGCTCGGCGCATCTTCCTCATTTGGCTTCACTTAAACACAAATAACCCACCCTTAGTGTCTCAGTTTGGTTTTTCTCTGGTTAAAGTTGAGCGATCTCGGGAAGGACCAAAAGCTGGAACCACAGAGGACACAGAGTTCCACAGAGCAAATCCACGGAGGTCTGGGTCGGTTTCCTCCGTGAATTCCCCTCTGTGCAACTCTGTGTTCTCTGTGGTTTCCGCTTTTGCTTTTCTCCGAACTCCTAAACAAACTGAGACACCCAACCCACCCTTAGTCTGTTCTCGTTCAGAATGATTAGTGACACTCGAATAGAGTGTCGACATGCAAAT
>CAZETZ010000103.1:0-11430 GCA_964514735.1 uncultured Acidobacteriaceae bacterium | reverse complement strand
CGTTCAGCCC
The DNA here is from genome assembly GCA_964514735.1 of uncultured Acidobacteriaceae bacterium. Classification (GTDB taxonomy): domain Bacteria; phylum Acidobacteriota; class Terriglobia; order Terriglobales; family Acidobacteriaceae; genus CAWBXL01. Next base: position 11,420 of record CAZETZ010000103.1, on the reverse strand, counting down.
GGTACTGGCTTGCACCCACCTTTCGAACCGGACCGCCTTTGCCGGCCCCACCCACAATCAGTGGGTGGCTGCCCCTGGCGTGATCGCTGCCGGAGTTGCTGTCAGGTTTCAGTGTCCTGCCAAAATCGGAGAGGGTAAAGCTGGTGACGGTGGGAGCGATGCCCATCTCCAACGTGGCCTGGTAGAAAGCGGCCATGGCTGGGCTCATCTCGGTATACAACTGGTCCTGAATGGGAAGCTGGGCGCTGTGAGTGTCAAATCCGCCAATCGAAACAAAGAAGATCTGGCGCTGGATCCCGAGGGCTGCGCGCACCGAAATAATCTGGGCCACTTGCTTCAACTGTCCGCCCAAGCCGGTCTTGGGAAAGACTGTGGTCAAAGGCGCCGCCGCGGCAATTGCGTCTGCCAGGGTCTGCGCGTCGCGCAGTGCATTCTGGGTGGTGGTGCTGGCGGATTGGATCAGGGACAGCCCGGTGTCAAAGGTGAGCAGGTTCTGAAATGCGGTCAGGCGCGCGTCAGATTCGCTCGAGCCGTCGAAGCCTTTCAACAAACGCGTCGGGTTGCCGGTTGATTGAATCGCCCGGGCCACCAGTCCTTGGCAGAAGATGTTGGTTCCTGCGAGGGAGATGGTGATGGGAAAACTGCCTCCGTAGATCGCTTGAATCTTGTCTGCGGTCCTTCCGGCCCAGCCGGTCTGTGATCCGCCGGTAAACGCAGCCGTCTGCATCTGCGTCTGCTGATCGGAGTGGGAGTAAAGGTTTTCGGGGAGGACTGCCAGCCTGTTCTTGAGGTCCGCGCGAGTGGTCGGCTTGACCAACGTACCGACGTTCGCCAGCACGGCGGCCTGCCCGGCGGCGAACAGCCCCTGGACTTCCGCCATGTGGCCATGGAACCCAAACGGAGATCCCACACTGGGAGGGGTCACGGGCAAAAGGCTGCCTTGGGGTAGGGCCAGCACGGAACGGGTCTGGAGATAGTTCGAGTAGTCCGCGCTACTTAGAGGCACCACCAGATTGTTGCCATCGTTCCCGCCAAACATGAAGATGCACACCAGGGCTTTGTAGTCCTGTGCGGTTTGCGCCATGGCGTTGATTAAGCCGAAACGGCTGAAGCTGGCGGCGGCAACTCCGGCCGCTGCGGTACAGCATGATCTCTTGAGAAACTCTCTTCTAGACCAGGACATAGGCCCCCTTAATTAGTGTTCCACCTGAAATTGGGACGAGCTTGCAATTAAGTACAGTGCGGCCTTTACCCGCCGCGTGTTATCGGAGATTCCGGAAATCGCGGTGATGAGGGTGCTGCGCATTTGGGGCGACATCTGGCCGTGCATCATTAAGTTTCCCAGTTTGTCCACGAGCTGGTCTGGGCTGGACGCTACGCCAAGATACGGCGTCAGATCGGTCGTCATGCTTTGCCCGATCCTTCCGTATACCGCATCGTTTACAAAATTGGCCCGGGTAATGGTCGTACTGGAGTTGAAGATCTGAAACTCCGGCCCCAGCAAGTTGGTGTCCGGGACCACATAGTCCGGCGGATAGAAGTTGAAAACGGTCGGCGGATTCAGAGGTTCCTGAAACATGTCGGCGGCGTAGTCTGAAAATCCGTCGCCATTCGTCGTGGTGTTCATGCTGCGCAGCAAGTTGGTCATCAGCAGAACCGGCTCTTTCAGATGACCATCATTAGGCTGGGCCTGGGTTGGATCGTCCCCGCGCCGGGCTTCCGAATCCAACAGGATGGCGCTTATCACAGCCTTCAGATCGCCACGCACGCCACTGCCGTTGTCATTAAAGACCGCCACCACGCGTCCGACGTACGCCGGGCTTGGGTTGCTGGTCACCAGATGTTGAATGAGCTGCTTGCAGATGAACGGGCCCACGTTGGGATGATTGAAAATGTTTTGTAGCGCCGCATCCAGGTCCGACTGGGCTGTCCCGCCGGCAGGGACCACGACTCCATTGAGCAGTGTCTTGTCCCCCGTGTCGTGGTGACTGTTAAAGGGGACCATGGGACCACTGTAGCCCGGAGGACTGGGGAAGGACGATCCGGGAGGATACGTCCACCCTGTAAACACGCGAGCGAAGTTGGTAATGGTGTCCTGATCGTAAGTCGGAACCGGATTCCCGGAACTGTCGAGCTGCATGCTGCCGTCGGCGTTCAGCTGGTTCAATCCAACAGAAAAAAGTTGCAGTACCTCGCGGGCGTAATTTTCGTTGGCGGATGTTCCCGTGGTGGGGTTGGGTTTGTCATTGTTCACCATGTCCAGATAGTTGCCCATCACCGGACTGAGGGTGACGTCCTTGAGAAGATCGTAGAAGTTTCCAAAGGCGTCCTTCATCAGCATGTTTTGCCACAAAGTGAAGGCGTCGGTGGTGGTGACCTTGTTGGAGGAAACCACCATGATCTGCGAGAGGGCGAAGGCCACTCGCTGGCGTAATTGGTCGTCGCGCATCAGAGCGCAAACGAAGAAACGTTGTTGTATGGTTGAAATGTTGTCGTCTTTGCCCGGCGCGGGATAGCAATTCGTGGTCTGTGGCCCCAGCTGGTAGGTGATGTAGGTATTGATGCCGTAGATGCGCAAGGCGGTGACAGTGTCGGTAGTAGGTCCCCATGTGGATTGTTGCAAGTAGCGCGCTGCAACCCCCGAACTTACACTGTGGTCCGGGTCGGTGATGACATAGAAAATATTGGAACGGGTCCCGCCAGGATCGGGGTTCGTGACCGAAAGCGTGACTGCCTTGGTCAAGGTGGGCTGGTTTCCCGACGCCGTCAATTGGGTGGTGGACACAAATGTCGTGGTCAAGGGCGTGGATCCCCAAGTTGCTACCGCGCCGTTCGCAAAGCCCGTTCCCGTGATGGTGAGAGTGAAGTTGGCCGGGCTCTGAAAACTATCTGGGGTCACGTCCGAGATGTGAGGAAGCGCGTTATTGATGGTCACCGTAGCGCTGGCGGCGGCATTGGCGTTGGTTTTACTGACCGCGCGGACCGTGACCTGGTTCGGGGATGGCATCGCGCTGGGGGCCTGATACAAGCCCGCAATACTGATAGTTCCAATGGTCGAATTTCCTCCCACGGTCCCATTTACCGACCAAGTAATGGTTTGGTCGGTGGTGCCGTTTACGGTCGCGGTGTAGGGGATGATTTGCCCGGCGGCGATGGTGGAACTGGTGGGAGTCAAAGTTACGCTCGTCGCCGGTGGCGGCGGAGGAGGATTCGAATTTCCACCTCCCCCATTTCCATTGTTGCCGCTATTGCCACCCGCACTCCCGCCCCCGCATGCGGTGGCCAGGGCAAGAACACCTAGCATCGTAACGGTCAGCGAACAGGAAATGGCGCGCCCCACGTTTACGCATTGCATCGTCGAGCTCCCAAGTTACGCCGGGCCGCGGGTTCTGCACGGACCTGACGGCGAAAAAACGATGCGGCGAATGTTCCGCCGCATCTGGCAGAAGGGTAATCAGTTATGCCGACAGGGGACAGGTCACGCCAGTACTATCTTGGGAATGGTCTAGATTCGGAATTTGAATGTGTTTTGGACGCGATTTCCATCGAAGGTTGCGCCACGCTGGGACATGTACCAAAGTCATGGCCAACCCCCAGTTCTTGTATGCTGATTGAACAAGGTTAACTAACGCTGGCCCAAGGAGTTGAAGATTCCCTACGTGTACGTCAAAATAGCCGTTTCTAATCTGCGGACCGGAGAACCCTTCGCGTGAGCCAACTTCGACGTGCCAAGATCAGCGCCCTTGGTACTTACGTCCCACCTCGTCTCCTTACTAATGCGGACCTGGAGAAAATGGTGGAAACCAATAATGAGTGGATTTTGCAGCGTACTGGCATCCGTGAACGTCACCTCGTGGACAAAGGCGTCGCCACCAGTGATTTGGGGGTGGCCGCGGCAAAAAAAGCCCTGGCCACATTGCGCTTAGACCCCTCCGAGATTGAGGCGATCATTGTCGGCACCGTGACCCCCGACATGTTCTTTCCTTCCACCGCATGTCTCATTCAGCACAAACTGGGGGCGAATGGGGCTTGGGGGTTCGATCTTTCTGGAGCGTGTTCCGCGTTCGTGTATGCGTTGCAGGCTGGGAGTCAGTTTATTGCCACGGGCGCGCATAAGAAGGTATTGGTGGTTGGCGCGGACGTCATGTCTTCCATTATTGACTACACGGACCGTGCTACTTGCATCCTCTTCGGAGATGGCGCCGGGGCGGTGGTACTGGAAGCTGCTACCAACGACCACGAGGGGCTCATCGACTTTATCCACGAGGTGGATGGCTCGGGGGGTTGCTCGCTGTACATGCCCGGAGGCGGCAGCCGGCATCCCTCGACTCACGAGACCGTTGACCAGAAAATGCACTTCGTCCATCAGGATGGGCAGGCCGTATTCAAATATGCGGTACGCAAAATGGCGGAACTGTGCGAGAAACTACTGGCGCGTAATGGACTCAAGGGGAGCGATGTAGATGCGTTTCTCCCGCACCAGGCCAATCTGCGAATCATCAATGCGACCGGCGAGCGGCTTGGACTTTGCCCGGAAAATATCGTCATCAATATCGATCGCTACGGCAATACCACGGCGGCGACCATTCCATTGGCCATGCAGACGGCCATTGACCAGGGCAAGCTGAAGAAGGGAAGTCTGGTCTTGCTGGCCTCCGTCGGCGCCGGTTTCACTGCCGGTGCTACATTATTGCGCTGGGCCTATTAATCATCAGGCCCCAACTTTTGGCGTACAGGAGAAACAATCATGAAAACTTTGGGCCGAATCCTGGGCTGCGGGTCCGTGGCGGCTTTGACATTTGTGGCCGGAATGATCTATGCGCAGGATGTGGCAAAGGTCGCGCCGGACAGCCATACGGTTTTGCTCGAAAACGATCAAGTGCGCGTGTTCAAGGTGAACTTGAGGCCCGGACAAAAAGTTCCGATGCACTCGCATCCGCACAACGTGGCTTACTTCCTGACCGATGGCAAAGTGAAAATTACTCTTCCCGACGGGAAGACGGAAGAACGTAACGTGAAAGCTGGAATGTCAAGCTGGAGCGAGGCCGCAACTCATGCCGCGGAGAATATCGGAGACGCAGATTTTCAGGAGATCCAGATTGAATTGAAAAAGTAACGCCTGGACCGGCGTCCTTTTGACCGGAGCGAGTCGCCGGAGGACGCCGGCCCATTCAAGCTTTAGTTTCCGCTTGGGGCCTTCACCTGCTCGTAAGGCTTCTGAAGATACTTCCGCGCCTCATCCATCGCACCCTGAGTGTTGTCGTTGGTTTGCAGCGCCTGCCGGTATTCATTGGTCGCCCTCTCGCGCTGCCCGGTCACGTCAAAAATCTTGCCCAGTTGGATATGGCTCCAGACTTCGGTCCAGCGGGGTTCTCCGTCACCATTGAGGGAGTCGCGATAAGCGTTGGCCGACGCCTGATAGTTCCTTTGCAGGAAAAACACTTCAGCGATGCGATAGTGGGCGAGCGAGCTGTTCTTGTTTTCATCCAGCGCTTTATTGAACTCGGTCAAGGCCCCGGCCATGTCTCCTTGTTGCACCAGCGCCTGTCCGCGCTGGATCGAGGCGCGCAGCTTGATCTCCGGCGAATTGGTCAGGACGCGATGCTCAGGATCGACCACGATGCGGCGGGGTCGGCCGAACGTTTCCACCGAAAATGCGGAATTAGTTCCTACCACATCGACTTTCTTTTCTTCAGTTTTCCCATCGGTATCGATGCGCAGAGTCACCGGCATGCGGAACAGGTCGAGGTCTTGCGAGATCTGGCCTACGACCCTGAAGCCTTTGTTGTTCCCCAAGCGATAGACGGTGTATTTGGACTTGAACTCGGGCGCGCCGGTGGAGTCTAGCCACTGCGAGAAGAACCAGGTCAGTTTGTCTCCATATTCCTGCTCGGCCATGGCGCGGAAATCATCCAGCGAAGCCGCCTGGCTGGCAAATTTATTGGCGAATGTCCGCATGGTCCGATCATACTTCTGGTCCCCCAGCACCCAGCGCAGCATGTGCACGATCATCGCGCCTTTGTCGGTGACCAGGGACTGAAATTCAGGGGAAAAAACGGGTAATTTTCCCGCGCTGGAGAGAGGGACCGTGTCATAAGCCAGGGCCCCGACCGACATGTCTTTCACCGCTTCTTCCAGCCCAGCTGAACCTGCCGCGCTCTCCACATAACGGGCCTCGGAATAGCGGGCAAAACCGTCCTCTAGCCACCAGTCGTCCCGCGATGCCGGACTGACGGAAACACCCCACCACTGGTGCGCAATTGCGTTCGCCAACAGACGGTAGTTCACCCGCTCAGTCACGGCGCGGCTGGCAATCGCCGCTACTCCCGGCGCCCACGCCGAGGGGACCGTTTCATCCGGCAGCTCAACCACACGCAGCGTGGTGTTCGGGATCGGGCCATACAAAGTCACGTAGTAGGTGAATTCCTTGATGGCAGTGTCCGCGTAGGTTTCAGCCAGCTTTTGGTGGAGAGGCTTGAAGAGGATATGCAGGTCGATGCCAGCTTCATTGCTCTTGTACTCCTGAAACACACCCGCAATGATCGTTCCCGGGAAGCTGGGTTTGTCGGAGACAAAGCTATAAGTCTTGGTGGGCAGCGCGCCCGCAACCGCTTTTTTCGGCGGAGGATTGTCCACCGCGGTTTCTTTTCCGCTGCCGATTACCACCATGTGGGCCGGCAGCGTGATGCTGATGGTTGCGGTAAAGCGGTTGATTCCATAAGCATTCACCGGAAACCACCGGCCGGAATAGAGCAAATAGCTGGTGTCGTCGCCGATCGAGGCCAGCTTCAGCCCCTGTACCGGGCTGTCATCCACCGAATCCAATTGGCCCTCATAATCGAAGGTCAAAGAAGCAGCAGTGTCCTTGCTCAAGCCATTGGGAAGGTCGACGCGGACCGTGGAATCCTGGGTCACGCGCTCGATGTTCAGCGGCTTTCCCGCGCCATCGGTCACTTTGGTGACCCGCAGGCCATTGTGCAGCTCGAAAGTCGCGTAAGTCAGGTCTTCCAGGGCGGTGAAATCCACCTTGGCCCGGGCCGTGATCTTGTGCAGATGGGGGGCCAGCTCGGCGCTGATGTCATAGTTGGTGACCCGCAGCCGCATCTTCTCGGCTGCCCAGGTAGGTGACGAAGCAAAGAGAAGAAAAAAAACCAGGACTGTAACAACGGTCTTACGCTTACACCCGCTGTGAAAGAACATTAAAAACAAGCTCCTATGAAGGCCCCTGAATTCCTAAGATGATGATTGTTACGCAAAAGATGCTGTGCGACAAGGGTTAGGCGATTGGAAGCCCAATCGGCAACTACAAGGCAGCCTCCGCGTGCTCATCCTTGAGGACCTCAAAAACCGCTCTGGCGGCGCGTTCGGTGGCGGGAAGGTTGGTCAAAGCATGTCCCCGTAGCATGGCGCGGACCCCGGCTAACCCGCGTAACATGCGGTCGCGGCCGGCGCCATCCGGCAGGATCTTCCCCAGCTCGGCCGTGATGTTTGCCACGGTAAAGTCTTGCTGCACCAATTCGGGCACGATTCTTTCGCCCGCCATCAGATTGACCATGGCGAAGTGGGGGACCTTGACCTGCGATTTGCCCAGCCAATAGGTGAGGCCCGACACGCGGTACACCATCACAAACGGCGTATCCATGAGCGCCGCTTCCACAGTCGCAGTTCCGCTGGCAATGATCCCGGCCCGCGAGTGGGCCAACGCCGGCAAAGCTTCGGGAACCAGAGTTACCGCCGCGCCGCCAATCAGATTTTGCAAAAGACTTTTCTGTAACGTTGGCGCGACTGGCAGCAGAAACTCATGGCCTGGCCCAAGGGCTTTCGCCGCCTCCAGCATGGTGGGCAGGTTCCTGCTCACTTCTTTTACCCGGCTGCCGGGCATCAAGGTGATCCAGGCCTTGGCCGGGTCAAGCAGGTTGGCTTGGGCGTACGCTTCCCGGGAAATTGCGGGCCGGGAGAGGTCCGCCAGAGGGTGACCGACAAACATCGTGTCCACGCCGCGGTCGCGGTAGAACTTTTCTTCAAAAGGGAAAATGACCAGGGCCTTGGTGACATATTTTCGCAGCAGTCGTACACGGCCTTGCCGCCACGCCCAAAACTGAGGACAAACGTAATACACCACGGGAATATCCCGCTTGCGCATCTCCCGCGCCACCCGCCAATTGAAGGCCGGGGAATCAATCACAATCGCTAACTCGGGAGACTGTGTGTCCGCTTCAACCATCAGTTGGTTGAATAAGCCCCAGATTTTCGGTAAATGGCTGACAATTTCGGTGATACCCACAACCGCCAGGTCCCTGGCGTCCACGACTGTCTTGCAACCCGCGGCGCGCATGCGGTCTCCGCCGGCGCCAAAGAATTCGAGTGAGGAATCGCGCCGCCGCAGGGCTTCGATGAGCTGCGCGCCATACATTTCCCCGGAGGCTTCTCCGGCCGAGATGAGAATTCTGGCCAAGCGGCTTCTCTGGAACCATATTGTATGGGAGGGTGCCCAGCCGGCGAAATTCATGCAAAATTTACAGGGTTTTCACTATATTCTTAAGAATTGGTTGTGCGTGAAATCGCGATATACGCTTCGCATGCGTAGAATTACAATTCTGTTCTTCGACGCGGGCGGAGGGCACCGTAACGCCTCCGAGGCCCTGAAAACTACCCTGCAAGAGCGTGGCTGGGACGTTCATCTGATGAACGTTCAAGAGCTACTCGATTCCATCGACTTCGTGCGCGGCCTCACCGGATTACGCATCCAGGATGGATACAACCTGATCCTGCGGAAAGGGTGGACCCGGCTGTCTCCGCCGCTGCTGAGAATCCTTCAGCGCGTAATCCGCATGCGGCACAAGCGAATCGTAAAAATGTTTCAGCGGTACTGGCTGCTGCATCCCACCGATTTAGTGCTGTCTGTCATTCCGCATTTCAACCGCGCCATCGCGGAGAGCCTGCGGCAGGCCATGCCGGAAGCCCCATTTGTCACGCTGCTCACCGATTTTGCCGACTACCCGCCGCATTTCTGGATGGAAAAAGAGTCGGAGTATCTCATCTGCGGGACCGAACGGGCCAGGCAGCAGGCGCTGGAGATGGGCCATCCGGCGGAGAGGATCTTCCAGGTCTCGGGCATGATCCTCAAGCCGAAGTTCTATCAGAAACCGCTGCTGGACCGGGTGGCGGAGAGAAAAAAGCTGGGTCTGCTGCCAGATGTCCCCACCGGTGTGGTCCTGTTCGGTGGCCACGGATCGCCGGCAATGATTGAGATTGCCAAACGCCTGGAGGAGGGCCAAACTCCAGTCCAACTCATCCTGCTTTGTGGGCACAGCAAAAAGATTTTTGATGAACTTAAGTCCCTGCCACTGAGCAAGAGAGTTTTTGTGGAAGGCTTTACCGGCAACGTCGACTACTACATGGCTTTGGCAGATTTTCTGATTGGCAAACCCGGACCCGGCAGTATCAGCGAGGCCCTGCAATTTCACCTGCCAGTGATCGTGGAGCGTAATTCTCGCACCATGCCGCAGGAGCGCTACAACACCGCTTGGCTGGAAGAGCAGCGTATGGGAATTGTTTTAGGCGGCTTCGACGAGATCGTGGTTGGAGTCGAGCGGCTGCTTGAACCCGCCACCTTCGCGGAATTTCGCCGGAATGCGGAAGGGTATTCCAATCGCGCGCTGTTTGAGATCCCCGGCATCCTGGACGCCGTGATGCGCAGCCGCATGGCGCGCGATGCCGCGTCTACTTCCGTGCCGGCGCCTGCGAGTATTTCTCCTCCAGTTCTTTCGTAAGACCGTTGTTCTGCACGATCTTCCCATACAGATGACCGCTGGCGCGCATGGTTCTCTGCTGCGTGACCGGGTCCAGTGCGATTAAGCCAAAGCGTAGCCACCAGCCTTCCGCCCATTCAAAATTGTCGGTAAGGGTCCAGTGAAAATACCCGCGAATATCGTGACCTTCTTTCATAAGCGAGCGCACTTCCTTGAGCACATTCACGATCAGCCACGGGCGTAAACGGTCTTCCGCATCCGGGACCCCGTTTTCCGTGATGTAAATCGGTTTGCCGGAGCGCGCCGCTCGCTCGACCGCGGCACGAATCGCCCCGGGGTAGGCTTCCCCGTAGGGCTTCTCAACTCCGCGGTCGCCCTGCGGCGCATCCTGCGGCACATAGACGCGGCCGAACAATTGCCCCGCGGACTTGAGGTCGAAGTCCACATGAAACCGGTTGTAGACATTCAGCCCCACGAAATCGCAGGCGCCGGCGGCTTCCTCCGCGCTTCCTCCCACAAGGTTGAAGGGGAATTTGAAGCGGCCGCGTTCCATGAGCTGGAAAAACCCTTCATTGAAGATCTGGCTCTGGACACTGGCAACAACCCGGTCGAGCCCACTCTGCACCGGGTGAAACACGACATAGTGTTGTGCCCATCCCACCTGCGTGTCCGCCTGAAGCTCATGGATTGCGCGATAGGCGCGCGCATGGGCCCGCGCCATCGCCGACATCACTCTCAAGGCCGTGCCGATTTTCCCCCGCTCGCCAGGAGGGAACTCCCCGGTCACATATCCGAGGGTTGCGTAAACGTTGGGCTCGTTGAAAGTGATCCAAAGCCGGCAATGGTGGCCGAGGGCCCGGGCCACGCGGCGGGTGAATCGTTCAAATAGTGCAGGGGCGTCAGGGCTGAGGAACCCGCCTTTTTGTTCAAACCAGCGAGGATTGGTGAAATGATGTAGACAGACAAAGGGTCGAATGCCTCTTTGATGCAGGTCCTCCAGCATCCGGTGATAGCGTTGCAACGCGCTCTCGGAGAAGCAACCCTCTTGCGGCTCAATGCGGCTCCACTCAACCGAGAGTCGCAACGAGTTGATCCCCAGGCTTTGCGCCAAATCAAAATCGATCGCGGTGCTGTTCCACCAATCGCAGGCCTTGCCACACTGATCGTGCGACCGGATATGTCCAGTTCTTTCCCAGTCCGACCACTGATTGTCGTTCCCACCTTCAACCTGGTGTGCGGCGGTAGCAACCCCCCAAAGAAAACTTTGGGGAAACTCCCGTTCCGCGCCGTCTTGGCCCAATGGTTCCGTTCCCATGATTGGCATTTTACGGGACTATAAGAATGTAGGTGAGGTAGCCTGGGGAGATCGTAACCCTCGGAGTAATTCAAGTAGTAATCCAAGAAGACGGAAGGAGCAAGCAGAACTGGCTGGTAGGTAAACAATTTGACCAGGGAGTCGTCCCCAGTGGTGAGACAATTCCAGATCGGATGCCGAGTGCCCCATCCTTCCCGATTTTGGGAAGAGTGAGGATTTTGACTTTGCTTCTGGGTGGACGCCGCTGCGGAACTTGTCCGTTCTTGCCGAACCTCCGAGCGAAGTCGCGAAGGAAGCCGAAGTTGAGGCGTTTACGCGGCGTCTAAGCCGCGTGCCGAAATCCCGAGCGCAGC
>CAZETZ010000102.1:0-11443 GCA_964514735.1 uncultured Acidobacteriaceae bacterium | reverse complement strand
TGCGCACGCTGGTGGATCTCGATCCTGACAATGTAGATGTGCTGTTTATGGCGCAGCGCGTCTACTCCGAGTTGGCTAGTGACACACTGAACAAGCTGGCGCTGCTCGCCCCCGGCTCGGCACGCATGCAACAAGTCATCGCCCAGCATCTGGTCAATGGAGGCGATCTGAAAGGGGCGATCGACCACTACCGAAAGGCACTGGAGATCGACCCGAGGCTCTCCGGTGTGCACTTTGAATTGGCCGAAGCAATTTTCGAGTCGGCTTCCGGTGATGCAGCCGCGCAGTCTGACGCTGAAAAAGAACTTCAGACTGCCATCCAACTAGAGGGAGACAGCGTGAAAGTACAAAGTGAACTTGCCCGGATCGCGCTGGCGCAATCTGATGTGCAGAAGGCCTACGAACACTACACGCGCGCATTCGCCATGGATTCCGCGGACTCCAGCGCACAACTGGGTATGGGCCACGTGTTGATGACCATGAACAAGCCGCAGGACGCGAAGAAGTATCTCGAGATGGCGGTCAAATCAGATCCGTTGAATGAAGCAGCCCACTATCGACTGGCCATGGCGTACAGACGGCTGCAAATGACGGACGAAGCTCAGAAAGAAATCCATCTATTTGAAGAGATTAAGAAAACCAAAGATCAAGTGGCCGAACTTTACCACCAAATGAATGTGAGACCGCAACGGCCCACAGACGAGATTCCGGACACTGAGAAATAAGGACGATTTTGCATTTTGGAACAGGAAAAATTCATTGCAATGGTGAAGCGGTCGAATCGTACCTTCAAGTTCTTTGCCGCGCTGATATTCCTAACTGTGTTAGTTGCCGGCCAAGCTGCTGGTCCTGCCACTCACTCACAGAAAGGTCCCTCTACACCAATCGAGCAACGAACGTTTGCGTCGCCGCCGGTACCCATATTCCGAGACATCGCATCGCAAATAGGCCTGACTGTTTCGCACATTTCGTCGCCGGACATGAAATACATCGTCGAGTCCATGAGCGGGGGGATTGGACTTTTCGATTGCGACAACGATGGCAAGCTCGACATTGTGACGGTCAATGGTTCCACGATTGAACACTATCGTCAGGGCGGAGATCCCTTGGTCACGCTCTATCGCCAAGGCGACGATGGAAAGTTTACCGATATTACAAAGTCCGCAGGGCTGACGCGCAAAGGTTGGGGCATGGGGATCGCAGTCGCCGATTTTGATAACGATGGGCAGTTGGACCTGTATGTCACCGGCTACGGTGGCAATGCGCTTTACCGGAATCTTGGCGGCTGCAAATTTGAAGACGTCACGGAGAAGGCCGGCGTGCGCGGAGGCGGTTTCAGCACCGGCGCGGCCTGGGGCGACTATGATCGCGATGGCCATGTAGATCTGTTTGTTTCGCGTTATGTCCACTTTGATATTGAGCATCTCCCCGAATTCGGTAAGGGGCAGTATTGCGTTTTCAAGTCTGTGCCGGTGCAGTGTGGACCATGGGGCATGCAGGGGGAAACGGACCTGCTCTATCACAATCTGGGTGACGGCACTTTTGAAGAAGTTTCTTTGAAAGCCGGGGTACACGATCCAGCGGGCCGTTATGGCCTGGGCGCGGTTTGGCTGGACTATGACAACGATGGCTGGCCCGACTTGTTCGTCGCCAACGACGCCGGGCCAAATTATCTCTACCACAACAATCATGACAGCACTTTTTCCGAGACCGGAATGCTCTCCGGGGTTGCGATGAGCAGCTCCGGCCAGGCAGAGGGGAACATGGGCATTGCGATTGGCGACTACGACCACCGCGGCCTGCTCGACCTATTTGTGACGACTTTTGCCGACCAGTCCAATGAACTCTATCGTAGCTTCGATGGGCAGACATTCGACGAGGTCAGTATGAATGCCAAGCTCAGCCAGGCCAGCTATCCGCTGGTGGGGTGGGGAACGGGGTTCTTCGACATGGATAACGACGGCTGGCCTGATCTTTTTGTGGCCAACGGGCATGTCTATCCGCAGATGGATTCAGCGGTAAATTCGGCGCCTTATCGCCAGCCCGTGCTCTTGTATCGGAACAAGGAAGACGGGACCTTTGATGAGGTCTCGGCCCAGGCCGGTCTCGCCGCCATGCCGGCGGAATCCAGGCGGGGCGCGGCTTTTGGGGACATCTTCAACCGCGGAAATGTGGACATCGCGGTCCTCAACGTAGTCCGTCCGGCGTCTCTTTTCTCGAACACAACCGCGAATGGCAATCATCGCGTAACGTTCAAATTGCAAGGGACCAGGAGCAATCGGGCCGCCATCGGCGCCCGGGTGACGGTACAGGCCGGGAAGTCGCGCCAATTCGATGAGGTGCGGAGTGGTAGCAGCTATCTTTCACAGAACGACTTGCGCCTGCATTTTGGACTGGGAAACGAGAGCAGGCTGGATTCAGTGGAGGTCCGCTGGCCCAACGGAAATGTGGAGAAACTGCGTGATCTGGCAGCGGACCGTATGTACACGATTGTGGAAGGCAAAGGGATTCAGGATTCTAAGCCTTACGATACTGTCCAATAAAGACAAGCACGCGATATACTTCGTGGCGCAGTCCACTAGGGAAAATGAAAGCACTACTGCTCTCGAGCTACCGCAATCTTGAAATCACCGACGTGCCGGTCCCGTCGCCAGCGGCGGACGAAGTTCTCATCCAAGTGTCTGCCTGCGGGATCTGCGGCAGTGATGTGCACGGCTACGATGGATCGTCCGGGAGGCGCATTCCTCCGATTGTGATGGGGCACGAGGCGGCGGGAATTGTCGCGGCTGTGGGCCCGAGCGTCAGTAGAGTTTCCCAGGGAGACCGCGTCACCTTCGATTCCACAGTGTTCTGCGGAGCTTGTGATTTTTGCCGCCGGGGTGAGATGAATCTCTGCGATCATCGCAAAGTTCTAGGGGTTTCCTGTGGAGATTATCGTCGTGCCGGGGCGTTTGCGGAGTTTGTGACCGTGCCAGAACGCATTGTTCACCGCCTGCCTGAAAGTTTGGCTTTTCCTGAGGCAGCAATGCTAGAGGCCGTATCTGTGGCGCTCCACGCCGTTTCGCTTTCGCAGGTGGTCCCAGGACAGTCCGCGCTTGTTCTAGGCGCGGGAATGATTGGTCTGCTCACTCTGCAATCCCTACTGGTAGCTGGATGCTCGAGCGTATACGTCGCCGATGTGGATGCCTCCCGACTTAAGCTAGCCAGCAGCTTGGGAGCGAGCGCAGTTTTACGTGCAACTGGTAAAGAGCTCGCCCAACAAATTTCCGTGCTGACCCATGGGCGCGGTGTGGATGTAGCTCTGGAAGCAGTGGGAATCAACGATACGGTTGGCGCTGCCGTGGATTGTGTGCGCAAAGGCGGAACGGTCACGCTGATCGGCAACATTTCTCCGGAAGTGACGTTGCCACTGCAAAAAGTGGTCACGCGCCAGATACGCATGCAGGGTTCTTGTGCTTCCGCGGGAGATTATCCGCAAGCCATCGAACTGGTGTCCAGCGGGCAAATCCAGGTCAAGCCACTCATCAGCGCAATCGCGCCACTCGAAGATGGGCCGCGCTGGTTTGAGCGGCTTTACGCCCGTGAACCAAACTTGATGAAGGTCGTGCTCACTCCGAACGCCAGCGAACCGGCGCTATGACCAACGAACTGTTCGATCTTAGCGGACGGGTGGCCATCGTCACGGGGACAAGCCGGGGCCTGGGGCAGCATATGGCCCGCGCTCTGGCAAAGGCTGGCGCCGATCTAGTCGTGACCAGCCGCGATGTGCATACTCTGGCCCAATTCGAATCCGAGATCAAAGCGACGGGCAGAAGAGTTCTTCCTTTGGCGCTCGATGTCCGTGACCGGCAAAGCATTCAGACGACGGTGGCTGCCGCGGAGGAGTTTTACGGCCACCTTGACATCCTGGTGAATAATGCAGGCTGCAACGTCCGCAAACCCGCGCTCGACGTCACCTGGGATGACTGGAACCTCATCCTCGACACTAATCTGCGCGGCAGTTTCTTCGTTGCCCAGGAAGTTGCGCGACACATGGTTTCGCATCAATATGGGCGCATCATTAATATAGGCTCGGTCACGAGTGTTGCCGGTTATGCCGGTCTCGGCCCTTATGGGGCCAGCCGCGGCGGGATCAAGCAACTGACCATGAGCCTGGCCGACGATTGGGGCAAGTACGGCATTACCGTGAACTGTCTTGCTCCGGGCTGGTTTTGCACCGACCAGAACCGGGTGCTGTACGAGAACCAGGACTGGGTGGAATATCTGACGGATCGAATTCCAGTGAAGCGGCCGGGAGAACTCCGCGATCTTGATGCGGCCGTGGTCTTCTTAGCGGCAGAATCCAGCCGCTACGTGACTGGGCAAACTCTGCTGGTGGATGGTGGAATCTCGACCGGCGCCGTGCGCGCGCTGGTAGAGCGGAAGTGACGCGATATTCGTTGATGCGAAAATTCTCCAGATAAGGTGGACCATGAATAGAAGAACCTTTACCCGAAATATGGCGGGAACGGTCGTAGCCGCTTGCGGTCTGACCGATCAGGCGTTGTTACCGGCGGAGGAACCGCCGGCGGCAAGCAAATCCACAGCTTCGCAGGTACCCTTCAAACTTTCGGTCATGCTCTGGACGGTTTTCAATGACCTGCCATTTGAACAGCGGCTGGAGAAAATCGCGGAAGCTGGATACAGCAACGTGGAACTGGTTGGTGAATACAGCCAGTGGACCGAAGACCAGTTCACCCGCGCGAATGCCAAGCGCAAGGCACTGGGCATCACATTCGACTGCACCGCCGGGTTGAAACATAGCCTGTGCAATCCAGAGGACCGGGCCGCGCTGGTAAATAATCTCCGCGAAACCTTGCCCATCATGGAAAAGCTCGATTGCCCAACCATGATCGTTCTTTCCGGAAACAAAGTTCCGGGACTGTCCCTGGAAGCTCATCATCAAAGCTGCATTGACACGCTGAAAGCCATGGCCGCGGCCGTTGAGGGCAAGACCATCCATGGCCAGCCGACATGCGTGCTTCTCGAAACCATCGACCCCATCGAGAACCCGAAAGTTTATTTGACCCACATCGACGAGGCTTTGGCAATCGTGCAGGCTGTGAACCATCCCCAGGTGAAGTTGCTCTATGACTTCTTTCATGAGCAGATCGCAGCCGGGAACCTAATCGCAAAACTGGAGCAGGTTCTTCCGCATCTCGCGCTGGTGCACATCGCGGATGTTCCGGGCCGTCACGAACCGGGGACGGGCGAAATCAATTACGAAAATATCCTGCGTAAGCTGACGGAGCTGAATTACCAGGGCATGGTGGCCATGGAATTTCGCCCCACCGCTGATCCGGTGGGCAAGCTCCGCGCCGCGCGCGAGATGGCACTTCGGGTCGCGGAGGAAGTCTTGAGCAGGAAAACCGCGGCGTGATTCCACCGCGTGAGTTCCAGGGGAGATCGCCAACCGATGAACCTACAAATGGCAAAATTGGTTAAGTCCGGGCTGGGCCTGTCCCTGCTATTGCTGGGGCTCGTTGATGGGGCGGCAGCGCAGCATCCGGTGCTTTTTCTCTGGCCGAACGGGGCCCCGGGGTCGGAAGGCAAGACCGTGGAAGAAAAGGTGCGGACCACCGAGGGTGGCGACCATGTCGTGTCCAACGTCCACCGTCCTTCGCTCACGGTTTATCTGCCGGCAAAAGACAAAGCCACGGGAGCGGCAGTCGTGGTGATACCCGGCGGTGGACACCGCGAGCTGTGGATGGACCACGAGGGCTACAACATCGCGCAATGGTTCAGTGACCACGGGATTGCAGCGTTCATTGTGAAATATCGCCTGGCGCGCGAAGAGGGCTCGACTTACACCGTCGAAGGGACGGAACTGAAAGACATCCAGCGCGCGATACGCCTGGCCCGCACCCATGCACAGGAATGGGGCGTCGATCCGGAACGAATCGGAGTGATGGGATTTTCTGCCGGCGGGGAGCTGGCCGCCCTGGCCAGTACTCGCTTTGACCCGGGTACGCCTGGGTCGGTCGACCCCATCGAGCGGCAAAGTTCCAGGCCGGCTTTTCAGGCGCTGATTTACCCGGGGTCCCAGCACGATACGAATTTTTCCAAACAAACGCCACCGGCTTTTCTGGCTTGCGGCGAAGATGACCGCCCCGACATCTCCCAAGGAGTTCCGGAACTATATCTCGCCCTGAAACGCGCAGGGGTCTCAGCGGAGGTTCATGTGTACGCCCACACTGGTCATGGTTTTGGATTGAGGGCAACGAACCCGCCTCCAGTTTCCGGCTGGATTCAGACATTCCTGGAGTGGTTGGGCACCGAGGGGATGCTAAAGCGGAATTGAATTTCCGAAAACTGCGCCACTACGCCTTCCTGTTTTGCTTGCCATCACCCCGCGCGTCCTGAAGGATGGCATGAATAGCAGCTGGGGCTGCTATACACGTAATTCCGCACCCCGCGATGGTTGGAGTCGGTGGTGGATTGAACGTGACAAGTCGTGCATTGAAACACCGAGTAGTCCGACGAATTGGTATGACAGGTTGAGCACACTCCGTTGGCCCCGCCGTGATTGGTGGGGAACCAGGTGTGATTGAAGGTTGCGCCTTGCCAGGAAGCCGTGGTGTGGCAGGTCTGGCAGGTTGTCGGGAAACCGGCGGCCGCATGGTTCGGATTGGTCGTGGTCTGGTAATCCGTCTTGTGGCAGGAATAGCAGTCGGTCGGAACCGTTGTGTAGTTATTGTTCACGTGGCAATTGGCGCAAGCCACGGTGGTGTGGGCCCCGGTGAGCGGGAAGGTGGTGTTGTTGTGATTGAAAGAAGACGGTTGCCAGGCGGTGGTGTTATGGCAGAGCTCGCACTGCTGCGGGAAGCCTGAAGTTACGTGATTGGGGTTGGTCGTGGTGTTGAAGTTCGTCAGGTGGCAGGAGACACAGGCCGTATTGGTCAGGCTGTAGTTGCCATTGACGTGGCACTGCGCGCATTGCAGGTTGGCGTGCGCGCCGGTCAGCGGGAATCCGGTTGAATTGTGGTTAAAGCTTGCTCCGGCCCAGGTTGCGGTACTGTGGCACGAATCGCAAGTCGTGGGGAAACTGGACTGCGCATGGTTGGGATCGGTCGTGGCCTGGTAATCCTTCATATGGCACGACGAGCAGGCGCCGGTGGTCAAGCTGTAGTTTCCGTTAACGTGGCATTGCGAACATTGCAGCGGGACGTGGGCGCCGGTCAAGGCAAATCCGGTGGTGGTGTGATCAAAAGTCGTGTTCCAGGAAGCCGTGGTGTGACAGGTTTGACACGTCTGCGGGAACCCTGCTTGCACGTGGTTCGGGTTGCTCGCGCCCTGAAAATCTTTCAGGTGGCAGGACACGCACGAAGTGTCAGTCAGATTGTAATTGCCGTTGATGTGGCACTGCGCGCACGGTGTCGTGGCGTGTACTCCGGTCAGCGGGAAGCCGGTGCTGGAGTGATTGAAGGTGGCGTTGCCCCATGATGTGGTGTTGTGACATGTCGCGCAAGTGGTGGGAATTCCAGCCTGAGCATGGTTCGGGTCGGTCGTGCCCTGGTAATCCTTCATGTGGCACGAAACACAATCCGTGCTGCTCAGGTTGTAGTTTCCATTGCTGTGGCACTGCGCGCACTGCAGGGTCGCGTGTGCTCCGGTGAGAGGAAATCCCACCAGCGCGTGATCGAACGTAGCCGGCGACCAGGCGGTCGTGGTGTGGCAGGTCTGGCAGGTTTGCGGGAAGTTTCCGGCCACGTGGTTCGGATTGGTGGTCTTCTGATAATCGGGCAGATGGCAACCCGAGCAAGTTGCAGGAGTCCCTTTAAACCTTCCGCCGATATGGCAAGCCGTGCAGTCGAGCGTGGCGTGCGCCCCGGTCAAGGCGAAGCCGGTGGACGCCAGATGGTCAAACTTCGCCCCAAGCCAACTATTCATACCGTGGCAATTCTCACAGGTGGTGGGGAAGCCGCTGGCTACGTGACTGGGCTGGGCCGACCGATAATCCTTGGCGTGGCACGCATAACACTGCGTAGCCAGTCCCTGGAACTGGCCGGCGGCCGCGCTGGTATGGCAGGCCGCACAGTCAAGCGCGGCATGCGCTCCCGTCAGAGGGAAGCGGTTCTGGTGCTGATTGATTTGTTGCACGGAAACCTGCCATCCCTTGACGGTGTGGCACTGTTCGCAAGACGCGCCAAACTGGCGCTTATGAATATCCGCGTGGCAGTCGGCGCATTTCTGGCCGACCTTGGTGAATACCGGTTTGGTATGGCACTCGGTGCAAGCCACCTCCTGGTGCATTCCGCGAAGTGGGAATCGGGTCTGATTGTGGTTGAATTCGGGGACTGCCCGGATCGGCTTCCAACTGTTCACGGTGTGACAGTTCTGGCAGGGAATGCTGAGTGGGCCATGCGGGCTTCTGGAGCCTGCGGAGGCAGACCCCTGGCCGGCCGCCGGCAAAGGGAGCATAAGCCAAACAAGCACATGTAACACTAAGGCCGAAACCAAGTTTCCCCACCCGTTCTTGATTCAATGGCGATTGTCGACGCCCTGCCAAGACGCAAAAGCCCCATGTTTTCAATAGCAGCCGAATATCTAATAATGAGGTTAGCTGTACTTCCGTGTGAGGGGAACGTTACAGAGGTGTCGCTGGCAGGGGAGGAAGTGGACAATGATGCCGGCGCGAGCCTATCAGCACGGTTACCGGAAAGTGACTGTACGAAAATTCACACTCTACCTGCAAATCGGGTCCTTGCGAGCGCATGTTTTTGCTTTCCCGTATGGCCGGGCGAGCGCATCGAGTAAAGCAACTCGTAGTTACTGTAAAACATTGTAAAGAATTGAGATAAGTGACAACGGAAGATTTCCGGGAGCGTCAAAACTGTGTTCAAATGGAGTTGTGGATTTTACGAAAACGGGGGCTTGCTGTTTACCGATTCTATGCCGGTCAATATTTCACCCGCGACCCAGGCGCGAAACCTTAGTTGGAGATTCGCACTTATCCCGGTCCTGCTCGCTTTCTGCATTGCGCTGCTGAATTGTTCGCGTTCTGATCCAGCGACCGCGCGGGCCTCTACCGGACCGCAAAGCGTTCCCGTTGGGGTCGCGACTGCGGAACGGCGCGATATGCCGGTTTATCTCTCGGGGTTGGGATCAGTGACGGCGTTTAACACCGTGAGCGTTCGACCGCGGGTGGATGGCCAGTTGCTCGAGGTGAATTTCAAAGAAGGCCAGTATGTAAATCAAGGCGACCTTCTGGTTGGGATTGATCCGCGTCCCTACGAAGTCACGCTCAGTCAAGCCCAGGCTGCGTTATTCCGCGACCAGGCGCAGTTGCGGGACGCGCAGTTGAATTATCGACGCTTCCAGGACCTGCTCCAACAATCTGGCGCGATGTCCCAGCAGCAGGTGGACAGCCAGCGTGCCGCAGCCGATCAACTGGAAGGCGTCGTCCGCGCCGATCAGGCCGCGATTGATAGCGCCAAACTGAATCTTGCCTATTGCCACGTGACCGCCCCGATCAGCGGGCGCATCGGGCTGCGGCTGATCGACAAGGGCAACATGGTCCATGCCAGCGATGCCAACCCGTTGTTGGTGATCACCCAGTTGCAACCAATCTCGGTGATCTTCACCTTGCCGGAGGACCAGCTTCCCACGGTTGCGCAACACATGCGCGCGGCGACGTTGGAAGTGGATGCCTACAGTCGCGATGATCAAACAAAACTTGCCACCGGCAAGCTGACCACCATCGACAACGAGATCGACCAATCGACCGGAACGGGAAAGCTAAAGTCGGTATTTGAAAATAAAGACCAGTCCCTCTGGCCGAACCAGTTTGTGAACGCCCGCCTGTTGCTGGAGACCCGGAAAGACAGCACGGTGGTTCCGGCGGTCGCCATCCAGCGCGGGCCGCAGGGAACGTATGTGTTCGCCGTGAAACCCGACAAGACTGTCGAGATCCGTCCGGTCACCATTGTGCTGACGCAAAATAATTCCGTGGCCATCAGCAACGGCCTCGCGCCGGGAGAGGTCGTGGTGACCGACGGCCAGGACAAGCTCCAGCCGAAAATGAAAATTGAACCGCGGGCCAACCCTCCCGGCGGAAATAGAAATTCCCAAGGCGCTGCCCCGACTCCAGGCGCGCCATGAATCCGTCCCGCCTGTTCATTCTTCGCCCGGTAGCCACCACCTTATTGATGCTTGGTCTCACTTTGGTGGGACTGGTTGCCTACCGGGAGCTTCCCGTCTCCGCTCTCCCGGAAGTGGATTATCCGACGATCCAGGTGGTGACCTTCTATCCCGGAGCGAATCCGGATGTCATGGCGTCTTCAGTGACAGCGCCGCTGGAACGGCAGTTCGGACAGGTCCCGGGACTGAGTCAGATGACCTCCACCAGCTCTCTGGGCAGCTCGATCATCACGTTGCAATTCAATCTGGACCAGAACATTGACGTAGCCGAGCAGCAAGTTCAGGCCGCCATTAATGCGGGCACGACTTATCTGCCGCGGGACCTGCCCAATCCGCCGGTTTACAGCAAGGTGAATCCCGCCGACGCGCCGATTCTCACCCTTGCCCTGACTTCGGACACTTTGGCGTTGTCAAAGGTGCAGGATGTTGCCGACACCGCGCTTGCGCAAAAGATTTCGCAATTGCCGGGAGTTGGTTTGGTTTCCATCAGCGGGGGACAGAAACCGGCCGTACGCATCCAAGCCAACCCCACGGCCCTGGCGTCGTACGGGTTAAGTCTTGAAGACGTGCGGAGCGCGCTGGCTACCGCCAATGTGAATCAAGCCAAGGGCGTGCTCGATGGCCCGCGACAATCGTTCACCATCGGGGCCAACGACCAGCTCACCTCCAGCCGGCAGTACAGCGAGGTGATCGTCGCCTATCGCAATGGCTCCCCGGTGCGGCTTTCCGACGTGGCCACCGCGGTGGATAGCGCCGAGAACCTCAAACAGGCGGCGTGGGTGAATACGACGGCGGCGGTCATCGTGAATATTCAGCGGCAGCCAGGGGCCAACATCATCAGCGTGGCGGACCGGGTGAAGCAATTGCTGCCCATGTTGCAGTCCTCGTTGCCCTCCTCCATAAAAGTTCAAATCCTCACCGACCGCACACAAACCATCCGCGCGTCGGTAAAAGACGTTCAGTTCGAGTTGATGCTCACCGTCGCCTTGGTGGTGATGGTCATTTTCCTGTTTCTGCGCAACCTCTCCGCCACCGTCATTCCCAGCATCGCCGTTCCGCTTTCACTGGTGGGCACATTCGGCGTCATGTACCTGCTGGGGTACAGTCTTAACAATCTGACCTTGATGGCACTGGCAATTTCCACTGGGTTTGTAGTTGGCGATGACTGCCTCATCATCCAGCAACTTTTAGGTTTGTCGCGAAAAGGGTGAGCCGCGGTTCCAAGACGCGTTGAAGGGGCGGGGGAGAAAGCGGTTCAGACTCG
>CAZETZ010000101.1:10209-11622 GCA_964514735.1 uncultured Acidobacteriaceae bacterium | reverse complement strand
GGAGCGCCTTTTGAGTTGTCGATGGCCTTCTTCACGTCTTCACTCTTGATTGTGTGAATCGTGAACTTATGCCCAGTCTTGGTTTCGACTTCGATTAGGACCTGAGGGGTGCCCTCTTTTTGAACCTTTGGGTCCAACCGCGCATCTTGCTTCCACCCCGTCAGAACAACTTTTTGGCTGAAGGATTTCCAATGGTCCACAGGCATCTGCATAATCGTCTTCATAATGGGATTATCTGAGTCCATGTAAACGACCTTGCCATCCAATGCCCCCTTCTCAATTAAGTCCAGAAATTCCTGAGAGTGGTCTTTACCATACCGCTTTTGTTGTGGGACTAGAGGGGTAGAAAAACAACACACACCAAGAAACATAAACAGCACAGATAGCTTCTTCATGTTGTCGGGCTCTCGCTGAAGCGCATAGTACGCGCATCAATGATCCTTCCCTTGTGATCCTCGAAAAAGATTGCGGCGTAAATATATCACGCCTTATCTGCCGAGCTGATGAATATCGCAGCAAACCGTTGAATTGTTGACTAAGTCGCTCAAAAATCGAGCGGATGGAGCACATCTCCGCTAAGAACAAAAAAATCAATCTCGGGGCACTCGATTTCTCGCCGCTTTTGCGAGAAGTGGGGCCTTGCCATGACAACCAAACATGATTGGAAGCAGTTGATTGGAAGCAGTTGATAAGTCCCGAGAAAATTCTCTTCTTCGAGCGACGTCCCACATTTGCCGACACCGCGCAAACACACCCAAGATTGAAATTGCGTAATTCTCGAGAGTTATACTTCGAAATCCGAGATGCCGGCCACCCGCGAGAAGGAGGATGCAATGAAAGTTCGGGTAATTTTTTATTGGATTACCACAACTATGATCGCACTTGAAACATTTGTAGGCGGAGTGATGGACCTGACCCACGGGCGAACCGCGGTTTTCAGCGGGCCGCGCGTTGCCGATGTTATCGGCAGTCTCGGCTATCCCATCTACGTCCTGGCAATCATTGGGATTTTTAAGGTTCCAGGGGCGATAGCCCTGGTGGTACCTGGCTTTCTCAGACTCAAAGAATGGGCTTATGCCGGTATTGTTTTCGAGCTTTCGGGTGCCGCTGCATCCCTTGCGGCATGTGGGCATCGGAGCGAACTCATCGCGCCTCTAACTCTACTAAGTCTCGCACTTGCGTCGTGGGCCCTTCGACCCGTCGATCGAATCCTCAGCAACGTCTAGAGCAGAGCAAGAAGAAGCAAAATCAATAAGGTAAGGGCCAGTCCCTGGAAATTTGGGGGACGGTTCTGTCTGTTTGAATGCGAAACACGGCCCCGTCTCAGCGGCGAATTTCTACCGCCCCGTCGCGCTCAGCTTCGTCGAGCACCGTGGAAAGTTTCCCTGCGCCTCTTCATCGGCTATTGGCCTC
>CAZETZ010000101.1:0-10109 GCA_964514735.1 uncultured Acidobacteriaceae bacterium | reverse complement strand
TTATCGAAAATCAGTGACTTCGTTTTAGTATAAAGCAGGCCTCATGACTACCGGTCCGATCGACGCCAAGCGGCACGATGAACTCTCGGTCGAACTGAACCGGATCGAGGCGGCGTATGCAAGACGATGGGACCGCTCACTGTACAGTTTTTCTCATCCGGCATATTGGTTGATGGTTCAGGAGCGGGAAGGAAAATTTCTGCGCCTGCTCGCCGAGCGTGGCCATACATCACTCGAAAACACGAGAATATTGGAAGTCGGATGCGGAACTGGCGCATGGCTGCGGGATTTTGTCCGCTGGGGAGCACGGCCCGAGAACCTCTGGGGAGTGGACCTGCTGCCTGACAGAATTGCTGAAGCCGGAGAACTGTGTCCGGCCGGAATAAACCTGAAGTGCCAGGACGCCACCAACCTGGATGTCCCCGACGGAAGCTTTGATCTGGTATTCCAGTCCACGGTTTTCAGTTCGATCTTGAGTGGGGGAGTGAAGCGGCTCCTTGCCCGGGAAATGCTGCGCGTGGTCCGCCCATCCGGGCTGATCGTCTGGTACGACTTTCATGTGAATAATCCCTGGAACCGAGACGTCCGCGGGATAAGGCGGAAGGAAGTGATACAACTTTTTCCCAACTGCGATGTATGTTTGCAGAAACTGACATTGGCCCCGCCCCTCGGTCGCAGGGTAGCCCCCATTTCGGCGTCACTTTACCGCATATTGTCCCGCATCCAACCATTCTGCACCCACTATCTGGGGGCGATTACCAAGTTATGAACCCAGTGCTCAACACCATCAAAGTTCCATTTCATCGTCCTTCTTTGGAGGACGGTGAAATTCAAGCCGTCTGTGAGGTGCTACGTTCCGGGTGGTTGACGACGGGCGCCAAGACGCTCGAATTTGAACAACGCTTTGCCGATTACATCGGAGTGCGGCATGCGATCGCAGTTTCTTCCGGTACTGCGGCGTTGCACTTGAGCCTTGAGGCCATCGGTCTGCAAGCGGACGATGAGGTCCTTGTACCGACGACCACCTTTACCGCGACGGCCGAAGTTGTGACTTATCTCGGCGCGCGTCCAGTGTTCGTGGATATTGACCGGCGTACGATGAACATCAGTTCCGAGGACGCGGCGCGCCGTATCACATCGCGGACCCGCGCCATTCTCCCGGTCCACTTAGCCGGCCAACCGTGTGATATGTCTGCTCTGCAAGACTTAGCCGGACTTCATCAACTCCACATTGTGGAGGACGCCGCCCATGCACTGCCGTCGTCGTATCGGAATCGGCGAATCGGCGGCCTGAGTGAATTGACGGCATTCAGCTTTTACGCGACCAAGCCGGTAACCACCGGCGAAGGCGGCATGGTGACTACCAATCACGATGCCCATGCCCAACGCATACGCATGATGCGGCTCCATGGTATTGACCGCGCGGCATGGGACCGTGGCGGGCGGCGCGACGCATGGCGATACGAGGTGCAGGAAGCTGGGTACAAGTACAATCTGACGGACCTGCAGTCTGCGCTTGGGGTGGTTCAACTTGCAAAATGTGATGCGATGCAGGCTGCCCGGCGCCGGACCGCCGCGCGCTATAGCCGGGCCTTCGCCAATTTCAGCGCATTGGAAGTTCCCGAGCTGCTGCCGGACCGCCAAAGCTCCTGGCATCTTTATGTTTTGCGTCTCCATCTCGCGAACCTGCGAATCGGCCGTGACCGTTTTATTGAGGAACTGGAACTGAGGGGAGTCTCAGCCAGCGTGCACTTTATCCCCCTTCACATGCAACCCTATTACCAAAGGGAATTCGGCTATCAAGTCGGAGATTTTCCGCAAGCGGAACGCGAATATACCCGCTGTGTATCTCTTCCCATCTTCCCTGGCCTGAGCGATGAGGAAATTGATTACGTCATCCATGCAGTTTCGGACACGGTCCAACAATGGACGAAATAACGCCATGAGACCAGGAGCACAACCCGGGCTTTATGCCGCGGGGGCGAAGAGGGTATTTGATCTCCTGATGGCGGCGATTTGCCTCCCGCTCTTACTGCCGGTGTTTCTGTTGGTGGCGATGGCCTCCAAACTGTCCGCTCCGGGCCCGGTATTTTTTCTTCAGGAACGTATGGGAAAATCGGGGAGAATCTTTCGCATCGTTAAATTTAGGACCATGTACGTCGATGCCGATCACCGTGGACCCAATATCACCGCAGCCGGCGACCCCAGAGTCACTCCATTTGGGCGAATCATGCGGACGCTGAAACTCGACGAGCTGCCTCAGCTATGGAACGTGCTGAAGGGAGACATGAGTCTGGTAGGCCCGCGCCCTGAACTCCCCGCCTACCTGGAAAATTACAGCCAAGAACAAAGGAAGGTTTTCACGGTCCGTCCGGGGATTACCGACCCCGCTAGCATCGCTTACCGGCATGAAGAAAAATTATTGGCGAAACAAGAGGTTCCCGGGACCTATTATCGGGAAGTTGTCCTGCCACATAAGTTGGCGCTGAGCCTCGAATACATCGGCAGGATGTCGTTGCGGAATGACTTGTCCATTCTTGGCAAAACGCTTTGGTCACTCCGACGAGTGAGGAACCACGCTCAGACCTTGCCCTGAGCGAAGTCGAAGGGAATCGCTTTCCTGGACGAGCGCAAGCAAGCGGTGGGCAAACAGCAGATTCCTCCTCCTCGCTTCGCGAATCGGTGGAATGACAACAGGATTTTCGGTCAACTGCGCCACTACGGACCCCTCGTCCATTGATTTATTCGAGTGTAACTGATAAAGCTTTTAAAGCGACTCATGGCGAACCCAGTCCTCAAATTACATCCCAAAGACAATGTGCTGGTAGCTTTGGTGGACCTTCACAAAGAGCAGCGCGTGGAGTCGTCCGGTCAATCGTATGTCCTGGTCTCCGAAGTTCCCGCCAAGCACAAGTTCGCCATGGAAAACCTTGCAGCCGGCGCCGAAATCCGAATGTACGGCTTACTTGTGGGCAAGGCACAGCAACCGATCCGCAAGGGAGAGGCGCTGACCCCGCGCAACATATCCCATGAAGCCTCGCCCTTCCACCAGAAAACCGATGGCGTTCACTGGACGCCGCCTGATGTGCGCTGCTGGCAGCCGAAAACTTTTTCCGGATATCACCGCGCGGACGGACAGGTGGGAACGCGCAATTATTGGCTGGTGGTCCCGCTGGTCTTTTGTGAAAACCGTAATATCGCGGTATTGAAGCAAGCCTTCACGGAGGAGCTGGGCCTCGCGCCTTCGACCGGCTATCGCCGCCAGGTCGCCGAGCTGATCCGCCTCTATCAAGAGGGAAGACAGGACGAAATCGAGAACTATTCTTTCTTGCCCGGCGAGTCGCCGCTGGTTCGGCCGCATGTGTTCGACAACCTGGACGGAATCAAGTTTCTCATGCACGAAGGCGGATGCGGCGGTACTCGCCAGGACTCGACCGCGCTCTGTGGATTGATTGCAGGGTACATCCATCACCCCAACGTGGCTGGGGCGACGGTCCTGAGTCTGGGTTGTCAGAATGCTCAGGTGGCAGTGTTGCAACAGGAATTGCGCAAGCGTGACCCCGAATCGAAGAAGCCGCTTCTGATATTTGAGCAACAGCGTAGCGGGCTGGAGTCCAAGATGTTGTCCGAGGCGGTGCGCGCGACTTTTCTCGGACTCATTGAGATGAACCAGGTGAAACGCCAGCCGGCGCCGCTTTCCAAACTGTGCGTGGGGTTGAAGTGCGGCGGGTCCGATGGTTTTTCCGGTATCTCGGCCAATCCTGCGATTGGCCACACCTCGGATATTCTGGCTGCGCTTGGCGGCAGGACCATCCTCTCCGAATTTCCGGAGTTGTGCGGATCGGAGCAGGACCTCATCAATCGCTGTACGCGATCTGAATCTGCCGACCGCTTCATTCAACTGATGCGCGACTACGCCGCCCGCGCCAAAGCGGTGGGTTCTGGTTTCGATATGAATCCATCGCCCGGAAATATTGGCGATGGACTCCTCACCGACGCCATGAAGTCCGCGGGAGCAGCCAAGAAAGGCGGCACCTCTCCGGTAACTGCGGTCCTTGACTATCCCGAATACGCCACCGAACCCGGATTGAATTTGCAATGTACCCCCGGAAACGATGTGGAGTGTGTCACGGCACAAGCGGGGGCCGGAGCCAATCTAGTGTTATTCACCACGGGTTTGGGCACACCCACAGGGAATCCAGTCGCGCCGGTGGTGAAGATTTCTACGAACACAAACCTGGCCCAGCGCATGGGCGACATCATTGACATCGATGCCGGAGGGGTCATCTCGGGCGACCGTACGGTCGAGCAGATGGGAGAAGCGGTCCTGCAACAAGTCATTCCCATCGCCAGCGGAGAGCGACGCACCAAAGCGGAGCTGCTTGGCCAGGATGACTTCATCCCCTGGAAGCGCGGTGTTTCCCTCTAACCTCTCCGGTCTAAGCCAAGACCAAGCGTGTGGCCTGACAAATATTCCCGCTATTCATACGTACACTAGCGCCCCTGAATCGGAACGAGCGTTCCCGTGATCAACCGTGCGCTCTCCTCTGAAAGTTGCAGAATTACGCTGGCCACATCGTCCGGTGGCACCCATTTAGAAAAGTCCGCGTTGGGCATCGCAGCGCGGTTCGCCGGAGTATCCATCGTACCCGGCAGTACTACGTTCGCGGTGATGTTGACATCGGCGTTCTCCAGCGCGACAGCCTGTACCAGGCTGGCCATCGCTGTCTTGGAAGCTACGTAAGCTGCTGTTCCCGCATGGGGCGCGATGGCTGCCAGGCTCCCAACTGCCACGATTCTGCCGTATTTCGCCTTGCGCATGGGAGGCACCACGGCGCGCAAAGCGTGGAACGCAGCCATCAAGTTTAGGTCCAACATCTGGCTCCAGGTTTTGTCGTCGGTCTCTGCGACCACTCCGGCGGCGAATCCACCCATTACATGGGCCAGCGCATCAATTTTGCCGAAGCGAGAAATGATCTGGTCCACAAGGATCTGTACCGCAGGGGCAACGGAAAAATCCACCGCCATTGCGGTGAATTTAGGACCGTTGAAATCCGTCTGTTTGATGGAGCGAGAAGCGCCAACCACCGTAGCTCCGGCAGCCAGAAAACGTTCCGTGACGAAGGACCCCAATCCGCCTTTGGCCCCGGTGATGAGTACAACTCTGCCTTCCATGGTCATCTAAGGCACCTTTTTTTTGTGGTGAGAGGTGACTGCCAGTGAACGTGGGGGTGACCTCGCGCGCCTCTACGGCTGACTGTCAACATCTTTATGCTACGACCGCAGTGTCCCGCGGCCCATGCGCTGTCTGGAAAATTTCTTCGCACAACACCTGCATGATTTGGCCTACACTCCAGGCCTGAGCAAAGCACCCGCGGGCGTACTGCGGCACGCTACCGTCGTAGATCTCGGAAATCTGCCCCAGGCAGCCTTCACGGAAGTGCTCTTCCAGCGGACGCAGCAGCTCGCGCGCCTGTTTGCGGGTTTCTTGGGTATTTCCACGCACCTTGCAATAAGCCGAGATATAGGGTCCCAGTAGCCAGGGCCAAACCGTTCCCTGATGGTAAGCGGAATCTCGCTGGTACGGATTGCCCTCATAGCGTCCCTTGTAATTGGGATCTTGCTGGTTGAGCGTGCGCAGTCCGTATGGCGTGAGCAACTCGCGTTTGACAACTTCCAGGACTTTCTCGGCCCGGTCACGCGGCAGCATGGAGTGATGCAAGCTGACCGCGAAAATCTGGTTGGGCCGGATGGACTCATCCGGATTTGCGCCATCGACCACATCATACAAACAGCCCTTCCGGTCATTCCAGAAAACCCGATTAAAGGTCGATTGCGCCAACGCGGAACCGGTACGGAACCGCTGGACGGATTGCTGGTCGTTGAAGCGGGTCGCCAGATCTTCCATCACCTTGAGTGCGTTAAACCATAGCGCTTGAATCTCCACCGGCTTGCCGGAGCGTGGAGTCACCACCCAATCTCCGATCTTGGCGTCCATCCAGGTCAGCTGGACGCCCGGTTCGCCGGCATTCAACAAACCATCTTCCAGCACGCGGATGTTGTAACGCGTGCCGCGCACATGCCAGTCAATGATGTCTTTGAGCACATCGTAAAGCTCATCATGAACGAAGTTTTCGTTGTCCGTATAGGCGAGATAAGATCGCACCGCCTCAAAGAACCAGAGTGTCGCATCCGCGGTGTTGAATTCGGGAGCTTCGCAACCATCGGGGAAACGATTGGGCAACATGCCCTGGTCCAGGTGACGGGCAAACTCGCGCAGGATTCCCCGGGCGACGTCCGCATTTCCGGTAGGCAAAGTCAGTCCGGCGAGGGCAATCATGGTGTCGCGTCCCCAGTCGGTGAACCAGGGATATCCCGCGATTACGGTGTAGCCATCGCCACGTTGAGCGATGAATTGATCTCCCGCCAGCGCCAGCTGGCGCGCCAACGAATCCTCCACCGGAGCCGAGGCGGCAATTCGCTCACGGCGCGCGATTTCGGTTTTGCGAAAACTTTCGGCGTTAGCAACTTCTTGCGGTTCGATCGAAGCGATCATGGTTGCGGATTGGGTCTGGTTGAGATCGAACGAGAAAATAACTGGATTGAACAGGTCTTCGATTGCGTCCAACCCGCGCTCGGCCTCGACCGCATAAAAGAATTGCCGGTACCAGTCGCTGTGAGCTTCCACCGATGTAGCGTTGTGCGCAAGATAAAGCCGGGGCACACCGTCATAGGGCTGCAAGCTGATCATCCCAGGTTCCTGCTGCAAAGCCGGATTCATCGCGCCATTTTCGCGCGTCAGGCTGTGGTAGTCGCGGAACGCCATGAGCGGCCGGACTTCAAGCTGCAAGGCCGGCTTCGGTGGGGCGCTCAACACCCGATATTCAACGACTGTGGTGTTCGAGCCCTGAGTCATGAATATTGATTTCTCAATCCGTATGTCCTCCACCTCAAATGTAAAGATGGGAAAAGGACCGAGCCGGAAGTTGGCGAGCAGTTCAAACCCGCGAGGATGGATAGCGCCCCGGTATTGGTTGGTGCTCAGATCAAACCGCCGTTCCCCAATGACCAGAGTTTCCTCCAGCTTGGAGAGCAGGACCATCCGCCCAACCGGCGGCCGGGTGGCAGCGGTAAGCAGGCCATGGTAGCGCCGGGTATTGACTCCAGCAATCGAACTGCTGGCAAAGCCGCCGATGCCATTGGTTTCCAGCCACTCGCGCCGAAGGGCCGCATCCAGATTGCCGCAGATCTCTTTGTTAACCTGAATCATGACTCTACCTTCTGGCGGGATGGGTGTCGCTACGCGCGGCAGCCTATCGTCGAAAACCAGATACCGCTTGGCCTGAAAAGTGACAATCTGGAATTGGTAGGGCGAAAGCTCGCTCATAGCTCATCCTACCGCGAAAGCCCTGCCCATGCCCGTGATTGCGGGTGAGCTTCTTGTACAGCCATGTCAGAAATCCGATCCGGTAACCTGGGGACGGTGTTCGGCGGCGCGGACTCGGCGCTGGGGAACTTCAATCCGCGGCCGTAATTTTTGACTCTTTGCTTCCCGGCTTCTTAGGGTGGTGCGCTTCGCCGTTTTGCTGCATGAGCTTGGTCACCAGTCCGGTCCATCCAGTCTGATGGCTGGCCCCAATCCCGGCGCCGTTGTCTCCGTGGAAGTACTCATGGAACATAATCAGATTGCGCCAGTTGGGATCAGTTTGAAATTTCTCCGACCCGCCAAACACCGGCCGCCGGCCGCTTGTGTCCTGAAGGAAAATTGAAGTCAGCCGCCGCGACAGTTCCCCGGCCGCTTCCCACAGCGTCAGCATCTTCCCCGAGCCGGTAGGGAACTCTACTTTGAAGTCGTTGCCATAGTAGTGATGGAATTTCTGCAACGACTCCACCAGCAGGAAGTTTACCGGGAACCAAATCGGGCCCCGCCAGTTGGAATTTCCCCCGAACAACCCAGTGGAAGATTCCGCCGGCTCGTACTGCACCCGATGGTTCATGCCGTCCACGTCCATGGTGTAGGGATGGTCTTTATGAAACCGCGAGAGCGCGCGTATGCCGTAGGACGACAAGAACTCGTTTTCGTCCAGCATGTATTTGAGAATCGAGCGAAGCTGTCCTTCATCCACAATGGCCATCAAATGCCGGTCCTTCATCCCGCATTCATTCATATCGGCCACGTTTCCCACCAGGTCGCGCCGGTTCTGGATGAACCAATCCATGCGCCGCTTGAAATCCGGCAAGCGATCCAGCACGTCTTGCTCGAGCGTCTCCACCGCGAACAGCGGAATGAGTCCAACCATGGAGCGCACTTTCATGGGAAAGTGGCTGCCATCCGGGCGTTTCAGCACATCGTAGAAGAACCCGTCTTCCTCATTCCACAACCCCATACTGTTCTGTCCGCGATGACACATGGCGTGGGCGATGTAAATGAAGTGTTCCCAGAACTTGCTGGCTACGTCTTCGTACGCCGGGTCTTCTTTGGCCAACTCCATCGCGATGGCCAGCAGATTGAGGGTGTACATGGCCATCCAACTGGTGCCATCGGATTGCTCGATATAGCCGCCGGTGGGGAGCGGAGCGCTGCGGTCGAACACCCCGATGTTATCCAGACCCAGGAACCCGCCTTGGAAAATATTCATGCCGCCGGTGTCCTTGCGGTTTACCCACCAGGTGAAATTCAGCAGGAGTTTATGGAAAATCCTCACCAGGAATTCGCGGTCGCCTTTGCCGTGACGCTTCTTATCGATCTTGTAAACACGCCACGCCGCCCAGGCATGCACTGGCGGATTCACATCTCCGAACGCCCACTCATACGCGGGAATCTGTCCATTGGGATGCATGTACCACTCCCGCAGCATGAGTACCAATTGTTCTTTCGCGAAGTGGGAGTCCACCAGGGCCAGTGAGATACTGTGAAATGCTAGGTCCCAGGCGGCGTACCAGGGATATTCCCACTTGTCGGGCATGGAAATCACGTCCGCGTTATACAGATGAGTCCACTCGCGGTTACGCCCGTTCCATCGCTCGGCAGGCGGCGCAGGCT
This sequence comes from uncultured Acidobacteriaceae bacterium, assembly GCA_964514735.1. Taxonomy (GTDB): domain Bacteria; phylum Acidobacteriota; class Terriglobia; order Terriglobales; family Acidobacteriaceae; genus CAWBXL01. The sequence continues at coordinate 1,066 of CAZETZ010000101.1, read as the reverse complement.
GGCCTGGATCGCCATCCAGCCACTGCTTGACCACGTAGTGATAGAACTGTTTCGACCACAACATCCCCGCGAAGCCCTGGCGCATGACGTTTTTAGCGTCGTCGGAGAGATCGTGGGGGATGACCGTCGAATAGAACTCATCCGCTTCGCGACGACGCAAGGTAAAGGTCTGATCAAACGTGTCGAACGCATCCTTCGCCTGCAGTTCCGGCTTGCTAAGCCGCAGGCGGACCACCCTTGATTCACCGGGCCCCAGGTTCAGTTTGTAGTGCGCCGCGGCCTTGGTTCCGGTCTGCCGCGGATTGACAGCGTTTTTCCTGCCCAGGACAACGTAGTCGTTAATCCCGTCTTTCACATAAGCAGTGGCATTGTCCGCTCCCCAGAGCCGGTGAGCGTTGGTTTCATTTTCCGTAAAGAGAAGTTCCGGAGTCCCCTCGCAATGCAGCCAGCGATTGCCAAATGCCGGATGATTCAACTCAATCACCGGCGCCGCTGTGTTACGCGAGTGATGCAGTTCGGGGCGCGGGTCGCCGCTTCCCCAGGACCAGGTATTGCGAAACCAGATGGTCGGCAGCAGGCGCAACTCCGCCGTTTCCGGCCCTCGGTTGGAAACCGTGATCTTGATCAAAATGTCTTCCACATCGGCTTTGGCGTACTGCGTCTCCACGTCAAAATAACGGTTGTCTTGAAAGACCCCGGTGTCGAGGAGTTCGAACTCCGGCTGATGTTTGTCCCGGCGGCGGTTCTCAGCCACCAGCATCTCGTAAGGAAAAGCCGCCTGCGGATACTTGTACAAATACTTCATGTAGGAGTGCGTGGGCGTACTGTCCACGTAGAAGAAATATTCCTTTACGTCCTCGCCGTGATTGCCCTCGTTTCCGGTGAGACCGAAAATCCGTTCCTTCAAAATAGGATCATGACCATTCCACAGGGAAATGGCGAAACAAATATTCTGGTGGCGGTCGCAAATCCCGGCCAGTCCGTCTTCATTCCAGCGATAGACCCGCGAGCGCGCATGATCATGCGGGAAGAATTCCCACGCATTGCCGCAGGGGCTGTAGTCCTC
>CAZETZ010000100.1:0-11690 GCA_964514735.1 uncultured Acidobacteriaceae bacterium | reverse complement strand
TCGCATAGCGACGAGGAATCTGCTGTTCGCTGGCAGCTTTACCGCTCTCGCATCACAACGGAAATGTCACGCGCCCCATGTAAGATCGCGACAATCTGCAGCGATGTCGGTGCGGCACTGTAAACCACAAGATAAGACCCAACCGGCCAGAAAAGCACGTCACGCGCAGTAAGATCACGACGGCTGTGCCCTTGCCGAGGCCGCTCGGCAAGTTTCTCGAATACATCGAAGAGTTCGTCGAGAAGTTTGTCAGCGGCGATGACGGTGTCCGCCGCAATGAAGTCCCAGATGTCTTGCAGGTCTTGCAAAGCCTCCGGCGAGAGCACATACACGGCCATCGCCGCTACTTTACGCTTTTCCCTCGCCGCAGTCGCGTCCGCGCCTCAGGGCCGGGGATACCCAGTCCTTTATCGAGCTGGTCAAGTCCCCGATCAATCTTCCGCCGGACTTCAGTCAGCCGCTGCTGCTTGAATTGCTCCCGCTCTTCCAGCAGGCGCAGCCCCTCACGAATGACCTCGGAGGCCGAGGCATAGCGCCCACTTTTCACTTTGTCATCCACTAGGCGTTCCAGCTCGGGCGTAAGAGAAATATTCATGATTTGTAAGTATGTTCGCGTCCTGTCGTAATGTCAATAAATAGCATTTTATGTTATTAAGGCGTTTTGCAATGGAAAGACGATTTCCGCAAATTCGGCTTTGATGAAAATTTCAATTCGAAGGCCCACAGTTAGCGCATCGGTTGCTCTCGCAATGACTTGCCTTCGCCACTGCGATATCATCGAAGTGATGTCTAACGCGCATCCCTTTCAAACCGACGACTCCGCTTTACAGCCGATCCACGCCAAGGTCCGCTCCGGCGAGCGCCTCCATGAGCAAGACGCCCTGGCCCTCTACCGCACTGGCGACATCCTGGCCGTAGGCTGGATGGCAAACTTCGTCCGCGAGCGCATGCACGGCGACAGGACCTACTTCAACGTCAACCGCCATCTCAATCCCACCAACGTCTGCGTAGCGGCCTGCCGTCTGTGCGCCTTCGGCCGCAAGAAGGACACACCCGGCGCCTACACCATGGCACTGGAAGAAGCCTTTCAAACCGCGGCGTCGGGATACTCTGAAGCGGTCACCGAATTTCACATCGTCGGGGGCCTGCATCCCGACCTGCCCTTCGAATATTTTCTGGATCTAATCTCCGGCTTGAAGGAACGCTTTCCAGAAGTTCATTTGAAAGCGTTTACGATGGTCGAAGTTGCATATTTAGCCAAGCGCGCCAAGCTCACCATCAAAGAAACATTAGAGAAAATGAAAACCGCCGGAGTGGATTCGCTCCCCGGCGGCGGCGCGGAAATTTTCGCCGACCGCGTCCGCCACATCATCTGCGACCACAAGATTGACGGCGACCAGTGGCTCAATACCGCAAAGCTCGCTCATCAAATCGGCTTGAAATCGAATGCCACTATGCTCTACGGTCACGTAGAAAACGACGAAGACCGTGTAGACCACCTGATGAAGCTGCGTGCCCTGCAAGACGAAACCGGAGGCTTCCAGACCTTCATCCCGCTGGCCTTCCATCCCGACAACACGCCGCTCCAGCACCTGCCCAAAACCACCGGCATGTTGGACATCAAGCAAATCGCGGTCAGCCGCCTGGTGCTCGACAACTTCCCGCACATCAAATCCTACTGGCAGATGATGACGCCCAAGATCGCGCAAATCTCCCTACGCTTCGGTGCGGACGACATGGACGGCACGGTGATCGAGGAAAAAATCTACCACGACGCCGGCGCCACCACGCCGCAAGGCATGAGGCGGCAAGAACTGGTCCGCCTAATCAAAGAAGCGGGCAGGGAACCCATCGAACGCGATACGCTGTACAGGCCGGTCACGCGCACGGAAACCTCGGTCACGGTAGCGGTCTAGCTTTCCAACCACAAAAACTGTTCATTCATCACATACAATCACTCACCAAGATGTCATCCTGAGCGCAGTCCGCCATAGAGCGAAGCGAAATGGCGGCAAGCGAAGGACCTATGCAACTCTCCTCACCACGCTACTACTACGTCTACATCATGACCAACCGTTCCAAAACGCTATACATAGGCGTAACCAACAACCTCGCTCGCCGTGCATGGCAGCACAAGCAGGGAACCGGATCAGAGTTTACGGCCCGATACAAACTGGATCGCCTGGTTTACTACGAAAGATTTGTAGATGTCCGCCGTGCGATTGCCCGTGAAAAGGAAATCAAAGGCTGGCTGCGTGTCAGAAAAATTGCATTGATTGTCTCGACGAATCCCGCATGGCGCGATCTGAGCGCAGAATGGCAAGACCAGTACAAGCCCCGGCAAACTGCATAGATCCCCTTCGGCTTCGCTCAGGGCAGGCTTTCGTCGGCTGGCCTTCGCTTCACCGAAGAGCAACTCCTTCTCAGGATGACATGCTAAATTTCGCGGATGCCAACCGTCCACAAAATGTTTATTGCCTCGATACATTTTATTTTTGCCAATTTCCATTTGCTTTTTTCTCCGCCGGAGTAAAATTGAAATTGTAAGGACGACAGCTTCACGGGACCCGCTCCCGTTTCCGAGGTTGAGATGAACGTCCACATGAGTTACAGGCTGCGCAAAACTCCCGCCATCGAAAAACAAGTCAATCATTTTGTGGCCAAGCTGGGCCGCCGCTTGCAAGACTTTCAGCCTGGGCTGGTGCACCTGAAAGGCCTGGTCGCAGAAAGCTCCGCGCGTGAGGGTACGTGTGTCTCGCTGAACCTGCGTTTGCCTTCCGGGCAAATGGCCGCGCAGGAAACCAGCGCGCACCCCGTGGCCGCCATCAAGCGCGCGTTCGCGGAACTTTTGCAGCAGCTCAACAAGCACAAGGGCCGCTTGCGCAGTTCCTCGAAGTGGCCGCATTGGCGGCGGAGCAGCAACGGTCACGCCGAGCCGGGAGTCCCTTTTGAAACCACTCTTGCCGTCCTGCATCTGCCTGAGGTCTCATCCGACGACATTAATTTATATGTAACGTCGCACCTCAAGAAGTTGGAACATTTTGTCGAGACAGAATTGACATCCTCCGAAAGGGAAGATGCCATCGCCATCACCAAAGAAGAAGTCGTGGATGAGACCATCGCCCGTGCCCTGGGCGATAACGGAGAAAAACCCGAGCGCGCAGCCATCGAACCCTGGCTCCGTCAACTGGCCACCCATGTCATCGCGGACATGGTCGCAGCCGATGCGGAACAAACTCCCGAGGTCCATCTGGAACAAACCGTGCGCCGCCGCAATGAACGCGCCAGCAGCGAGGCGCTGCTCCAGTTTCATCAGCCGGATGAGACCTTCACCGAAGAATCCATCATCGCCGATCCCCGCGTCCTCAACCCCGAGGCCGAGGCCTATTCGGAAGAAATGACCGTGCTGGTACAACGGGCCCTTCGTCACGCGCGCCGCGAGGACCGCGAAGCCTTCATCCTATATGCCATGCAGGGATTTACCGTGGAGGAAATCTCCACGCTGACGCATCGCGGGCCGGAGCATACGCTCTCCTCCATCGAAGCCGCGCGGCAACATTTGCGTCATGCGCTGCCTATCGCCGGCCGCATGGAGGAGCGAGCGCTTCACAGTTGCGGAGAGAACTAGCGCCCGCGTTACTTGATCTCCACTTCGTCAATTTCAAACTCAAATTTGCCCAGTTCCTGTCCACGGACAAATCCGAGGCTGAGCACATCGTGGGCGTCCGTCTGGAAGCCGGAGATGGGAAATGAATATTGTTTCCATTCCGGACCCGCCACAAAAGGAACAAAAGCCGGCAACTGGTTTTGCTTGCTTTCAGTGGAAATGGCGATCACATAGGACTTCCCGTCGCCTTTGGCCCAGAAGTTGATGGTCTTTTTACTGGAAAGATTCACCGCATCTTGCATGGAAGCGCCGGGAACGAAAAACGCTCCCGCCCAGGTAAACTGTGCTCCCGCCGCCAGTTCTCCGGTGATTTTCAAAGCGCCTTTGGAGTTGTTAGCGCCTCCATCCACCACTTGCATGGAAGCGGTTGACTTCCCATTGCCTACGGCATCGCTAAGCGTCGTCCACGACCCGTAGCTGGCCGTAGTTTTGCCGTCGTCAAAGTTGCTGACCAAACCAGACTCCGAGCCCGGCGGAGGCGGTGGCAGCGGAGGAATTCCTGTCTCGCCATACGCGCCCACGACCGCCAATTGCGCCGTCGTCGTTTGCTCCGAGCTCGGCCCTACCATTACGTCAAAGGTCCCGGGTTCAACCACTTTGTGCATGTCGGTGTTCAGCATGGCCAGCGTGTCCGGAGTAATCGTGAACTCCACTGTCTTTTTCTCGCCAGGTTTTAGCGTGATCCGCTGAAACCCCTTCAGTTCCTTCACCGGCCGTGTGACGGACGCAATCCGTTGATGAATGTACATCTGCGGGACCTCGTCGCCCTCGCGCGCGCCAGTGTTGGTCACATCAACTTTTACCTTGGCGGCGCCCCCCACCGCGATCTGCGCAGGTTCCACCCGCAGGCCCTCAAACTTGAATGTGGTGTAACTCAACCCGAAGCCAAAGGGGTAAAGCGGATCCCGCGTGGAGAATGCATAGCTCCGGTTGGCTGACGGTTTATGATTGTAGAAATCGGGCAAATCTCCCACAGAATGCGGAAACGTGATCGGCAGTTTCCCGCCAGGGTTTACGTCGCCAAACAACACGCCAGCCGCCGCCGTCCCACCCTCTTGTCCCAGATACCACCCTTCAAGTATCGCTGGAACTTTCTCTGTAATGTAGTTGATTGAAAGGGGACGGCCGTTGATGAGAAAAACTACTGTCGGCTTGTCCGTCTCGACCACCGCTTTGACCAGGTCGTTTTGCGCGCCGGCAAGATCGAGCGAGTCGCGGTCGCCCAGATGGTTCTCCGCCCACGCTTCTCGATTGGTGCTCTCGTTCTCGCCGATCACTAGAATGGTAACATCAGCTTTCTTGGCCGCCTCCACCGCCGCTTGTATTGCATCCACTTGTGTCTTCGGATCAATCAGCTTGACGTCGTTGGTAAACCAGCCATGCCAGTCCGCTGGCGCATCCGTGATCTTGCATCCCTCGGCATAAAGCACGGTGCCGCCGCTCCCGACGCGGTCGCGAATCCCTTGCAGAATGCTGACGCTGTGCGCGGGCTTGCGCGTGTATCCACCCAGGTGAACGCCCTCGGCGTTCGGCCCGATCACGGCGATGGTCTTATATTTCTTCAAATCGAGCGGCAGCAGATTATTTTCATTCTTGAGCAGCACCATCACCTTCTGTGCCGCCTGCAACGCCAGTTGCCGGTGCTCCGCGCTGTTGGTGGTCTTTTCCGCGTAATCCGGGTCGGCAAACGGATTGTCGAACAACCCCAGCCGGAATTTCGCCGCCAGAATCCTGGCCACCGCGCGGTCTAAATCGCTTTGTGGCACGAGGCCGCGCTTGACTTGATCAATCAGCGTCCGGTAGACCGAGCCGTCCGACAAGTCATAGTCCACGCCCGCCGCAATGGCCAGCCGCGCCGCATCCGGCTTGTTGGCCGCTACATGGTGCGTCTCCACCAGCATCTGCAAGCCATCGCCGTCTGAAGTGACAAAGCCTGGAAAACCCCACTCCTGCCGCAAGACTTTCCCCAGAAGCCAGTGATTGATGTGCGAAGGAATGCCGTCAATTTCGTTGTACGACGCCATCACGCTGCCCACGCGGCCTTCCTGCACCGCCGCCTGAAAGGGCACGAGAAAATTTTCGCGGATGATGCGCTCCGAGTAATTGCCGGGAGCGGTGTTCGTGCCTCCCTCGGGCTGCCCATGCACGGCAAAATGTTTCATGGTCGCCATCACGTGATGACGGTCAATCTTGAACGTGTCCCCTTGCAGTCCAGTGACCGCGGCCACCGCCATGCGCGATACCAGGAACGGGTCTTCTCCGTAGGTTTCCTCCGTGCGCCCCCAGCGCGGATCGCGGGCCAGATCGAGCACGGGAGTGAACACCTGCCCCACCCCGGCCGCCCCCGCCTCATCTCCGGCGGCGGTGAAAACCCTGTGCACTAATTCCGGGTCCCAGGTGCTGGCCAATCCGATCGCCTGCGGAAAACTGGTGCTCGTGTCTTCCATGAACCCATGCAGCGCCTCGCCCATAAATAATTGGGGAATACCCAGCCGCGTCTTCTCCTTGAGGTAGCGTTGTATGCCATTGCGCAGAATGGCCGCGCGCTTGGCGGGAAAAGGCATGTCCGGGTCCCACCATTTGCCCAGCGCTTCCCGCGCCGTCTGCGTGGTAAAGGTACCGGTAGGATCAATTACCTCGGCCCTGCCTTCGCCCCCGCCCATGAGCTGGTCCACTTTTTCTTCCAGAGTCATGCGTGAGAGCAGGTCGGCAACCCGGTCGTCAATACTTAAGCTGGCATTACGGTAGCGGGGACTAGACTCGGCGGCAGTCTTTGGAGTCTGTGGGACAGCGTGTGAAGTGAACAGCAGCAGACATGTCACGCCAAATATGACGTGGGGTTTCATTGGTTTCATGCGTCACCGTGAATAGGTTTTATCGGCAGATCGTTGCCCGGATCAGAGTACGGCAGCAGATGGGGAATAGTTCCATTCCCGGAGTTGCGAACGCCCACCCTAAATTGTGCTCATCTGCAATTTAGGGTGGGGATTTACATTGCGTCGCTGGTCATAATGAACAGCGGTTTCATTTCAAACGTGTGATAGTGCGGCCGCAAACGTTCGATATTGTAGTGCTCCTTCACATTCACAACTTTCTTGGAGGAGGTCACCACATCAATCGGCATGTTGTCATAGCGCCCATTTCTCAGCACCACCAATCGCCCGTGGACGCGCCGTAAGACCAAATCCAGGGCGAGGTTTCCGTAAGCCATGGGCACTACCGAATCAATCGCGTCGGGATCGCCGCAGCGCACCAGGTAGGCCAGCTTCTGATTAATGACTTCAATGGTTTTGCCGTTGTTGTATTTGGAGGAAAGCTCTTTCAGCTTCTCGGAAACTAAATCTCCGATTCCCCCCAGCTTCTTGTGACCAAAGGCATCGGCGGCGTCATGCTCAAAGACCATCTCGCCGCCTTCGAACATGGCCCCTTCCGAAATCAGCACCACCGAGTATTTGCTGGGATTTCTATGGCGATCATCCACCAGTAGCTCGGTCAGGCGTCCAATATCAAATTTGTGTTCCGGGATTACGCAGCGATTCGCCGCCCCCGCCATGGTCGGCAACATGGCGGTAAAGCCGGCATACCGTCCAAAAACCTCCAACACCAGAAAGCGCTCATGCGACCCCGCCGAAGTTCGCAGGCTGTTGGTCATCTGGATGGTTCGTGTCACGCAGGTGCTGAAGCCGATGCAGTAGTCGGTGCCGGGGACATCGTTGTCCATGGTCTTGGGAATGGCCACGACTTTGAACCCTTCCTGATACAGCCGCACCCCATAACTCAACGTGTCATCGCCGCCGATGGGGATCAGGTGCTCCACGCCCAGCCACGCCAAATTCTTCAAAACTTCCGCCGTCAGATCGTTCTTGTCGGCGCTGTAACTGCTTTGCAGGTGCTGCGGAACGCTCGATTTCTTCACCTTGCTGGGATTGGTCCGCGAGCTGTGCAGAAAAGTCCCGCCCGTCCGCCCGGCGCGGTTGACGATCTCTTCCGTCAACACCTGAAAATTATCCGTATTGTCGTAATCCTTCTCGCGGACAATGTCCACCAGTCCGCCCCACCCGCGGCGGAACCCTATCACCTGATACCCCTCGCGGATCGCCCGAATGGTGACCGCGCGGATCGCCGGGTTCAGCCCCGGCACATCGCCGCCGCCCGTCAAAATTCCAATCACACCTTTTTTCGTGTTGATATTCGACATTTCGCTGAACAACCGCCTTCGTTTTGGTTTATTTACATCTGGAAAGAACGCCGATCGAAGCAATACAGGATAGAACGAAAGCATCTTTTTGACTAGGAAGGTCGTGGGTAGTGTCTCGGTTTGTTTTAGGGGTTCAGAGAAAAGCAAGAGCGGAAACCACAGAGAACACGGAGTTCCACAGAGGGGGATTCACAGAGGAAACTGACCATGACCTCCGTGGATTTGCTCTGTGGAACTCTGTGTTCTCTGTGGTTCAAGATTTTGTCCTTCCCAAGACCACTCAACTTGAACCAGAGAAAAACCAAACTGAGACACTACCAGGTCGTGTCGTAATTAAAACGTAGGACCCTATCGGCGAATAGAGAGTGTTCCCGACTGGAAGGGTTTCGCACGGAGGTAAAGTTAGCTTAGCGGACTCCCGACTCACATTCCGCCAGCCTGCGCTGGATCAACCTCTTCTCCGGCTCCGAGCAAGGTTGCAACAAAGCACTCCGAAACTGTTGTGCCGCCGAAGCCAGCTCTCCCATCTCAAGCAGCAGGTGCCCGCGCACCACAGGCAACAAGTAATAACGTTTCAAGGATGCTTCTTGCGGCAACAGTTGCAAGGCGTCCAGCCCAGCTTGCGGCCCTTGCACTTGGGACAAAGCCACCACTCGATTCAGCGCCACGATCGGAGACGGATTCAGCGCCATCAAGTGGTCGTAAAGCTCCAAAATTGCCTTCCAATCCGTGCCGTTCGAATTGGCCGCGCAGGCGTGGGTCGCGGCAATCGCCGCTTGCAGGTGATATTCCGAAATCTCGTCTCCCTCCGAGCACTGCGAAAAATAGTGGGAGCCAAGAACCATAAGCTGCCTGTCCCATCGGCTGGGGTCCTGGTCTTCCAAAAGCACCAAATCACCGGATGAATCCACCCGCACCGACAGCCGCGCAGCCTGAAATGCCATCAATGCCACCAGCGCTTTAGTGGCCGGGGTTCCAATCGAAGAATCCGCCAATAGCTGGCCCAAGCGCAGCGCTTCACCACAAAGATCGTGCCGTACCAGTTCTTCTCCCGATTGCCTTGCATACCCTTCGTTGAACATCAAGTAAATCACTTCCAACGCGGACTGTAACCGCGCCGGAAGGTCTGCGCCTCGAGGCATTTCGAATTTTAGATCCAGCTCCCGGATCTGCCGCTTGGCCCGCACCAGCCGCTGTGAAATCGTGGCCTCTTCGGCGAGGAAAGCGCGCGCAATTTCCCGCACATTAAAGCCACCGACCGTCTTCAGGCTAAGCGCGACGCGGGCTTCGCGCGCCAGCGCCGGATGGCAGCACATCAGCAGCATGCGCAACTCATCATCGCGCAGCCGCTCTTCCAGCCGTGGATCGTCTTCCGCTGCGACGCTGGCCCGCCGCAGGTAATCCGCTTCCACCTGCGCTTCTTTTTCCAGCACCAGCGATTGGTGCCGCACCGCGTCCAAAGCGGCATTCCGCGCCACGCGAAACAACCACCCCGCAGGGTTTTCGGGGATTCCGTTGTAAGACCACTGTTGTAACGCTTTCAGCAGCGATTCTTGGACCACTTCTTCCGCCAGGTCCAAATGCTCCGGCCCCAGCATTCGTGTCAAATAAGAAACCATCTGCCCAGCGCGGCTGCGGAACAGATGGTCAACCATGGAGCTGGCGAGCGTCGCCCCTTCCGGCGGATTGGTTGCTTCACCAGCCATTTTCCCTCATGCGCTAGGGACCATCGCATCAACCTGGCGCAATTCAATCGTGCTTTTGAATTCCAAACCCGGACACTCCTGCGACAGCCGGACCGCCTCGTCGTAATTTGCCGCTTCAAACAAAAAGTAGCCGCCCAAAACTTCCTTGGTCTCGCTGTAAGGCCCATCGGTCACGCGGACCGGGTTATGGCCACGCAGCACCTTGCCCGCATCATCGGCCAGTTTGTTGCTCCCGGCATAAATACCTCGCTCCTGCAACTTGTTGCGCCAGCCAACAAACTTTTGCACCGCTTTCTGAATTTCCTCCGGACTGAGGCTCGCCCAATCTTTCGGATCGTTGTAGAGCAAAATTAAATATTTAGCCATGGTCTTCTCCTAGCGTACCCGAGTGTACGTACCAATTCCGTCATTTTCATCTTCCCCTCCCGCAAGAACTGCCAGGCAGCATTTGCCGTGGTCCGCGACCAAGCCATGCCCACGCCATCTGCTGACGTTCAGCCCCGTCATCGTAAAAGACGCGCCAAGGGTAAGGATTTCGACCAATGGCAGAAAATTTATTGCAGGGATATTTCTAAGCGAACCGCACTTTCACATCCGCACTCTTATCCAGATGGATGCTCTCGATAAACCGTACTTTGCCAGTCCGCAGCGTCATAATGACCGAAGATGTCCGGGTCCCTTCGCCAAAGAACCGTACGCCTTTCATCAGCGCGCCATCGGTGACCCCGGTTGCCGCAAAGATGATCTGTTTGCCCGGGGCCAGGTCCTGTGCCTCATAGATTTTGTTTTTGTCCTTAATCCCCATGCGCTTGATCCGCTCTTCCAGTTCCGGACGGTCAATCACCAGCCGTCCCTGCATGTAGCCGTTTAGGCAACGAATTGCCGCCGCAGTAATCACGCCCTCAGGAGCACCACCCGAGCCCATGACCGCATGAACTCCAGTTCCTAACACAGCCGCAGCGATCCCAGCCGAAAGATCGCCATCGCCGATCAAGCGAATCCGCGCCCCAGCTTTGCGAATGTCAGTAATCAACTTTTCGTGGCGAGGCCGGTCGAGCACGATGACCACTAAATCCTCTACATCGCGATTCAACCGCTCTGCAATATTTTTCAAATTCTCCGCCACCGGAGCATCCAGACTCACTGCGTTCTTGCAAGAAGGCCCGACAACGATCTTCTCCATGTAACAGTCCGGCGCATGCAGCAGCCCACCCCGCTCCGCGGCTGCCAGAACAGTGATCGCACCCGGAGCACCGGTGGCGCAAAGATTGGTACCCTCCAGCGGATCTACAGCAATATCTACCTCCGGCACCTCCGACCCATCCGGAAACTCCGCTCCGACCTCCTCGCCGATATAGAGCATCGGCGCCTCATCCCGCTCGCCTTCGCCAATGACGATCCGGCCCTTCATCGGGATGCTGTCCATCGTGCGCCGCATGGCCTCGGTCGCCACTTTGTCGGAGAGCTTGCGCTCGCCTTGGCCCATGGTGTGGGCAGAATCGATGGCCGCAACCTCCACGACACGGATAAAGCGCGCGGAAAGATCGCTCTCAAGGTTTTCACCGAAGCTGCGGGCCTTCTTAGATGAGCTGTTCTTTGTCATATGAAAACCTCCAGATGACGACCAGAGACTATAAACCCTTGCGCGAAAAGGGGAAAGAGGACTGGACTCGCTCTTGTCAATCCGCGTGTAGTTAGCTAACATATGTTAGCTAATGAAGACAACCACGATCCATCGCGCCAAGACCAATCTTTCGCAATTGATTGAGGAGGCCTGCGCAGGCGAAGACATCGTGATTGCGCGTGGAGATACTCCCGTCGTGCGCTTGGTTCCAATCGCGGAAAAATCCGGGAAACGCCGCCCTGGAGTACTGAAAGGCAAGCTGAAGGTAGGCCCGGAATTTTTCCAGCCACTGCCTCCCGAAGAGTTGGAAGGCTGGGAGTAGCCTCCCGTGCGCCTGCTGCTGGACACCCATGCTCTCCTTTGGTGGCTCAGCGATGACGATGCCTTGCCCGCATCCGCGAAAAAGGTCATCTCCGACAAACGCAATCAGATCCTGGTGAGTTCTGCCTCAGCTTGGGAAATCACTACGAAGTTCCGTTTAGGACGATTGCCAGC
>CAZETZ010000099.1:0-11861 GCA_964514735.1 uncultured Acidobacteriaceae bacterium | reverse complement strand
GACGTTGGCTCCTTCTCGAGCCTTGGTCGTCTTCGCAAACTTCCAATTTACTCGCTACGAAGGGCCAACGTCGTTATGCAATCAACAAGGAGCGGAGCGACACGGAGAAATCCGCTTTCCTGGACAGCTCCGCGAATTGGGTTGACAAAGGGTTCTCGGCCAACTGAACCGATGGTTGCAGGACAAACATGATTCTGGTTCCAGTAAAAAACTTGTGCACCGCCAAACAAAGACTGGCCCCCGTTCTGGACCAATCCGCCCGCACAAAATTAGCGCAAGCCATGTTGACGGATGTGCTCACGGCATTGGCGGCATCGGGAAATCCCGCAAGCATCGTCACCAGTGACGTCTACGCCATCGATTTGGCGGGCAAATTCGGCTTCGCGGTAATCGAAGACAAAAACAACTTCAGCGAAACCGACGCCATAGAAACAGCAACCCGCTATTGTGAGACGCGCCAAATCGAAAGCTCTCTAGTCATCCCCGGCGACATCCCCTTGATCCAGCCCGAAGAAATCGCCCGGATACTGCAAGCCGCCCCAGCCGAGGGCTCCGTGCTGGTCCCAGCCGCCGATGGCCGCGGCACCAACGCCGCCTTCCGCCGTCCGGCAGGGTTATTCCCGCTGCGCTTCGGCAACGACAGCTTCAAGCCTCATCTGGCGGCCGCCCGTGCAACCGGGAAACCCTGCATCGTGGTCTCTTTGCCCGGCATCGCACTCGATGTGGACAACCCCGCCGACCTGCGCCAACTCGCCGAAACGCCAGGCGACACGAATGCGCAACGCTTGGTCCGCCAATGGGGTCTTTCGACTTTGCGCGCCGCCGTGAACCAATGATGGCCAGCAAAGAACTAAGGGTTATTCCGGTCCGCGCCGTTGGCGAAATCAAACCCGGCGATTCCCTCGCGGAAAAAATTCTTCAAGCCCTACGCAGCCAAAGAATGTCCTTGCAAAAAGGCGACATTCTCGTGGTGAAGCACAAAGTGGTTTCCAAGGCAGAAGGACAGATGGTTGCGCTCGGCGCGGTCAAGCCCTCGCCGGCCTCACGGGAATGGGCGGCGCGCTATCGCCTGGACGCCCAAGTAATCGAACTGGCCGTGTCCCAAAGCAAGAGCGTGGTACGGCGCAAGCGCGGGGTCCTGATTACCGAAACCCGCCACGGCTTGATCTGCGCCAACAGCGGCGTCGATGTCTCCAACGTGGATGGAGGCAAGCATGCCCTCCTGTTGCCCGAAGATCCCGACGGCTCAGCCGCGCGACTGCATCGTGAAATAAAAAAATCCTTGCGGCTCGATGTTCCTGTGATCATCAGCGACAGCTTTGGCCGCCCCTGGCGGGAAGGCCTGACCGAAGCTGCCATCGGGGTCGCCGGAATGAAGCCGCTCCGCGACGATCGCCGCAAGCGGGACGCCCACGGGTACGTCCTGCGCGCAACGGTCGAGGCCGTGGCCGACGAACTGGCTTGCGCTGCGGGCTTGGTTTGCGGCAAGCTGGGGGGTACCCCGGCGTGTGTCATACGAGGTTTCCCATACCAACCGGGACGAGGCTGGGCCCGCCAGTTGATTCGTCCCGTGAAGAACGATCTGTTTCGATGAAAGGGCATGCATGACTCGGTCCCTGGCGCAATCCGAACTGGAAAATTTCCCGCAACTTGAATGGCGGGACATCGCCCCGCGACTCTCTCCTGCATGCCGTACCGCGCTCGAACAAGTCATGGGGTCGCTCGACGGCGCAGTTCTGGGTCCCGAACAGCGCAGGCTGCTGGCGAATTCTGAAGGCGACGACTTGCTGGGATTGCTGGTTGCCGCAAACGCGGTCTGCCGCGAACTTGCGGGCAACATCGTCACTTACGTCGTGAACCGCAACATCAATTTTACGAACGTCTGTTTTGTGGGCTGCAAATTTTGCGCCTTCAGCCGCGGCCCGCGCGAGTCCGACAGCTATTTCTTGACCCTGGAGCAGTTCGCGCAAAAGGCCAAAGAAGCCTGGGACATCGGCGCAACCGAGGTCTGTATTCAAGGCGGCTTGCCCCGCGATCTTTCTCCTTACTACTATCGCGACATCCTGCGCGCGGTGAAGAAGGCGACCCCCAACATGCACATTCACGCCTTCTCTCCGATGGAAATTGTTTACGGAGTCGAACTTACAGGCATGCCGCTGGCTGAGTATCTTGCCATGCTGCGCGACAACGGCCTGGACACTTTGCCTGGAACAGCCGCCGAAATTCTGGACGACGACGTGCGCGGAATCCTCTCGCGCAACAAGCTGACCAGCAAACAATGGCAAGAAGTAATCCGCACCGCCCACAAACTCGGCATCCGCAGCACCTCGACGCTGATGTACGGGCATCTGGAGACACCCGCGCACTGGGTCCGTCAACTCCAACTCTTCCGCGAAATCCAGCGGGATACAGGGGGCTTCACGGAATTCGTTCCTCTAGGTTTCGTCCACTCCAATACCCTCCTGTTTCATCGGTGACTCTTCCGCTCCGAGCCAACTCTGGACTAGCATTTGAAGCTCCACGCTCTGTCGCGGGTCATGCTCGCCGGCGTCATCGACAATATCCAGGTCTCCTGGGTGAAGCTGAGCCGCGCGTACTCCCAACTCTGCTTACACGCCGGCGCAAACGACTACGGGGGCACGCTGATGGAAGAAAATATTTCGCGCGAAGCCGGCGCTGCCAACGGCCAATACACCAGCCCGGAAGATTTCCAGTTGCTCATTCTGGAGGCGGGGCGAATCCCGGCGGAACGCAACACTAGCTACACCCGCATCAGTCTGAAACTCCAGCCCATGGAATTTGTGGGCGAACAAGCGATGGGGGCCGAGTTCGCGTGACCCGCCCCATTGCCATAGCCGGGGGCACGGGAAAACAAGGATTCGGACTGGCATTGCGTTGGGCCCATGCCGGCGAAACCGTGATCATCGGCTCGCGGGATGCGCGGCGCGCGCAGGATGCAGCCGCAAACGTGAAGCAGCGCGTAGGCGCCTGGGCCAAAGTTTCCGGCGATGAGAACCGCCTGGTCTGCGGTCAAGCAGACATCCTCGTGCTGACCGTTCCATTTGAAAACCACGCTGAGCTATTAAACCAGCTCCGGCCTGCGATTCAGCCCAGCACCATCGTCGTCGACGCCACCGTTCCTCTGGCTGCCAGCGTGGGCGGGAAAGCCACGCGCATGTTAGGAGTGTGGCAGGGTTCAGCGGCGCAACAGACCGCCGAGCTGCTCAAAGACGGCGAGGTTTCGGTGGTAGCTGCCTTTCATAACGTTTCCTCGGAATCGCTCCAAGGCGCCGACCCGGTGGATTGTGACGTCATCGTATGCAGCGACGACGCGGATGCCATTCAACTAGTGCGTGTCCTGGCCGAAAAAATCCCGGGTGTCCGCGCCATCAACGGTGGGAAGTTAGAAAATGCCAGAATTGTCGAGCAGATCACGGCCCTATTGATCGGGATCAACATCCGCCACAAAGCCCACTCGGGGATCCGTATCACCGGACTTCCCCAGGAAGCCTACAAAACTTCGCCGCCCTAAATCTTGGCCCCGCCCGTCCAACTGGGTTTTTCTTCTTTCAGTTCGCGGGCCAAAATCCGCACCAGCATGCCATCAAAGTGCGTGCCGCTGAGCTTTTCCAATTCCGCCATCGCCTGCTGGCTGGTTTTGGCTGGAGCAAACGAACGTTCGGTCGTCATGCTGACGTAAGCGTCCGCCAGCGAAAGAATCCGCGCCCAGAGCGGGATTTCTTCTCCCCGCAGCCCGTTGGGGTATCCGGAACCATCAAAGGCTTCATGGTGATGTTCAATGGCCTTGCGCATATTGACGGAATTCGGCAGTGTGCCGACGATCTCGCCCCCTACACGTGGATGCACCTTTACCAGATAAAACTCGTCATCGGTCAGCGGTCCGGGCTTATTCAAAATGCGTTCCGGCACAAACAACTGCCCCACATTGTGCACCCGTGCCGTATAAGCCAGGTCTGCAATCTCCTCGGGCCCCAGTCGCAGCGCGCGCGCGACGATCTCGCAATAACGGGCGGTCATCTCCCCCTGGCCGGCAGCACCGCCCTCGCGCGCTTCCGCGGCATGGGCCAGGGCCTCAATCGCCTCCTGCAAAATCTCAATCGTGTTTTCCTCGTCTTCCGCAGCCAAGCGCTTCAACGTCAAGACCAGTTCGTCCAAATGCTCCGGTCCGGTGTGCTCGCGCTGTAGGAATCCCTCGATGTAACCGGAGATCAGTTGCCGCCGTACTGCGCTGGCTTCGCCTTCGGTAAACTCTTCCGCAACGGAAACGCGGTCTCCGCCTGCATGCTTGGAAACGTACATCCCCGCATCCGCCTGCCGAATAATGTCTTCCGCGGAATAACCGTGCACCGGGAAACTGGCCACGCCAAAGCTGCCGGTGATCTGATGCTCACTCATCATGGGATCGGTCGCCAGCCACAACCGTAAACGTTCTGCCAGCACCTGGGCCTGCTCCACCCCGGTCTCCGGCATCAGAATGATGAACTCATCGCCACCGTAGCGGGCCACCACGTTCGACTGCCGGCATTTCTGTTCCAGCAGCCGCCCCACCCGGGCCAGCACCAAGTCCCCCTCGAGGTGCCCCATCGAGTCGTTCACTTCCTTAAACTTATCGAGGTCCACCAGCACCACCGAGAAGGGACGCCCCGACCGCGAAGCGCGCTTCCACTCCGAAGACAGCGCTTCCCAGAAAAACCGCCGCGTCTTGATGCCGGTCAGCCCATCGGTGATGGACTGCGTCTGCAGCTTCTGAAAAACAAATGCATTGTGCAGCGCGGTGGCCAGAAGATCGGCCAGCGTTTTCATGATGAGCACGTCTTGCGGCGTAAACGCATCTTCCCGGCGGCTCTCGACGTTCAGCACCCCCATCAGGCTCTCTCCGTAATTAATCGGAATGCAGAGCACCGCTCGCGCGTCCGCCAAAATACCTTGCAGGCGGCCTTCCCCCGCGGCCTGCAATAACGCGCTCTCCCCGCTGCGCGCCACCCGGCCCACGATCCCGGACCCCAAGGGAATGCGCCGGCCCAGTGAATTTGCGGTTGCGCCCGCCTCCACCTTCATCTCAATGTCCTTGGTGGCGTAATCGAAAATGCCGATGCCGATGTGGTCGAAGCGGAAATTCTTCTGGATCTCCGCCACAATCCCCGCCAGCATCTGTTCCGCGTCTTCACTGGAAATTGCCGTCTTGGAAATATTGTTGATGAACGCCAGTTGGCGCGAACGCCGTTGCTCCTCGGCGAACAAGCGCGCATTCTCCACCGCCACGGAAACCTGCCCGGCGGCCGTCTGCATGATCTCCAAATCCGGCTGCTCGAACACAAACTCCCGTTCC
Source organism: uncultured Acidobacteriaceae bacterium (assembly GCA_964514735.1). Taxonomy (GTDB): domain Bacteria; phylum Acidobacteriota; class Terriglobia; order Terriglobales; family Acidobacteriaceae; genus CAWBXL01. The sequence goes on along the minus strand of CAZETZ010000099.1, from coordinate 6,511 downwards.
GTGCTGCGCACAGCCATCACTCCGGCAGGTTTCCCGCCCAACAGAATCGGGGCCGCGCAAAAACATTTGGCGGGCTTGGGGGGAATGTAGGTCGCGTTCAGCCGCCGGCGCGCTTCCTCCAAATCGGAACGGATCAGCAACGGCTGCCCGGTCCGAATCACATATTCCGTCAACCCTGCGTCCGCCTTGCGCGAGCGCTTGGGCAGCATGCGCCCCTGCTCCACCTCATATTCGAAGCGGATTTCCTCGCCTTCCTGGAAGGCCACGTAGAAATCCGTAGTATCAAAAATTTGTCCCAGCTCTTTTTGGATGGTGCGCAAGACTTCATCCTGGTCGAGGTGCGAGCTGATGGCCTGGCCGATCTGGGTCAACAGTTCGTATTCCTTGGTCCGCCGCTGCGTGTTATGCACCACGACGTAATTTTCCAGCGTTAATCCGATCTGCAAGGCCAGCCCGGTCAGCAACCGCAAGTTCGAAGCCCCGAACAGACGGCGCTCCGCGTGGGGAAACAGGACCACGCCGAAATTATTTTCGCGGGTCTGCAAGCTGACCGCAGTGACGTTACGAATGTTCTCCTGCGTCAGCGCCTGGCGGAACTGCTCGAACCGGCTCCCCGGGAACGCCGGTAGCGGCTCCGTCATCTCGGAAACATTGCGGAAAGTGAACACCCCGCCGCGCCGGTAGGTGAGCTCGCAGATGTACTCCCCCGCGCCGGACTTCTCCAGCTTATTGATAAATTCCGCGGAGAACCCGCGCTGCACCGACGGCAAGGTGGCCCGCCAGCGTTCGGTGATGCAAATGACCGCGCGCCGCGCCGGCAGCGGCCCGGCCAGCCGGTCCAACACCCCTTGCATATTGGGGACCAGGTCTTCCGCGCTGAGCAGCCGGGTGGAGTCCACGCCCAAAGTCGAAAACGCCAGCGCATTTTCCTGCACCGCATTGCGCTCGTTCTCGAACAACACCATCACCATGGAGACCCCAAGAATCATCTGCGGGATCGGCCCCAATAAGTGGCCCACGCCTCCAAACATCTCCAACCCAGCCCACAGCAAAACCGAAGAGCCCAGGAGGGCAAAGGCAACCGAGGACTTGCGCTGCGCATGGCGGAAGAAGTAAAACGCGCAATACACCAATAACAGGGCCAGCGCATTTTCCATGCGAAATAACGTTCCACCGGGACCCTCATGGAGAAACCCGCCCGCGGAATCATGCCGCAGGTTCCACCAAACCAGCGCCGTTCCCCCGGCCACGATGGCGCCGTCATACCAGCGAAAACCAAACCGTTCGCGCATTAACCGCGTGGAAACGAAAATGCAATACCCCATGGCCACCAGCAGAATCTGGGTGGCAAAAGAAAGCTGGTAGGAAGACCCGCCGAATAGGGCCCACGCGTCCAACGCAAAGTGAAGCGTGTACGCCCCCCAACCCAACTGCCAGGCGCGAAAATATTGCTGGCGGCTCTGCTCATACAGGTAGGTGAAGACGAGGAACAACAACAAGGCGACGACGCCCGGTATGATGAGCATACTGGTAACTACGCTCGACATGAGTTCGGCTTCGCTCTACGCTTTCCTGGGGGAAGCGCTGAGTCGGTCCTGGGGATTCTCAATGCTCATGTTTTCACACGCGATTCCCGCAAAACAATAGCCTTCCCAAAGTAGGAAGTAACTAAAGAACAATGTCTCAAGGTAACCGCAGGTTACCGTGGGGATGGCCGGAACCAGCGCCCTTGACGCTTCATTCCCCGTAACCTTAACATCAGCAATCGGTTATCTGAAATGCACTCATCCTCAATTCGAGTCCGGTTCGCTCCCTCTCCCACCGGTTTTCTCCACGTGGGAAGCGCCCGGACCTTCATTTTCAACTGGCTTTACGCCCGTCACAACGGCGGAACCATGGTCCTCCGCCTGGACGATACCGATGTGGAGCGCAATACCGACGCGTCGGTTCAATCTATTTTTGAAGGCCTGAAATGGTTGGGATTGAATTGGGACGAAGAATACAAACAGTCCGAGCGGTTGGAGTTACACCGCAAAGTGGCCTGGCAGATTTTTGAAAAGGGCTTGGCATACCGCGACTTCACTCCCGCCCACACCGGCGATTCGGAAAAGTCCGGCACGCAAGGCACTTGGCTGTTCAATGCGGACATGCGCAATCTGTCTGCACAGGAAAGTGAGAGTCGTGCAGCGGCAGGTGAGTCGTTTGCGTTGCGCTTTCGTGTACCGCGAGATGGGCAGGAAGTTCGACTCAGTGATGCAGTTTATGGCGAGCAGATCAAAGCGACAGCCGACATCGAAGACTTCGCCTTACTCCGCAGCGACGGCATGCCAACGTATCACCTGGCATCGTGCGCCGACGACATCGATCTCAACATCAGCCACATCATCCGCGGGCAGGACCATCTCTCCAACACCTTCAAACACATTCTGATTTTCGAAGCCGCGGGCGCAAAGGCACCGCTGTTCGCGCATTTGCCGCTACTGGTGGCCCCGGACGGGACCAAACTCTCCAAACGTAAGCACGGACCGGTGGTGAGCGTAACGACCTATCGCGACGCTGGATTCCTACCCGAGGCCTTCATCAATTTCCTATGCCTGCTGGGCTGGTCGCCCAAAAATGACCGCGAGCAAATGTCGCAACAGGAATTGATCGATGCCTTTACTTTGGAAGGAATCAATCGCTCGAACGCGGTGGTCAACTTCAAAGAGCCCGCGGCCACACCTGAAGAAACATTCGATCCGAAAGCCGTGTGGTTGAACGCGGAGCATCTGCGCGCCTTGCCAGTGGAGGAATTGAGCGCGAATCTTTCGCCGATTGTGCGCGAGGCCGGGTACAGTACGGAAAAACTGCCTCGCATCACCCCGCTCATCCGCGAACGCATCAAGTTCTTGCGCGACGTGCTTACCGCCGCCGACTTTTTCTTTGTGGACCAACTCTCGGCTTACGATCCAGCCGAGCTAATCCCGCAAAAAGGGGACATGGTAATGGCGAAGAGGGCGCTGTGCAAAGCGGCAGAGATTTTGCCGAGTATCGAGTTCAAGCACGATCCGTTAGATCAGGCCCTCCGCGCCGCCGCCCAGGAACTGGGCCTCAAAGCCGGACAAATGTTCCAACCAATCCGGGTCGCGGTCTGCGGAAGAAAAAACGCCCCACCATTATTTGAAACCCTGGAAGTGCTAGGGAAAGATGTGACTTTAAGCAGAATCGAACAGGCGATGCACAAGCTGTAGCCACTCGCATTAACCCGCCCATCATAATAAGATCAAACTGCCACTGGACCCGGGATTCAATGACGAGCTATCAAGTTTTGCGCACCCCACATTTGTTGAGTGAGCCCTTGCAGTTATTTCTGCGCACCGACTCCGGACAGGACTTTCAACGGGCAAGCGGCCTTTTTCCCACGACCTGGAAAACCTATGTGATGGGAGGGTTCCCGCGCGATCTGCTGCTCAAGGAAATTCGCGGAATGGACCTCAAGCCAGCCGACATCGACCTGGTCATCCAGGGCGCCGGATCGATGAACGAGATAAAAGAATGTCTAGGCGCCAGCTACGTTTCCGCCAACACCTTCGGCGGGGCCAAATGCCGCTTCCGGCTTGCCGGCCCGAGCTTCGATATTTGGCGGATCGAGGACCATACCAATATGTCCGCCGAGCCCAGGCCGCACACTGTCGAACAGCTCCTGCATCACAATCTCCTCGATGTGGACGCGGTCTTATGGGACCCAGGCGACGGTTCTCTTCATGACTGCGGCTGCCGGGACGCGATTGCAGCCGGCTGTATCGCCCTCATGGGCAAGCAGGGAATCTCTCTCCAGTTTCGTTCCGCCCAGGTCGCGCATGCGTTGCTTCAGGCCTTCAAAACCGGGTTCCAAATCACCGGCGAACTCAGCCGTTTCATAGCCGACGCGTATCAGGACAGCACGCGGGCCGAGGTGCTCAATGTGATCATGCGCAAGCTGCCTCAAGCGATTGATGCCATTGAAAGTTCTTGGAAAGACATAATCCGAGGAGGTATTCGTCCATGTCCGACGCCGGCGGGAGCCACGCTTCGGTAGAAAATCCGGAAGAGAAATTTCTTCTTGCGGAATACCAGGCCCTGATTGACCTCGACAAGTCGCGCAACGATCGCCTCGATCGTTTCCTCACCATGTTTGTGTCGCTGGCGGCCGCGCCCTGGGCCCTTTATGCCCTGATCGTAAAAGATAATCCGGGCGCCACCTCATTGGCAGCTGTCCCGGCCGTGGTGGCGGTCGGCTTTGTCCTGATTGGCGTTTTTGACGCGCTGGTCACCATGATGTTTATCCAGATGCGCTTCACCATTATTCTCTACTCTCGAGCGTTGAATTCGATCCGGGGCTATTTTCTGGCGGAGGACACTCGATTGTCGTTTCGCTTGCCTACCACTCCTCAGAGACCCCGTTACTATGAAAGCGGCAGCTACATTCAGATCGCGATTGCGGGCATGTCGCTGGTCAATGCAGGGTACGTGGGTTTCGGACTGTATCAACTGGTGGGTGGTACGGCATGTTTCTCCAATGCGACTCTGTGGTTCGGCTTGTTGACGGCGGCAATCTGGATTGCGCACCTGATCTACTATTACATGCAGGCTGACCGGCGGGAGCCTAAAGGTGAGAAAACCAGAGAGCTGCACTGGGACAAGAATTAAGATCGTCCTCCTGCAAATCTTGCATCTTTCCCGGCGCGCCGTCTATCCAAGGCAGTCAGGGCGTTTGCGTAGCACACGATACCCACAACACCTAATCCTCAATCAATAGCAGGGAAGCGATATGCCCACGATGAAAGCTGCACAAATCTCCAAACCCGGCGGAAATTTTGAATTCGTTGAACGGCCTATCCCAGAACCCGCTCGCAACCAGGTGCGCATCCAAGTCGAAGCCTGCGGCATCTGCCACAGCGATGTGCTGGTAAAAGAAGGACACTGGCCCGGAATCCAATATCCCCGCGTACCCGGCCACGAAATCGCCGGGCGCATTGACGCCGTCGGCGCTGACGTAACTCAATGGAAGACGGGACAGCGCGTCGGCGTAGGCTGGCATGGCGGGCACTGTTTCGTCTGCGACGCCTGCCGTCGCGGTGACTTCGTCCTCTGCAAAAACGAGAAAATCACTGGCATCCACTTCGACGGAGGCTACGCGGAATACATGATCGCCCCGGCCGAAGCGGTCGCTGCCATGCCCGATGATCTCCCCGCCGATCAAGCCGCTCCCCTCCTGTGCGCAGGAATTACCATGTTTAACTCCATGCGCAATGCAGGCGCGCGGGCCGGCGATCTGGTGGCGGTGCAGGGTATCGGCGGTCTGGGTCATTTAGGAATTCAATACGCGCGGCAGATGGGATTCCGCACCGTCGCCATTGGGCGCGGCGGCGACAAGGGGCCGCTGGCCAAGAAACTGGGCGCGCACGAATACATTGACACCAGCGCCAGCGATCAAGCGGCAGCCTTGCAGAAACTTGGAGGCGCGCACGTAATCTTGATCACCGCACCAAGTTCTCAAGCGATCCCCGCGCTGGTTGGTGGTCTCGGCCCGAACGGCAAACTGATAATCCTGGGAGCGGGCCCCGAACCGTTCAGTCTCAGCACTATTCCCCTCATCAGCAAGCGTCTCGGCATTCAGGGCTGGGCGTCCGGTTCTGCCATCGACTCCGAAGACACCCTGAAATTCAGCGCGCTAAGCGGGGTACGCCCCATGATCGAAAAATACCCGCTGGAAAAGGCGGCCGAAGCCTACGAACAAATGATCAGCGGGAAGGCGCGTTTTCGCGTAGTGCTGACCATGGGCAAATAGCGTAGAATCTGGTGTCCTCAGCTCGTTTCAGCAGTCCGTGCGACTGTGACCTGCAATGGGACCTGTCAAAGATCTGGCCACCAGCGACCGCTTGTTGTCTCTCGATGTACTTCGTGGCGCGACCATCGCCGCCATGATCCTGGTCAACAACGCCGGCGATGAACCATCCGCCTACTGGCCTCTGAAGCATGCCGAGTGGAACGGCTGGACCCCCACCGACCTCATCTTCCCATTTTTCCTATTCATGGTCGGCGTAGCCACAACCTTCTCCCTGGCCTCGCGCCTCAATCGCGGAGAGACGCGGCAACAATTGCTGCGCCATGCGCTTTGGCGTGGCTTCCTCCTGTTTGCCATCGGCGTTGCCCTGCATGGATTACCCTGGCCCAATTTCGCCACCCTGCGTGTTTATGGCGTGTTGCAACGCATCGCCGTCTGCTACACCATCTCCGCCATCGTCGCCCTCTATATCGGCAAACGCGGACAGTGGTTTATCGTCTTCATCTGCCTCGCCGGTTACTGGCTCATCATGCGCTTTGTCCCCGTCCCCGGTTATGGCGTGCCCACGCATGACGTACCCCTTCTCGATCCGGACCGCAACCTGGTCGCCTGGCTGGACCGGAAACTGCTGATGGGACACCTTTATGAAGGCACCCGCGACCCGGAAGGCGTAATCAGCACCATCCCCGCAATCGCCACCAACCT
>CAZETZ010000098.1:0-12125 GCA_964514735.1 uncultured Acidobacteriaceae bacterium | reverse complement strand
CCATGTCTCCGGTCTGGACCCATTGAAATTGGTCGGGGAGAGAGGATTTGAACCTACGACCCCCTGCGCCCAAGGCGGATTCTAACACTTATTGAAATTTGTGGAATTTTACAGGTTTATAACTTATTGCTATTGAACCAGTTGTGAGCCTCAACCTTGGTGATATTGAACCTTGTTGGACTGAGGAGCTTTCGCCGCCTCAATTTTGCCTACAGTTGTTGAGACAGTCTAGATTTTGTGCAAATCATTTCCTGATAACAGCAAGGGGGCTGCGATCTTAAATCGGACGGTCAATCATGGAAGGTTCCGTCTGTCCTCTTATTTTCTGAATCTACCTTCGGTGCTTGTCGACTTTTCACAACCACGCCCAAAAGTAGGACTGCGATCAAAGCGACGACAAGAACCATCTCAAGTGTGGAGTGAAAGATCGGCACGCTCTGCCGTCTTAGTCGCAAGAACATCATTGCCTGAAACGTGGCAATCAGTAGGAGTATCACCAACCACAGCACTCTCAAAGTTTTCTTGCGCATGAAATACTGCCTCCGAGACGCTTGCAGAGCGAAGTTCTTACGTTTGTTTAGCACCTTCGTTTCGCGACTGCACCAATGAGGATGTTACTGCTTGCAAATCGGAATTGACAACGAAAACATGCCCCCCGCAGCGCCTCCCACTCGTGCGCCTTCGCCAACCCCGACCTGTAAGCTGACGCTATCTGGCGTCCAATCAACCCCGACAGGCCCAAACGACCCGTTGACGTCCGGCGAGCCAGCAAATGTAACAGTTGTCGGCACAAGGGAACGAGAAACAGTTAACTGTACACCTCCATTTGCTGCTGCGCCCGCATCGTCCAAGGGGAAGCTTCTACTCATTGCCGCAACCTGCACGGGAGGGGTTAGCGAGATCACGAGAGCAGAATTTCCGACCCCATCAGTCGTGACTACAACAGAGCCCGAAACAGCACCTCCAATTGCAGGAAAACCTTTCGGTCCTATACCAATACCAGCACCTCCGCCCCACCCAACTCCAATGGTACCGCCTGTCAGCCATGCAGCACCCTTTGAATAAAGATATGCGACATAAAGCCCCCCTAATTCCGGGGTTGCTGCCAATTGTCTGAGAAACGAAGGTGAGATACACGTGCTTCGGTTGTTTGCAGCTTTGTTTCCTGGGGGACTTTGTACACGGCGTTTATTTCTGCTAACCGCAAAATCGTTAACCAGCCCGTCTCTCGATGTGCGGTCGAGTTGATCGAAATGCCACATTGTTGGAAAAATAGGAGGGTTGGGCGCGTTTGGATCGGTAATAAGTCCCCTGGGATCAATGAAATTAGTTGGATTATTCAACACATAGGTATAGCGGTTTAGCGATTGTGGAGCATCTTCGGTTCCGGCAAGTGGGTCGCTGGACATAAATCGACCCAGCCTAGGATTGTAAAAACGCGCGAAAGCGTAGTCTAAAGCCGTCTCCACATCCGATTCATATCCGGTAAACTTGTAGCTGGTATTACAAGTCGTGGTGGAATTCGGTTGTTCCTGACCAAACGGATAATACTCCATTTTGAAGCAAACGGTACCATTGCCCTGTGCCATCACTCGAGTGCTTCCCAGCGCATCGACGAAATTATAGTACACGGTGCTTGAAGAAACATCAGATCTAGCAATACGACGCCCTTCAAAAAAAACGTATTCGTGATAGCTTGAGTTCGACACGCTGCCGCCGGCGCTTGTTTCAGCAAAGGTATCCCCGCTGATGCCGCGCCAATATAAAACATCAACGGTAGGAGTTCCTGTGCAAGCATGCGCTTTCATTACCCGCAGGCCATCTCCGTTGTAGGTGTAGCAATATGGCCCGCCAGTCATGCCGCTCGCAGTGATCAGACGATTTTCTGCATCGTAGGTGTAGGCATAAATTCCGTCGTTAGTCATATTGCCAGCAGCATCGTAAGTAATGCCTGTATCCGTGAATCGATTGCTGGTGTTCGGTGTAAACCGAGGTTGCGGGCTTGAACACTGGGTTGTTGTCGTATAGAACATATTCCCCAATGCATCGGCAGCCAATGTGGGTGGAGTAGCGTTGTTTCCGAAACTCTGCCCCCAACAATCAGCTCCTGAGGTGGCTTGTGACGAGGCAGTCAACAGTCGATTTAATGAATCATAGCCATACGATTGCGATCTTCCTGAATCAACATTGTTCGTCTGTCCGGTGATACTTCCGTTGTTGTGCGTACCTTGCACATAGCTATAGGCTATGTCAAAGATATTCCCTTTATTCACAGAATCCGTGCAATTTGTTGGGGCCGTTCCGCTGCTTTTTTCGGAAATACGACAGGGCTGTAGCCGATTGTTGTAATAAATGGTTGAGATTAAACTGGCACCGTTTTGCATCGAGCTCAAGGCTCCCTGCGGAGCATACAACGCGTTGGTCACATAGTTGATACTGTTCGCCGTATCTTGAACAGAAGTTATGCGCCCTGCATTACCTTCGGTGTATGTGACAGTTCGCCCACTTTCGAATTGGACAGAAGCAATGCTGCTATCAAGATTATAGGTGTAATACAAGTTTTCGGTCACGCCGTTGAGAGTACGTTTTTGTCTGAGAATGTTTCCGACAGTGTCGAAGCTCATGGCAATCGAACCTGATCCATCACACATTGATGATCGGCGTCCTTTGCCATTGGTACTTGTCAAAGTGGGCGGTGTACACCCAGTCGGCGCAACGCTATCGTAGCCATACTTCACCGCTGGCGTGGAATCGGAATAACTGACAGAAATCAGACGGTTCATTGCATCGTAGGCATATGTAGAAGTAATACTTCGAGCATCTATACGTCGGCAAACTGAAATGGGATTCCCACTGCACAATGTTCCCCCGCTGGTCGTGTAATATAAATTTGTGGTTCCAGATTCCGGTGTTCCGATTAAAGTCGGTCGGGAGATTAAGTCGAAGGAATAGTTGCGCGTCTGACTGCTTTGCGCTGTAACTTGGGTCAAATTATTGTTTAAATCGTACTTATAGCACGTATTAACGGTTTGGCTGCCGGTTGCATTGGGCTCATCTGCTTCAATGGTTCGTCCAAATCCATCTACCCACGTTTGTCGCTTGTTGCCAACCTCGTCTTTTACCAAAACTGGATAGCCAAATCCGTAAGTGGCCGTTGCACATAGTTGCGACGTAGCTCCACCGCCAGAACTCACGGCGGCACCAGAATATTTGGACAACAGGTCACCATCGGGATGTTGAACTTGTGTCGTCCGACCAATGCCATCGTAGCTTGGAGTCTCCAAGCCATACGTCGCGTCTGACGTACTGCGATATGGGTTGCTGACGCTTGCCACTCTGCCGCTGGAGTCATATGCAGTTACTGTTGTGGTCGTCCCACTTGGGTCGTTAACCAGCACTTGGCTGATCGGGCGGCCAAGTACATCGACCACTGCCTGATCATGGCGGCAGACTGAGCAACTCGTCGACGCTGAAGGATTTGTGGTGCCAGTGTATGTATCGCCCTGTGTTCCAGACGAGGAATAGGCGGTTCGCGTCCATTCAGTATTAGGCAACAACGTCGCTGTAGGCCGGTCTAGTGGATCATTAAAATGAAAGTATGACGTATTGTTATTGACGTCTGTTTTTAACGCAATCTTACCACTTCCCCAATAGTAGCCCATCGTCTCAGTGAGCGTCGTCGAGCCGACAGTTGGATAAGTAACAGTTTTTAGATATGCATTGGTAGCCGTACTAACCGAGTGAACCGTTGGGGTTGATCCATCTCCAGGATCATCATACAGATTGTCGCTATAGTCGTACGAGGTCTGGTTGCCGTTCCAATCAGTTGATGTCACGCGCTGACCAGTCATGTCGTACGTGCTTGAGCTAATGAGATAAGTAGAGCCGCTAACGAGTTTCTGTACCTGCGTAATGTTTCCCCGGGCCGTATATCCGGTGCCAAAATGCGTATCGTCGTGCGCTGATTTAAGAGTTGCGGACGCCACAGCCGAGCCGTCGTAGGCGTTGAGCGTCTGGGAAACTATGTGTGCGCTCGGAGTAGATGTACACGGCGTGGAAGACCAGTTGTCAACGACGGTTACGTTGGTTGCCCGGTTGACCATATTCACGTTTGAATAGGTTGTGCCAGTGAGATAGGTAAAGCACGTAGTGCGATCGGCGTTTGTGGGCTTTACCGATCCATATGAATTCCATTCTGATATTTGCTTAATATTGCCGTTGTTGCTGCTATCCCAGGAAGTCTGTTTTGCTTGGTTGATATTGCCGCCGGGGATTGGAAGAGTTGTCGTCTCCGCTAATTTCACTACGTAAGCGGCACCGGGCATATTGCATTGCACGTTGGCCGGGCAGTTTTGACCATAGTCGAAAGTTTGGGCTGTAGTGGAGAGCAATGTCCCGGTAGAAGGCGAACCGGTATAGTTTTGAATTTGGTTGGCCCACGGACCGCCATTGAAATTGAATGTATAAACAGTGGCGTTCCCACTGGGTGCCGTAAGAGTGTTTTTTTGCTGGCAATTCACCCCGCCTCCAGGACAAGTGCCAATCACTTGCGGGGTATAGGACCAAGTTCCGCTGGTAATTCCAGTGCCACTTGTTGTGCGGCCAGTGACCCATCGATATTTAGCATTGTAGGAATCCGAAAATGTCGTATATGAATAAGAAACTTGACCGCCAGTTGGCAGGGTCATACCAGTGAGAACTCCGAAATGTCCGGCCGTCGTGCCTTGATCGTAGGAAAATTGATACTTAGTTCCATCCGGTAGGTCAATTTCCTGAATGACAGGACGGGTCCCAGAATATTCAGTCAATCCAACCTGACCGAAATTTGTATTCACGCTGATGTTCTGCCAGACAATTGTGTACCTTTGCCTTGTACCTTGCGAGGTCAACACATCGATATAATCACTACTCCCACTGGTACTCATTAGAATGGGTTGCCTACCAAGCATGTCAATTGGATTAGTGTGATTGAGCCTAGTGTTATAAGTGGTATCCCGGCTGTAATAATTCCCATTCGAATCTGTTGGGCCATTGGTACCCGGGAGGCCGCTTGTGCCCCCTGAGAAAACATGCGTGCCGTCGGGAGCATAAACATCAATTGCTATGACCTGGGTGCCGCCGTTTGTAATGGCATACATGTGATAACCACTGCGATCGGCGGCGAACGCATCCGAACTTGTGGTCGTAATGGCGAAAGGGCAATCGGGGTCACCCTGAATGACTGCCTTACTCAAAAGAATTGGGAATTGATGAAAGGTCCCATCCGGTGCGGTCCATGAGAAATTATTGAAATCAACCTCATACGTGGAACCCGGTCCATAGATTGCTGAATCACACGTCAGATTGGCTTGTGTATAAGAACCTTTGCCCTGATCAGCTGACGTTACCAGCCGCCATCCAGCATCCACGCTGGGCCACCAGAGATTGCCGGTTCCCGAGTGCCAGCCATACCATATAGCGCTGTCATACATCAGCACAGCTCTATAGGTATTACCCGCACGCTGAGGTAAGGGATCCCCGATGGGAATCTCCAAATGAAGGTTCCCATTGGACATGTTGATGTTTCCATTCTCAACTGGCATCGTTAATGAAAATGTTGGAACTCCAACGCTGTTGAGATAACTATTTTGCTGGGCTTCTAAAGCTCCCGGATGACCCAAAATGGCAAGGAGCAAGCAGAATCCAGTAAAGAAACCACAATTTTGCCTGAGCAACACAACCCGTCGGTTAGCAAGAGCTCTATCCTTCATGTGGACATCTCCGCACTACGATTGTTAAATTGAACCGCGCCCAGTTCTAGAAAGTAAAATTAGAATCGGCAAGTGACGAATTGAAAGAAAAGTTGTTCAATTGGGCCTGCCATGTGTTCTGTCCCGCAGTGGTTTCGCGAATCGAAAAAGGCACAGTGACGTTATTCACTACTCGAAAATCAGAGAATCTAATTTCATGGGTCTGCCCTTCTTCTGAATTTCTCTCGGGACGGGCTTGGTCTCTGGTCATGACTATTCGGAAGAGATTGGTATCTATGAAAATATCCAGTGCGCTGATGTCTGTGGTCTCAACCGTCCCATCTGCCAACGGGTACGCACGCCGAATTCGTACGTCATAAACGGACCGACCATCGATTTGAGATAAGCCCTGATACTCGAGGGTAAGTGATCGACTCTTTATACTTTCGGCAATAATGAGGTTTGGAAGGATGAGGGCAGATGGACTGATCATCGACGATCCAAAAATTGGCACGACATTTCCCTCTTCGTCCTTTTGGATGGTTCGGCCATGATTGGCGGCCCATGATCGCGTGCCGGTCGGTAGAGTTGCATCCATCCGAAATTGATCGATACTTTTTCCACTAAACGTGGCTGTACCTACAACATCGCTCCCGGCCCAGTGATATGTTATTTGTCCAGATGCTGTGAAATCCTGGATCGTTGAAAGTGCCGCTGCTCCTCCTGCGGCATCGAGAACCTTAGTTAGAATGGAAATTGCTTGGACGTCATGGGGAGCCACGCCGTTCAGGGAAGTCTTTGCACTTTGTCCATACAGAAGTGGTAAACAAATTTCAAGGCAAAGCACCAGAACCAAACATGAACGAACCATTGGCTTCTCCGATCTCAAATTGTCCCAGGGGTCTACAGCGATGAAAATTTCACGTAGAAGTTAGGTCAACAAATGTCACGTGTCAACGTTAAACTTTTCCACAACCTACGGCATTGAATCTATTTGTTCCGGATTCGTAACAGCCATTCTCCGTAATTTGATTTCCCTATTGGGTAATTCCAGCGCAGTCCCGCAAAAGGATTCTTGTTCATAAGCTTGGAAGACGAAACCCGGAATCGGCAATGCCATCGGCACACCGCAGTTTTACGAGAAGTACCGCGAAAAAATCGTGAGATCGCCATTCGTACTGATGTCGGGCGTCGTGCAGAATCAATCTGGGGTAGTACATCTCAAGGCGCAAACAATCGAACCTTTATTCCTGACGACGGCGCAACTTTCGTCGCATGATTTTCATTGAAGGTCGGACGCAGGCAAGAACATCTGGCCTTGCAAAGCTATCCTATAAATTGAAATTTTTGGCGCGTTGTAAGCGGGAATTGCATTGATATTTGTGTTCTCGAATGGTGCAAGTTGTTCGGCGAGTCCTATAGGAAACATCATTGGAGCAAGACTGTCATAGATCCGGCGAGTTTCAAGAATCAACTCCTGACGCATCTCGGTATCGACGACGTGGCATTTGAGAAAGAAATAGAGACGATGCGTCGTTACCGAGACAAGTTTCTCGCACATCTCGATTCAGATGAGGTCATGAACATTCCGTCGTTGGAAATAGCGAAAAATGCGGTGCGGTTTTATCACACCTACATTGTGCAGCATGAGGCACAAGGGGATGATTTGGTTGGCTTGCCAACCGACCTTGATAGCGGTTATGCACAATGCGGGAAAGAGGCACAAACAATTTATGAGCACAACGTCTAGACAGTGGACCGTTAAGTCGCGTTCATAGGGGATGCCATTGTAAGTACTACTCTTAGAATGCGGTCGAGTTGTGATGCGGCCGTCCCACTCAGGACAACGCCCAGCTCCATCCGTGATCGCAAGCTCGAGACTGTCATGTTGGCACTACCTAAATATCCTCTCTGACCCTGGTCAGCACTGATGGCTTTGAAATGAAACGTCTGTGTTTCAGAGCCCGCGCCTTCGAACCATGACAAGATTGCACATGACGGATGGTGACTTATTTTCTCGAGCTCGGATTTCACATTGACTGGCAAATCTCTGGAGAACCTTCCCAACAAGGAGACTTGGACGCCGGTTGAGAGTTTTTTGCGAACTAGCGTTACCATCTCGGCTGTCGTCCAAGCGTCCCAAAACGGAGAGGCAATGACTAACGATTGTTTGGCGGATGCAATCACATCCAAAAGACTGCTCCGCAAATCGCTCGACGATTCACGAATGACATGTTCCGCGGCTGGAGATAGGGCGGGAGGAAGGGAGACACATAGATGGACATCCGTTGGCTCGCCGGAACGATGATCGCGTAAGACTTCTAAGGTTGCTTGAACTGCACTACGCAGTTCTTCCGTCGCCGCAAATCTCTCCCCATTCAAGGTGTATCGTTGTCCCTCTCGGTTAAGTACTCCCAAATCACATAAGGCATTGAATGCAATAAGAACTTCGTCATCGGAGATTGGACGGCCGCCCTGAGCACGAAAGTTTCTTGCGAGCTTGGAGACATCCCTGGGGCTATCTTTCGGTAAATCTCTGAGCGCGTTCTCTACTGCGGGAAGCAGCCACGGATAGGATTTCAGAGTGAGCACATAAGTTTTCATTGCTGGGGGCCTTGAATTTCCCAGTAGCCTACCAGCCGTGTTTCCGACGAAACATCAGCCCAAGGAGCGTGACCACCAAGCAAAAATGCTCTGGACAGACCGTGGTTGAACACGCGACACGAGATTTCAGGGGAGTGAAGGCAACCGTGGCATGCTCCCATATGGTCAGCACAGTCAGGATCGTAGAGGCATTCCACAGATTCGTCTGCAATATTTCGCAGGAATGCTGCTAAATGATCCCTAACGAGCGTTGCGACACCACCTAACTTGAAACTGCTCGAGCTGTCATATACAACGCACCCCAACATCGGGAGAAAGATGTATTCGGCGACCGACGTGCGGTCAATTCCGGCATACCGCGTCATAGCGCGCATGCTGCATGGGAAAGACTGTGAACAAGCCCGAAGACCATGCGTCGTGTTCGCAAGGTCCAAATATTGTCGTAGTAGCGATCACCGTCAATTGGCTCCAGTGCTGCCAGGATTCGTGCTATTGGAGGCAAATGCGACTCAGGAAGTGTGATGCCATTTAGTTCTAGCCATTTGATAACTCGATCAGGTTGCAAGGAAAGGAAAATGCCCTCGTGTTCCCCCTCGCGCGCCAGCACCGGGATAGTGCCGAATAGCTCCAATTTGCCGAGCCGTTGAGCGGCAGCCTTTTGCACTGATGGAAACGCTCTTATCTCGACTGGCAGGTTTCGGGCACCGAGCTCGTCGTAAACTGGTTCAAAACTACGACGTGTATATCCATATGTCGCCGTAATGATTGGAAGGTCATCTACATAAAGTAGTTCAGCTAAGCCAAGCGAGCTTCTAATCCTGCTCACTTCGTCTGCGAGTAACTCGGCTGCATCACTCTCGCGTGCTTTTTGTTCTGCCGATTCGACACTCACAGTCCCCCTGAACGCAAGGCTTTCCTTTATCGCTTTCTCGAGATCTTCTGAGATTGCGCTGAGCAAGCCGCTATCTGCCAACTCTGGTTCATGTGCCTTGCCTTGGGCGATTTCTGCTACCGTTGCGAGTAGCCGTGCTTGCTCCGCGGTGTCTCCCGTCGATTCAGCATTTTTGATGCGCTCCGCGAGGGCTTTGAGACGTTCCGCCGGTGATTCTACGGTATGAGGTCTACGGGAACGAGGGAGTAAAAGACGTAGTGTCGAGGAAGTATCGTCGTCAACGCTTGTGAGTTGCGGCTTGTCTAGACGCAAGATTGAAAGTGTTTGAGGATAATAGGTGTCACTGGCGCTGTAACGCGCCAATCTCATTGCTAACGCAGATGCGATTGTCCCTCCTTTTTGATTTGTAGGCGGGCCTTCACGCCCAAAACGTTTTAGGCAACGAAGACAGGACGCCGCAAAACGGTCAAGTGCGACGGTGTTGCATTTGCGGCACACGACTTTCATATCTTTTACGCGATCTGATCTTCCTGGTATGTGAAGATTTGCACCGCTTTGACATTGAGCGCAGCGGATCGGATGTTTTGTGGGCTCAGGCAGCCCTCCCGCTTGGTCACTCTTCTTTATGGCTGGAACCCACTCTTGTATGGGAACGAGTTCACCACAACCATGTACAAAAACAAAAGGAATCTGATGTATGCGAGATCCGTTGCAATGAGGACACCGTAACAAGGTTTCGTGTTGATGTTTCTTCTCAAAAATGAGCTGGCCGCAGTGCTGGCAGATCAATGCCGCTTGCATAACGGCTGCGTCGATAGATGTCGGGCTTCCGATAGCGAACCTGTCGTATTCGCCTGCTGGATCGGACGGAAACGTGGAATCGACTCGACCTCCGCGGAGTACCCATCGGTCAAAGTGCTCTTTTATTTCTTTAAGAAGAGTCGATTTCCTCTCCTCTTCCCAAATTGTTGAGAAGTGAATGTTCCCAAGCTGGACGATTGCTAGACCGTCTTCCCAGTCCACTGTTCTATACGGTAAATAGTTAAACAAGAGCTGTGAGACACCGCGTTGCATTGGGCGGACACGTTCCGTAGGGTTCTCGCCTTCTGCATCATGATTCTGCGCAAAATAACGGTTATTGGACATCGATTAGCCTTCTGAGCGCCTTGGCTTCTTCCGAGTTTCCGACACGAATGTCCGCCGGTTCATCCACATCACGAAGGCTATTCATCGCATCAAGAAACATGTTTAATGCGCGGTATCGACCTCGTTGTTTCGGCGTGTTCACTATTGAGCTGAATTTGTTCTTCGCTTCTCTGGTTAGCTTTTCTTGATACCTTTGTGGAGATGGAGCATGCTCGCAACCGTAGGCGGCTACAATCCATTTAACGACTGCATCCTGTGTCAGCGCTGTGGCGTTTGGATCACCGTGCGCGTCAAGTATTGCTTCAACGGTTGCCAGCGGCCGATTAAGAGAAGATGCCGCTACTCCCATTAAATACGCGCAAAGCATACCCGGGAGAGTGCGTCTCATTGCCGGTTCAGGCCACCGTGTTACGGCCGCAGGATCTACAAGACGATCAAGATATTGATGGAACTTAGCAAATCTATCGAAAATGCTCCGGTCACGCTCGCTTTGTGGAGTTGGTACAAATATCGAAATCCCTGGGAATCGTCGCCCAACACGTGCTGAAGCCTGAATATATTCGGCGACGAGCCGTGTGAACCCGGCAAAAACAATTACGTTAAACCGGTCGACGTCGACTCCGTGACCAATGATGTTAGTGCTCCCTTAAGTTCTTTCTCCTTTTTCACCAGTTCAGCCGCGGCCAAAGCGCTTGCGAGACGTTGAAGCTGTTGAAACGTCAAAAGGCGCAAAGGAAATCTAACGAATGCTGTGTTTCCGAATTGCTTGCCCCTAATTCTGTCGAAGAACGCCTGCCACAAAATGATCCCCATAAATGCTTCGGTCTTGCCTCCGCCCGCAGCAAACCACAACAAGTCCACGAGTCCGTCATCTTCAGCGGTCAATTCTGGGTATTCACGCGAAGCAAGCTCTGGCAAAAGCGACACAATGAAAGCAATCTGGAATAGACGCCATTTGTCATGAGTTTGGTTCGCACGGCGCATGGACTCATTCATTAGTAGAAACGCCTGCGTCACGGCTGGATAGGCTGGATTTTTCAGAAGGTTGAGACCCCGCTTAAAGCGAAGTACTTCCTGCTCAAACTCCCTTCTGGATCGTTGCCCATCCTCAAGCTCAATACCGGAGAGTGTTGCAATCTTGGCTGTCCATTGAGCCGCGTCGTAACTCTCCATATGACGAGCCAGCGCTTCGAGAATTGGTGCTGGGTTAA
This sequence comes from uncultured Acidobacteriaceae bacterium, assembly GCA_964514735.1. GTDB lineage: Bacteria > Acidobacteriota > Terriglobia > Terriglobales > Acidobacteriaceae > CAWBXL01. The sequence continues at coordinate 543 of CAZETZ010000098.1, read as the reverse complement.
TACTTAATGCCGAGAACGTTGGAACAGCATCAGAAAACTCCCGAGCCTCGAGGCGTGGTGTTTCGGAAATAGGAACACTTTCGGCTATCAATTGCAGAAGCGGGCCTTTGTCTTCACTCCGAACATGTGCGTTTATTCCGACGCCCGGCATTAGACGGTCATACCGAAAGCTCGCGGGCAATTCTTGAAAAATGGTTGGTCGGTGAACTTGTTTGGGTACTCCGACATCAAGTCGGACTGCGTACAGGTTCGCATCGAGGAAGTCGCTCTGTGCTTTTGCGGGCGTCGGAGAATCGTTGGAGACGCGAAGAGCAATGCGAATCATCGTCGGTTCTGTGGGGACGCTAATAAGGCGAACGTCGACGAAAGCCCTCCACAAGGAAGCAAATGATCGTGTTCGGGTGCGGCTGAGCGCATTCGTGAACGCTTGCTCCGTGGAACATTCGGGCTCAGCGAGAAAAACAGCTTGCCTCGCTGAATAGATATCCGTTGGAATATTGTTAGCTGGCAAGAGCAACGAACTTGTGATGTCGACTCTCTTAC
>CAZETZ010000097.1:0-12214 GCA_964514735.1 uncultured Acidobacteriaceae bacterium | reverse complement strand
TGGCCAATATGGAAAGCATTGCCTTGGAGGCGGTCTTTATTCTCAAGGATTTTCATCGCCACATGGAGAGCCCAGTGGTGGTGCGGCGGCTGCGCGATGTCGGACAGAAATTTTCCGCCAACCGGAGGACAGTGATTTTGACCTCGCCGTCTATCGAGATGCCGTCGGAACTGGCCAGCCTGGTGGAATACCTCGACCTGCCGCTGCCTGACCAGCCGCGCCTGCGTGAGATTGTGGACGAAACCTTCAAACGCCTGTGCCATACGCACACCTTCCAGCAAAAACTGGATGCCGCGGGTCTCGATGCTGTCTCCGCCAACTTGCGCGGCCTGACTGAAGAGGAAGCCGAGCGCGCGATCTCGCAAGCGTTAGTTGCCCGTTATTCCTTGTGCCCTGAGACCGTCACCGACGTGCTTGAGGCCAAGAAAGACCTGCTGCGCCACACCGGAATGCTGGAGTTTGTGGATGCCTCGCAAAACCTGGCCGACATCGGCGGGCTGGAAAATCTCAAGCGCTGGCTGGGGCAGCGGCGCGGCGCATGGGAAAACTCTGCCAAGCAATTTGGATTAGAGCCGCCGAAGGGCGTCATCATCCTGGGCGTGCAGGGCTGCGGAAAATCGCTATGCGCGCGGGCCATCGCCGGCGACTGGAAAGTCCCGCTGGTGAAGCTGGACACATCCGCGATTTTCGACAAATATATCGGGGAAACGGAAAAGCGCGTTCAAAAAGTTTTCCGCGTGGCCGAGGGCCTTGCTCCGTGCGTGCTGTGGATTGACGAACTGGAGAAAGTTTTTGCCGGCAGCGGCCCGGATTCTGCTTCCGCCGATGCCGGAGTTTCCTCGCGCATCCTGGCTGCATTTCTCTCCTGGATGCAGGACCGCAAGGCCCCGGTCTTTGTGGCCGCCACTTGCAACAATGTAACCGTGCTGCCGCCGGAGCTGATCCGCAAAGGCCGTTTTGACGAACTGTTCTTCGTAGACCTGCCCAACCAGGCGGAACGGAAACAGGTGTTCTCCATCCAATTGCAACGCCGCAAACGCAATCCGGCAGACTTTGATCTGGATCGTGTAGCTGTTGCCGCCAAGGGTTTTTCCGGGGCTGAAATTGATGCTGCCGTGCAGACTGCACTCTACGCCGCTTTTTCCGGTAAGCAGGAAGTGAACACGGACCATTTGCTGCAAGCCTTAAGAACAACTGTGCCGCTTTCCACCACACGTGCGGAGGAAATCCAACAGCTTCGCGCTTGGGCGCGTGAGCGGGCGGTTCCTGCTTCCGCTCCGGACGCGCGCGGCGAAACCGCATGACATCCCCAAGCAGTGGGGCAGACACTCCTGTCTGCCTCTTACCATCAAAATGGATATCAATTCGGTAATCGCTATCAAAAAGCACATAAGCGATAGGGGCGGACATGAGTGTCCTCCCCACACGGGAACCCAATCCGACTGCCATTGACTCCACCCCAAGGCCGGGATACCCTAACCTCAATGGTAGTTGCCTTGTCCCAAGGGCCAACATCCCGTCAGTTTCACCTCACACCGAGAAGAATGCTCGCGCCGAAACTAGAAGGCGCCGGTGTTTGCCGACCGCGGGAGGCAATGTCCAAGTCCTAATGAAGAAAAGTATCGAGATCAGCTCTAACATCGAAACCCTGTTCGGCACGCGGGACGAAAACCTGCACGTACTAGAGGACGGACTCAACATCTCCATTGACCTGCGTTCCAACGCCATTGACCTGGAAGGCGAGGCGCGAGATGTGGCCCGCGCCGAGCAGGTTTTTGCCGATTACCAATATTTACAGCGCTCCGGCTTCCCCTTCAACAATGGCGATCTGAACAGCATGTTGCGTGTCCTGGTCGACGATGCAAAGGCGAGCCTGCGCGGCCTGGCCGAAGCGGGACGCCAACGTTCGCTGGGCCGGCGCGTGGTACAGCCGAAGACCGCGAACCAGCGCCGCTACCTCGATGCCATTGAGAGCCATGACATGGTGTTCGGCATCGGTCCGGCCGGGACCGGGAAGACTTACCTGGCTGTGGCCATGGCGATCTCCGCGCTGGTGGCAAAGCGTGTAAACCGCATCATCCTGGCCCGGCCCGCAGTCGAGGCCGGCGAGCGCCTCGGTTTCTTGCCCGGTACCTTGCAGGAAAAAATCGACCCCTATCTTCGTCCCCTGTACGACGCGCTTTATGACATGCTGGATCCCGAACGGGTGGATCGCTACCTGGAAAAGAATGTGATTGAGATCGCCCCCATCGCGTTCATGCGTGGACGGACCCTGAATGATTCCTTCGTGATTTTGGACGAAGCCCAAAACACGACTTCCGAGCAGATGAAGATGTTCGTGACCCGCCTGGGGTTCAACTCCAAAGCCGTAATTACCGGGGACGTGACACAAATTGATTTGCCCACGGCCCGCCGCAGCGGCTTGCTGGAAGCAGTGGATGTCCTCAAGAAAGTTGAAGGCCTGACCTTTGTTCACTTCGATGAGGGCGATGTTGTCCGTCACCAGTTGGTGCAGCGCATTATCCGCGCCTACGACGAACACAAGAACCGCATGGCGGAAGAACAGTTATCGTTGCTGGAATCAAAAAACGGTAAAAATAATGCCGCGGAACCGGTTGCCCAGCCCGAGGCGGGGCTTTCTTCAGGCGAAGCAACCAGGTAATAAAGCGGTAAAATGGCAGGGGAGGGCGTAGCGAAGCCCTCCTGTCTTATTTCTGGCCCTAATTCCTGTGGAGAAGATTTGGTCATCCTCCGCAAGCCGGTAGCACGGTTGAACGAGAACACACTGGCGCGTTTCGTGGCGCGAGCATGCCGTGCCGCGAAATTACCCGGGAGCGTAAACCTGCTGGTCACCAGCAGCCGGGAAATGCGCTCGTTAAATCGGCGGTTTCGGGGAAAAGACAAGGCGACGGATGTCTTGTCATTTCCTCCGATGCCTGGTTTTGCCGATGGGCTCGCCGGGGATGTGGCGATCTCGGCCGAGATGGCTGGGCGGAATGCTCGCGCGCTAGGGCATAGCCCGGCGGAGGAAATAAGAATCCTGGCCTTGCACGGAGTGCTTCATCTGGCGGGATACGATCACGAAAATGATGAAGGAGAGATGGCCCGCCTGGAGAACCAGCTACGGTGTAAATTAGGTTTACCCTTGGGTTTGATTGAAAGAAGCGGCAAGACGCCCGCCAAACAACGATGAACTTCGCCATCGCAGTCGCATTGCTACTGCTGTTGGGCCTGTTCACCCTGGTCTCCTACGTGGACCGCGTCTACGCCGAGATCGGTAAGTTTCTCTCCCGCGAATTCCAAAATAATATCGAAGCCTTCGAGCAAGTCGTCGAGCCAAGGCTGGGCGTGGGCCGCAGCCGGGCCATGCTGTCCATGGCGGTCTTGACGCAACTGGTGATGGCGGCGATTGCCATGCTGGTCGCTTTCGCGGTATTTCGCGATCAAGGCTGGCATATCTATGAAGTGCTGCAGGCAACCCTCAGTCTCATCCTCATCGTGATTGTTTTCCATCGCTTCTTGCCCTTCCTGTTCTTTTCGCGGACGCAGGGGCGATGGCTTACCCGATGGGTGCTTCTGTTGCGGGTCCTTATTTATCTGGTCCTGCCTGTAACTCTGGTCTTAGGATTTCTTCAGTCGGTGACGGCCCTTACCCGCGAGCACGCGGACGAAACCCCGGAGAGTACAGCGGAAGGAGTGGACGCGCTGATTGAAGCGGGGGAAGAAGAAGGGATCCTGGACGAAAGCAATCGCGAACTGATTCATTCCGTGGTGCAGTTCGGCGAGAAGACGGTGCGCGAAGCCATGAAGCCGCGGCCGGAAATCGTCGCCGTTCCTACCAACACCACCGTGGAACAATTTGTCGAATTGCAACGCGAACGCCCGTATTCCCGAGTGCCTGTATTCGAAGGGACGATCCATAACATTGTTGGCATCGTGCATACCCAGGACGTTCTTCAGGTGCCGGATTCCGAGGCCCACACCCGTACGGTCGATACCGTCATGCGCGCTGACGTTTATTTTGTCCCGGAGAGCAAGCTGGGAAGCGACCTGCTGCGCGAAATGCGCAAGAACAATATTCGCATGGCGGTTGTGGTGGACGAATATGGTGGGGTAGCGGGCCTGGTGACCATCGAAGATTTGGTGGAAGAAATTGTCGGCGAAATCCGTGACGAGCACGAAAAGGCGGAGGTGGTCCGGGAGAACGATCGATCCTATATCGTGGCTGGAAACGTGGATGTCGACCGCCTTGGCGAGCTCTTCGGAGTAAGGCCCGAAGGCAAAGAATCTGCGACTGTGGCCGGATTGGTCACGGAACTCGCCGGCCGCATTCCGCAAAAAGGCGAGGTCCTGGAAGACGATGGCCTCCGCTTCGAAGTATTGGATTCCACCGAACGGCTGGTGGAGCGCGTGCGTATCTCGACGGCCGAAGCAAAACAAATGAAGGCTGATATAGTTTGAAATTGTTTTGAACGCTGTGGGACGGGTAATTCCCCGTTTCCACGCAAGCAAACAAATACACCACCTCACCCATGGCTTTTCGCTCTGGCTTTGTCTGCATCCTCGGCCGCCCCAACGCTGGCAAGTCCACGTTGCTGAATGCTTTGGTGGGCGAGAAGCTGGCGATCATCAGCCCCAAACCGCAGACTACCCGCAACCGCATTCTTGGAATCCTCCACATCGCAAAACAAAAAGGCCGGTCCGCGGGGCAGGTCGTGCTCATGGATACTCCCGGCGTGCATCGTCCCGACAGTTCTCTGGGGCGCAAGATGATGAGTGAAGTGCGGGAGGCGTTGCAAGGCTGTAATTTAATACTGCTGCTTGTGGATGCCGCACACCGGCGCGACTCGCAGGATGAATTTATTCTCGATTTGGCCAGGAAATCCCGGACGCCGGTTTTCCTTCTTTTGAACAAAGTCGATTTGCTGCCCGGCCGGAAACAGGAGTTATTGCCGCTGATCGAAGAATTTTCCAAGCTGCACAAGTTTGAAAACATCGTTCCGATTTCGGCGAAAAAGCGAGACGGACTCGGCCTCTTATTGCAGAAGCTCATTGAAGCGATGCCCGAAGGCCCGCATTATTTTCCCGATGACCAGGTCACGGACCAACCGGCCCGCTTTATGGCGGCAGAAATCATACGCGAACAGGTGTTGCTGGAAACCAGCGAAGAGGTACCTTACTCCGTTACGGTGGTGATCGATGAGTTTGAGGAAGGTACGCCGCTGACGCGAATTGCAGCTACCATCTATTGCGAGCGTGCAGGACAGAAAGCGATTTTGATCGGCAAACGCGGCCAGATGTTGAAAAAGATCGGCACCGCGGCCAGGCTGCAGATCGAGAAGATGGTTGGCGCGCGCGTATTCCTGGAATTGTTCGTAAAAGTGCAACCTGGTTGGCGGGAATCGCGGGAATTTGTGGAAGATTTGGACTGGCGCCGTCAGCTGGAGCGTTTGGCGGGGACCGGAAAGCCATAGCCGGTATGGGACTCATGGGTCGTTCCTTCACTTTCCCCGGCTGCCCGAATCCCGGTACAATTCCTTTAGCTGGATAAGTTCTGGCGGGTTTGTGGCAGTCGAAAAGTTTTCAACCGGCAACTTTGAGGCTGACAAGTTGATCTTGAAGCTGAGCGTCACTCTAGCTGCTGATAAGGATTGCGTGGACCCGGTGGTGCAAGGCATCATGCAGCTAGTGAAGCAAATGCCCTGCGCCGCGGGTAAGGAAGAAGCGGTCCAGTTGGCGCTCAACGAGGCGCTGGCCAACGCCGTAGTGCATGGGGCCCAGGCCGATCCCACGAAGTTTATTGAGTGTGATGTAGCTTGCGATGAGAGCCGTGGAATGCTGATCATCGTGCGCGACCCTGGGAAAGGCTTTGATCCGGCTTCCATTCCCAGCCCCGTGGTAGGGCAAAACGTCTACTCGGAACATGGACGGGGGATTTACCTGATCAATCAGCTCATGGATGAAGTGAAGTTTCTCAAAAACGGCGCTGAGATTCGAATGATCAAGCGTTAGTCCGGTCTATTCTTTGGCGGCAATCCCCAGGGTCTTCATCTTCCGGTACAGATGACTGCGCTCCAGCCCCAGCACTTCGGCGGCGCGACTGATATTTCCATGGTTCTCATCTAATTTTTTAAGGATGTAATCGCGTTCGTAGGCGGCACGGGCCTGGTGCAAGGTGGAGAATTCCGCTCCCGCATTGTGACGGTTGCCGTCCCGGTGGACCAGCGGGGGAAGGTGCTTGCGATCGAAACGCGCCGTGGTCGGGTTCATGATTACGATCCGTTCGATGACATTGCGGAGTTCGCGAACATTTCCCGGCCAGGAGTAGCGCATGAGGGTCTCGATGGCGCTATCGGCGATCTCGCGTGGACGACGGCCATAGGCAACCGAAAATTCTTTCAGAAAATGCCGGGCGAGCAGGGGAATATCCTCCTGACGCTCGCGCAATGGGGGCACGAAAAATGGAATTACGTTCAACCGGTAAAACAAGTCTTCGCGAAAGTTGCCTTTCGAAATCTCTTCCTCCAAGTCTTTGTTGGTCGATGCAATGACGCGGACATCCACGGTGGTGGCTTCGCCGCTGCCGACCGGCGTAAAGCGTTGTTCCTCCAGCGTGCGCAAGACCTTCGATTGGGTCTTCAGGCTCATGTCCCCAACTTCATCCAGAAAAAGCGTTCCTCCGTGCGCGCGCCGAAACTTTCCTTCTTTCTCCGTAACCGCACCGGGAAAAGCCCCTTTGGTATGGCCGAAAAGCTCGCTCTCAATCAAATCTTCCGGAATCGCCGCGCAGTTTACCTCGACAAACATTTCCTCCTTACGCTGGCTTTGCGCGTGAATGGCCTGCGCCGCCAGTTCCTTGCCCGTCCCGGATTCCCCTAAAATCAGCACCCGTCCATTGGTCGGGGCCATGAGTTGAATCTGCTGCCGCAGGGCTTTCATGGGGACGCTCTCGCCAACAATCGCGCTTTTCGGCGTGAGTTGTTTTTTGAGCTCGCGATTTTCAAGCCGGAGGCGTTTTGCCTCCACCGCGTGTTTCAGAAGGATCAATGTTTTATCGATGGAGAGCGGCTTTTCCAGAAAGTCATAAGCCCCCAGCTTCGTGGCCCGCACCGCCGTTTCGATGTTGCCATGGCCAGAGATCATGATGACCTCGGGCGCATTTTCCATCTCGCGAATCTGCGTTAGAGTTTCAAGGCCGTCCATCCTCGGCAACCACACGTCCAGCAGCACCGCATCGAAGCTGTGCGCGCGGAGAGCATCCAGGCAAGCCTCGCCATTGTCGGCCAGGGTCGCGGTGAAGCCTTCATCTTCCAATATGCCCTTCAGCGACTCGCGTATCCCGGGTTCGTCGTCCACGATGAGAATGTTAGGCATGCTGACCGATCAACGGCTGGGCAGCTTCGATGGCCACCGGCAACTCCACCACAAAGCGCGCGCCAACTGGGCGATTTTCCTCGACCCGTATGGAACCGTGATGTTCTTCAACGATACGGCTCACGATGGCCAAACCAAGACCGGTGCCGCGTTTTTTGGTGGAAAAATAGGGAAGGAATAATTTTTCTTTCAAGTCCTGAGTGACTCCGGGGCCGGTATCGGCAACGGTGATTTCCACCGCGTCACGGCTGGTGACCAACGAAGTGGAAATGTTAATTTCCCGCAGCACCGCGTCCTGCATGGCTTCCGCCGCGTTGTCCACTAAGTTGGCAAAGGCCCGGCGAATCGCCTCGGTATCGGCCATGACTTTGGGAAGATGGTCCGCCAGACTGGTGTGGACTTGGATGCCGTGCAGCCGGCCATTAAACATGGCCAGCGAACTCTCGACAACGGAATTGATGTCGGTCGGTTCGGGCCGCGCCGTAGGAAAGCTGGCCAGGGCGGCAAACTCGTTCACCAGAGTGCGGACGGTTTCCACGGCCCCGCTTATGGTTTCCGCGCACTCGCGCACGATCTTCCGTGAAGCGCTATCGGGCGCGCTTTTGCGGCCGAGATGGCGAACAATCCGCTCCGCGGAGAGAGAAATTGGGGTAAGCGGGTTCTTGATCTCATGTGCCACCCGCCGGGCCACTTCCCGCCAGGCTGCCTGCTTCTGCGCCTTCAGCACATCGGACAGGTCTTCGAAGACCAATACATAACCCAGCCCTTGTCCGCGATGGCGGAGAGTGGCCACCGTAACCGCGACGTTGAGTTGGCCCGATTCCAGCGCCATCTCTAATTGTGTGGTCGTGGTGCCCATGCGGTCCGCGCGACGCAGCAGAGGCTCGAGGTCGCCAATCACTTCTCCAGGGAAAACATTGATCAGCGCCGCGCCAATGAGGACGGTGGTCCCATCCTCTCCACCCTTCGGCCGGAACAACCGCATCAGCGCCTGGTTCGCGTGGGTAATCCTGCGGTTGGAATCGACGGAAAGCACACCGGTCGGAATGCTCTCGAGAATAGTTTCCATGTGCTGGCGCCGCTGTTCGATGCTGGCGCTGGCGTCAGCGAGTTCACGGCGGGAGGTTTCAATTTGATGGCGGCTCGATTCCAAGTCCGCCGCCATGCGATTGAAGGACCGGACCAGGTCGCCGATTTCGTCCGCGGCCGTGACCTCAACCCGGTAGTCGAGGCGCCCGCGAGATATCTCCTGGGTTGCCTCCGCCAATGCTGCAATCGGACGCATGACCAGCTTGGACAAGAACAAAGCGAGCCACATCGTAGTGAAAAGGACCAGCACCGTGAGCAGGAGAAGGACCGTCATGTACATGCGGCGCACCTTCCGGTAATTGGGCGCCAGGTTGAAATAACGCATCTGACTGGCTTCCAGCCGCCGCATGGTGGAGGAAAATTTTTCTGGGAGCGGCATTCCCACCACAATGATGCCGTTCTTGCCGGCCGCGGCGCCGCTCAGAACATAATCGGTTTGCTGCCACGTAAGCTGTAACGGCGACGCGTCGGCCCCCACTGGGCGGGGCAACAGCGCTTTGAGTAAGGGCCACGGCGCGGGGGCGCCATAGCTTGCCTCCACGTTGCCATCGAGAATGGCCACGGCGAATCCGCCTTGCAACGTAGATTCGTGCTCCTGAAACTCCGCTGCCACCGCGTTGAAACTGTGCCCTTCGAACGCGTAACGGGTCTCGGGCGAGGCCGCAATCGACACGGCCTCGGCGTGTGCGTTCTGTGCCGCATAGTCAGAAAGCAGCGAAGCCACGGCGTTTGTGTCTTCACGCACTTCTTCCACCGGACGCGAGAACCATTTATTGATGGAGCGGTTCATGAGTCCGTAAGCGAAGAAAAACATGAAAATAACGGGTAAGAATGAGAGCAGTAAGCCGGCCACGACGATGCGAGTGCGGAATTTCGACCCTAAAACCCCAAGGCGTCGTTCGGCAAACAGCTTAATCAGGTTCCGCACCAGTACATAAGTGAGGGCGACGAACAGAAGAAACACCAGCATCGAAATCCCGACGAAAAAGCCGATTTGCTGGTTGGAGTCAGGATTCAGGAAGTTCAGATCAAATGAGGTTTGAGAAACAATGATCGCAAGCAGGAGAGTCACGCCCGCGGCCAGCAGGTAGATGTCCTTGCGGCGTCTGGAGACCTCTTTTGCGGGGCGGATTGGACGGGAAGCTGCCACCAGTTTATGCCGCCGCGATTAGGATTTCATTGGATCTCGAGGACGCGGCACTCTTTCTGAATGCATTATAGCTCTGGCTCGTCTGCTCATCGCGCGGTAAAGTCGCGGCGGACCCTGCCTTGCAATGCGTCCCGGACCATATCGTAGGCCGGCTTCGGTTGATATTGGCGGTCAAAAAGAAGTCCGGCCCCTTTGGTCTTGTGCGTGGCCCACCCCAGCCAGGAGTACTTGTCGGTAACCCCCCAGGTTTGCAGGGCGGTGCAGCCGGGGGTCTGGCGGCAGACCCGAGTGATCGCTTGGTAGATATCGGCCTGCCTCCCGAGGTCGGCCTGATTTAGCACGGACCCGTTTGTTCCGACCGATAGCGCCACATCCATCTCCGTAATATGGATTTGGATCCCCAGCGCGCTGAAACGGGCAAAGTTGGCGGCAATCGACGGCAAATTGGGCGAGAGATTGAAGATGTGCATCTGAAAACCGACTCCGTCAATCGGCACTCCGCGCCGCCGAAAGTCCTTCACCATGGTGTAGATCGCATCCGACTTGGGGTTGACCTCTTCAGCCTCAGCTTCGTTATAAAACAGAAGCGCATCGACATCTGCCTGGCGTGCCCAGCGCAAAGCCTGAGCAATGTATCCGGTACCGTCTCCGGCGCCAATTCCAGGCTGGTTGTACCAGATCGAAGCGCGCAGCTTGCCCTTTTCGTCGAAGGCTTCGTTTACCACATCCCAGGCGAAGACGGCGCCGTGGAAATGGCCCACAACACGACGGATGTGATCGTGCAGCAGGCTGGATAATTTCTGTGACTGGAAACCACCGTGGGTCAGCCAATCCGGGTTGTGCGTCCCCCATACCAGGTTGTGACCGCGAATTTTCATGTTGTGGGCTTGCGCGAATGCAACGATCTGGTCCGCCGGACCAAAGTTGAACGTCTTTTCGTCCGGACGCAAAGCCTCCCATTTCAGGGCATCTTCGGGCTCGATCAGGTTGAATTCCCGCCCCAGGGTGGAGGTGTACGCTGCCTCGGAAAGGTAGTGAACATTGACCGCGGCGCCGATTAAGATGCCCGCTTTGGCGGCCTCATCGCGAAGAGTTTGCCCGCTAAAGGGGACGGTAAAGAACAGCAAGATGGACAGAACATGCAGGACTCTGGGATACATACAACTAAGTCGCGGTTGGGGCCACAGCCGCCGCAAGGTTGAGTTGTCGCGCGACTTCGGCGGTCACATCTTTCCCGCCTTTGCAATTTATAAAGATTGATTGGACGGAATAGATCGGGCCCCACGGAATCCCCCACCATCCCGCTACCAAGGTGAGCAACGTCCAGGGGAGGCCTTTCACCATGGCATTCTCACCCGCAGGCAGAAAATAAATCCCGGAGGGACGCCGGAACGTGATGACAAGGGCCGAAATACAGTAGTAGAAAAAAACAAACTTCGCTCCCCTTTGCAGTTCGAACTGCAGCTGGCCAGTCGTCATACCCTCGATACCCTGGATTTTCATGCGCGCCTCCCGGGGAGAAGGCCGCCATTGTAGGCAAGTGGAAGCTTTAAGTAAAGCAGGATTCGGGGAGGACCTTTAAGGTTGGGTTCGGTTCCCTCCTGACCCCAGGTCGGCTACCCGCTCGCTTACCGAAGGCCATGACCACTGGGAAGCGTCCCCTTTCACACCCTCGCAAACCCCGCGTTTGACGCGGATTCCGGTACTCTCAACCATTTGCGGGGCTTCCCACGCGCAGTACAAGTACCAAAGTTACTGGTGAAGTAACTCGTCTAAGGTGACAATTTCTGTCAACGCGAATTGTGCCGCCAGTGTCTCCCCGACTGCGCGGGCAATTTCGCGCGAATGCAAGCGACTCCGCTGCAATCCTTCATAAGGATAGGAGATCAGGTATGTCTCAACGGCTGGGCGACCTCTTGGTCAAAGAGAAGGTCATAACCCCAGAGCAGTTGGAACAGGCAACGAAGGTCCAGAAGGAACAGAGCTGCCGTTTGGGCTCTGCCCTGGTGAAGCTCGGCTTCCTCTCGGATGAGGACGTCACGAATTTCCTCTCGCGCCAATACGGCGTACCCGCCATCAACCTCTCCTATTTTGAAATTGATCCTGCGGTCGTAAAGCTGATTCCATTCGAGACCGCGAAGCGCTATCAAATCCTTCCGCTGAGCCGTGTTGGCGCGTCGCTCACCATCGCCATGGTGGACCCCACCAACGTGTTTGCCATGGACGATATCAAGTTCATGACCGGCTTCAACATCGAGCCGGTGGTGGCGTCGGAAAGCTCGATTCTGGCTGGTTTTGATAAAGCCTACGGCACTTCTCAAGAAGAAGAGCTGGATCAAGTCATGCAGAGCATGGCGGAGATCAACGACGCCGACGTCGAAGTGCAGTCCGAGCAAGAGGAAATCGGGCTTTCAGAATTAGAAAAAGCCGCCGACGAAGCGCCCATCGTCAAACTGGTCAACCTGGTGCTGACCGATTCCGTCAAGCGCGGGGCCAGCGATATCCACATGGAGCCTTACGAAAAAGAGTTCCGTGTCCGTTTCCGTATTGACGGCTTGTCACAGACAATCCTGTCGCCCCCGCTGAAATTTAAGGACGCAA
>CAZETZ010000096.1:0-12245 GCA_964514735.1 uncultured Acidobacteriaceae bacterium | reverse complement strand
GGTCGTCGCGTCTGAGTCCGCCATTATGGACGCGATAGACAAGGCATACGGCGGAACGCAGCAGAATGAAAACGTAGACGAGCTGCTGGCTTCCATGGGCGAGGAAGCTGACGTTGAGCTGCAGGCAGAGCAAGAGGAGATGGACCTCAACGAGCTGGAGAAATCCGCTGATGAAGCGCCCATCGTGAAGCTGGTGAATATTGTGATGACGGACGCGGTGAAACGCGGCGCCAGCGACATCCATATTGAGCCCTACGAAAAAGAATATCGCGTGCGCTTCCGCATTGACGGCGTGCTGCAGCACATTATGTCTCCGCCGATGAAATTGAAAGACGCCATTACTTCACGCATCAAGATCATGGCGAAGATGGACATCAGCGAAAAGCGTCTTCCGCAGGACGGACGCATCATGCTGAAGATGCAGATGGGCGGAAAAAAGAAGCAGCTCGACTTCCGCGTCAGCACCCTGCCCACGCTGTGGGGCGAAAAGATCGTCATGCGGTTGCTCGACAAAGAGAACCTGCGTCTTGACATGACCAAGCTCGGCTTCGAGGCGGAATCCTTGGTCAAATTCGAAAAGGCGATTTTGAAGCCCTACGGTATGGTGCTGGTCACCGGCCCCACGGGATCGGGCAAAACCAACACGCTTTACTCCTCAATTTCCCGCCTGAACCAGCCCGACACCAACATCATGACCGCCGAGGACCCGGTCGAATTTCAGTTGGGCGGCGTCAACCAGGTGCAAATGAAGGAGCAGATCGGCTTGAACTTCGCAGCCGCCCTGCGTTCCTTCCTGCGGCAAGACCCCAACATCATTCTGGTGGGCGAGATCCGTGATTTTGAGACCGCGGAAATCGCCATCAAAGCCGCGCTCACCGGCCACTTAGTGCTTTCCACACTGCACACCAACGGCGCTCCAGAAACCATCACCCGCCTCATGAACATGGGGATCGAGCCTTTTCTGGTCGCGACCTCGGTTCACTTGATCTGCGCCCAACGCCTGGTGCGCCGTGTCTGCAAAGACTGCGCGGAGATCGTCGAAGTACCGCACCAGACCTTAATCGAGGAAGGTTTTACTCCGGAAGAAGCGAAGACGGTAAAGATCCAAAAGGGCAAGGGTTGCGGTGTGTGCAACAGCACTGGCTACAAAGGCCGCTGCGGGCTCTATGAGGTGATGGAAGTAGACGACGAGATCAAGGAATTGGTCCTGGTGGGCGCATCGGCGGTCGAATTGAAGAAGAAGGCAATTGAGCGGGGAATGATCACCTTGCGGCGCAGCGGGTTGATCAAAGTGGCTGCAGGCATGACCACGCTCGAAGAAGTAGCGCGCGAAACCATTCACTAGTTAGAAAGGGAAGGACTGCACAAATATGGCGCTTTCTTTAAGCGATTTATTGAAGCGAATGCTGGAGATGAACGGCAGCGATCTCCACATCACGACCAATTCGCCGCCCCAAGTTCGCGTGCACGGCCACTTGTCACCGCTCGATCTGCCGCAATTGACTCCGGCGGAAACCAAGCAGTTGGCTTACAGCGTTATGACCGACGCGCAGAAACACCGCTTTGAAGAAAGTTTCGAACTCGACTTCTCTTTCGGCTTAAAAGGTTTGGCCCGTTTTCGCGCCAACGTCTTCAATCAACGCGGCGCCACTTCGGCGGTGTTCCGTGTCATTCCTTTTGAAATCAAATCGTTCAATCAATTGGGGCTACCCACAGTGGTCAGCAAGCTTTGCGATAAGCCACGTGGATTGGTCCTGGTAACCGGGCCGACCGGTTCCGGCAAATCCACTACTTTGGCGGCGATGATTGACAAAATCAACACCGAGCGCCATGACCACATTCTGACCATCGAAGACCCGATCGAATTCGTGCACATGAACAAGAACTGCGTAGTCAATCAGCGCGAGCTGCACGCCGACACCAAGAGTTTCACCGACGCCCTCCGCGCCGCCCTTCGCGAAGACCCGGACGTGGTGCTGATCGGCGAAATGCGCGACCTGGAAACCATCGAATCCGCGCTGCGCATCGCGGAAACCGGACACTTGACGTTTGGCACGCTGCACACCAACTCAGCGTCGTCCACCATCAACCGAATCATTGACGTGTTCCCGGCCCACCAGCAGCCGCAGATTCGCGCCCAGCTTTCCATGGTGCTGGAAGGCATCATGTGCCAAAGCCTGATCCCCAAATCGGACAACAAAGGCCGCGCCATGATCATGGAAATTTTGGTGCCCAACGCCGCGGTCCGCAACCTGATCCGCGAAGACAAGATTCACCAGATTTATTCGGCCATGCAGTCCGGCCAGGAAAAATTCGGAATGCAGACCTTCAACCAGGCTTTGGCTACTGCCTATATGCAGAAGCAGGTGACGTTGGAAACTGCGTTGGCACGTTCGAGCAACGTAGACGAGTTGCAGGAAATGATCAATCGCGGGGCCAGTCTTTTGAACCGGAACCAGACGGTGATGGCAAAGGGCGCGGCGCCGGCAAAACGGTAAGGGGTTTTACAGTGCAAGGCCGGAAGCTGAATTCAACGGCGTATCCGGGGAAGAAAGTAGAGCAGTAAGGAGAGGCGAACCATGCCAGTGTTTACATTTTCAGGGAAGAGCGCGACCGGTGAAAAAGTCAGCGGAGAGCGCACGGCGGCCAGCAAACAAGCCTTAGTTGCCCAATTGCGTCGCGAGCGGATTACGCCCGGACCAGTCCGGCAGAAGGGCAAAGAATTTTCCATGCCGACCTTCGGCTCGGGAAAAGTCTCGACCAAGGACATCGCCATATTCTTCCGCCAGTTCTCGGTCATGATCGACGCCGGGCTGCCCTTGGTGCAGTGTCTGGAAATTCTGGCCGCGAACCAGGAAAACCCCGCTTTCCAGAAGACCCTGACGGGAGTCCGGACCACGGTGGAAGGAGGCGCGACCCTGGCCAATGCCATGCGCCAGTATCCCAACGTATTCGACGACCTGACCACCAACATGATTGAGGCCGGCGAGACCGGCGGTATCCTCGATATTATTTTGCAGCGCCTGGCGATTTACGTCGAGAAAGCCGTGAAGTTGCGGGCTGCCGTCAAGTCAGCTTTGATCTATCCGGTATCGGTGGTGACTTTGGCGGGTTTGATCGTAGGCGCGCTGCTGAAGTGGGTTGTGCCGATCTTTGCCAATTTGTTCAACGGTCTCGGCGTGACCCTTCCACTTCCTACCCGGATTGTCATGGGGTTGAGTGCATTTGTTGGACAATTCTGGTGGTTCTTCTTCGTGGCCCTTGGCGGCATCGTGTTCGGGCTGAAATGGGTGCGCAAGGACCCGAAGGGCCGCTACTACTTCGATCTGGTCATGCTGAAATTGCCTGTCCTCGGCATGCTCCTGCGCAAAATCGCGGTGGCCCGTTTCACCCGGACGCTGGGTACCTTGATCACTTCCGGCGTGCCGATTCTGGAGGGCCTGGCCATCACCGCCCGCACCTCCGGCAATGCCGTTCTGGAAGAGGCCTTGATGAAGGTGCGCAAGGCCATTGAAGAAGGCCGTACGATTGTGGACCCCCTCAAGGACTGCGGCGTGTTTCCCAACATGGTGACGCAGATGATCGGCGTCGGCGAAGCGACCGGCGCTATGGATTCCATGCTGCAAAAGATCGCCGACTTCTACGAGGACGAAGTCGATGGCGCCACCAAAGACATGATGGCTATGTTGGAGCCACTCATCATCGGCGTACTCGGTTTTTGCGTCGGAGGGATCGTGATTTCGCTCTACATGCCACTGTTCTCGATGATCGCGAAATTGGCCGGATAGCGAACTTTCCTGGACGGGGGTCTTGCGGCCTCCGTCCAGCAGGTTTTCCTTCTGATCGCAAGTTGCTCCGGGTACGACGTTCCCAAGGATGGAGCAGAACTGGCGGGAGCACAAATCAGGCATGCAATCTCCATTGGATGAGCGGAACTGGCTGGCGTGGCTTGTCAAAGTCCGCATCATAATCCTGACTCTGTTGCTGGGGATTGAGCTAAGCCTCGCCCGGCTTACCACCACCACGCTCCCGGTGGGACTGTTCGTCGGCATCATACTGCTGTGGTATACGCTTTCCGGCTTTTATCTGCTTCTGCTGTCTTTCTGGGAAGAACACCGCATTCAATCGTTGCTCCAGGTATTCACGGACCTGGTCCTGGTGACGCTGGTTGTGTATGTGACGGGCGGGGTAGATAGCTCCCTGAATTTTCTCTACCCGCTGGTCATCATCGTCGCCAGCGTTTTACTTTCACGGACGTGGACCTACATCGCGGCAGGGCTTGCTTCGGTCCTGTACGGCGTGGTACTAGAACTGGTCTATTACGAGTCGATCCCGGCTTACTCCACCACCCATCCCGCCCCTTCCGCGCTCCAGGCCATCATGCTGATGAATCTCTGTGCATTCCTGGCCGTGGCCTATCTGGCAGGATTGTTGGCAGCTAAGCTGCGGCAGGCGAACGTAAGGCTGAAGCACACCAGCGGCGCGCTGGAAGATCTCCAGGCCCTGCATGAAAATATCGTCCAGTCGATCAGCGGCGGCCTAATTACCACCGGTCTGGATGGACACATTACTCTGGCCAACGCCGCAGCCCAGGCCGCGCTGGAGCTCTCTGAAAGGGGGCTCTGGGGTAAGCCGGTCCACGATTTGTTTATCGATCCCTTGCCGCAGGTGGACTCGGACCGGGCCCACGGGGAAGTACGGTATATCTTACAGAACGGCTTCAAGAAAACATTTCGGGTCCGGGTTTCGGTGTTGTCGGTCCAGCAGCGTGGCCCACTCGGCTACGTGTATGCGCTGGATGATCTGACTGAAATCCGCCGCCTGGAGCGCGAAGTACGCATGCAGGACCGTCTGGCGGCGGTGGGCCGCCTGGCGGCCGCCATCGCCCATGAAATCCGCAATCCGCTGACCTCGATTGCAGGATCGGCCAGCATGTTGGTCAGCATGCCCAACCTCAATGACGAACATCGTCAGCTTCTGCAAATTGTGCTGCGCGAGTCCGAACGACTGAACGGCATCATTACAGACTTCCTGGCCTACTCGCGCAATCGGCAATACAAAATCGCGGAAGTGGATTTATTGCCGCTCCTCGAAGACACCCTCACCCTGCTGGAACATCGATTATTGGCTGAGAATACCGGCATTCGCATGGAGCGAAAATTCGCCGTCGCCGAAGCCCGGGCCCTGGCCGATGGGGACAAGATCAAGCAAGTGTTCTGGAACTTCTGCGAAAACGCGGTGCGCGCCATGAAAGAAGGGGGCGTGCTTACCATCGCAGTCAATCAGGCCGGCCTCGATTGGAACATCAGCTTCGCCGACACCGGGCCGGGTATTAGTCCACAGATCGTGGACAAGATCTTCGAGCCCTTCCAATCGCAATTCGAGGGCGGGACCGGGCTTGGGCTGGCCATCGTGTACCAGATCGTGCAGGCCCATGACGGCAAGGTATGGGCAAGGTCGAAACTGGGGCAGGGGAGCGAGTTTGTGCTGCGTTTGCGCCGCGCCGGGGCGGTGGAAATCGATTCCAGGCAGAACAGCCCAGAGCCGGCAGAGACCGCAGCCGCGGCGGCAGGGGGAGCGCGTGGGTAACATCCTGGTTTGCGACGATCAACGCGCCATCTGCGAAATGCTGGAAATCGCGCTGCGCCGCGATGGCTACAAGATTGAGACCGTCAACGGGGGAGATGCGGCAAAGAAGAAGCTTGAGGGCGCGATCTTTGACGTGATTGTCACCGACATCAAGATGCCAAAGACCGACGGCATCGAGGTCCTGCGCTATGCGCATCAGATGTCGCCGGAGACGGCCGTGATCCTGATGACCGCGGTGGATGACTACGAGGCCGCGGTGCAGGCTGTCAAAGCAGGTGGCGCGGCTGACTACATCCGCAAGTCTCCGGCCCTGGTGGATGAGATCCGGCTGGCCATCAAGCGGGCGCTGGACAAGCTTTCCCTCAGCCGCCAGAACTTTGCTTTCAAGCGTGACGCCGCCACCCGAAATTCCCTCGATAACATCGTGGGCGCCAGCGCTGCGATGGAGAAGCTGAAGCAGACCATCCGGACCGTGGCTTCCACGCAAAGCACCATCTTGGTTTATGGGGAAAGCGGCACGGGTAAGGAATTAGTGGCCCGCGCCGTTCACGTGTGCTCGCCGCGAGCAACCGAGCCGTTTGTTTCCATCAACTGCGGAGCATTTCCGGAAACCTTGCTGGAGAGCGAGCTGTTCGGTTACGTAAAAGGCGCTTTCACCGGGGCCAACCAGAATAAGCGTGGTTTGTTCGAGGTCGCTCATGAAGGCACAATCTTCCTCGACGAAATCAGCGAGATGAGCCTGACCATGCAGGTCAAACTTCTGCGGGTCTTACAGGAGCGTTGTGTGCGGCCGGTGGGCGGGACCGATGAGATTGCCATTGACGTGCGCGTAATCGCCGCCACCCATCGGGACCTGGATAAATCCGTCGCGGACAATACTTTCCGGGAAGATCTTTACTATCGCTTGAACGTGATTCCCGTCACCGTGCCGCCGCTGCGCGACCGCCGGGAAGACATTCCTCTGCTGGTGAATCATTTCTTGAAAAAATACGCGACCGCGGCGGGAAGAAAGATCACACGCGTGAGTCCTGCCTCTCTGGAGTCGCTTTGCGGCTACGAATGGCCGGGCAACGTTCGCCAACTAGAAAATACGGTCGAGCGAGCAGTTGCGCTCGAAACTGGCGAAGAGTTGCGGGTTGAATTGCCGGCGGAAAAATCCAAGGCCCGCGCTGCCGCGGCCGGCGTCGGCGGTCCAATCTCCGCCGGATCTGTTTTGCCCGACGGTGTGGACATGGAGAAATACGTCGCCGATATCGAACGCACTCTCCTGCAATCGGCTTTGACACAATCAAACGGCGTGCAAACCCGCGCTGCCGACCTGCTGAAGATATCCTACCGCTCCTTCCGCCATTTGATGAAGAAGTACGATTTATAAAAATTCAGCCACAGATAAACACGGATTGACGCGGATTTATCCGTAAAATCCGTGGCTAAGTTTTTTTCTTCAACTGTTGTTTCCAGCCCAAAATCCTGGCCTTATTTCCCTCAGCTTCAGCCTCTGGAATCATGCCCTTCTTCTGATAGAGCACAGACAAGCTGGTATGGGCCAGAATGTCATCCGGATCAAGTTCCGCAATTTGCTGGGCCACCGAGATGGCCTCATCGAGCCGTTCCAAATCCTGGAGGCAGCGCGCCATGCCATGCATGGCTTCAGTAAAGGTTGGGTCCGCGGCAAGAGATTGCTCGTACTCCGCGAGCGCACGGTCCCGCTCTCCCTCAGAAACCAGGTCCAGCGCGGCATAGTAGTGATCTTCAGCCTGCTGGCGCTTGTTTTCGCCGGTCATGGATGGAGAATCCTCGAGCAGAAACTGGATTCTAGCATTGCGCTGGGGACAACCACTAAAGTGATGTAGCTGGATCGCTTCCCGCTGTAAGCTCACGCGGTTTGCCGGTATCATGGACCAGACATGCGCTACATCCTTCGTTTCTTATGGAACGCAACCCGCGGTCATCGTCTGACCCCGTGGCGCAGCCCTTATTTGCTATGGCGGATTGAGACCTACTGCGGCGTAAAGATGACCCAAATCGGTTTTCTGGAGTTTTGGGAGTTTATGTGGCACGAACGCAGGAATCTGTGGCACTTCCTGAAGTGGACTTCAGAGATGGACCGCTACGCCCACCCCAAGGTTAAAAGTAGTTAACCGTTGGCCGCGGCCACTGACCCCGCAAGCGTCAGATTCACTTCCCCGCCTTTTCCCACGCCGGTGAGTTGTGCCGCCGACCCACGATTGGTGGAAATCTCTAAATAGCCCATGCTTCCCTGGATGGCAAAGATCTCTCCCGGGGCGCCTTCCGAGTAGGAGTTCTTCATGGCGGCGACTTCGCTCTTGCCTACAACAATTTTAAACGGTGGCGCCTGCCCTTCGAACAGCGCCGGCACATCCTGGGCGGTGAAGTTGGTGATCAGGTTTCCGAAGCGGTCCACTTTCAACACCACGCCGCGGAAGGAATTTCCGTTGGTTGGCTTGGGGCGCGGCGCGTTGAAGCGGACATAATCCTCGACCTCGTCGCCGAACTTCTGCGAGTCGACGCCCTTGGCCAGATACGCCGCCACCGGGGCGAAAATATCGCGAGCGTGGAACGTATTGCAGATCGGCTGCAAGTAATAATGGTCGGAGGAAATCTCGCGCACGTGCATGCGCTCTTCCCGCGCATAAATGAGCGAAAGTACGCCATTGTCCGGGGCCACAAAGTGGTGCCGATCGGAACTGGCAATGATCGGACGCCGCGCCGAGCCTACCCCAGGATCGACAACCACCATGTGTACCGTCCCGGCGGGGAAATAACTGTACGACTGGGCCAGGGCCAGGGCCCCATCCAGGATGTCGAAGGCCTGGACAGCGTGGGAAATATCGACGATGGTCGCTTCCGGAACAATGTCCAGAATGACGCCTTTCACTGTCCCCACAAAATGGTCGTTCAATCCGAAGTCAGTGGTCAAGGTGATGATGGGCTGACGTGGCAATGTGTCCTCGCTTCAGGTTCCGAATCCCCAGGGGAAAAATCGAAAGTAACAAGTTAGATGGGAAAGGGTCAAGGCACCGAGGTAATGCAGGCTGCCCCGCCTTGTCCCTCCAAAAACGGAGGGACAAGGACCGTGGCACCCTCGGGGCTTATTCGTACCGCAGGGCTTCTACCGGGTCCATGCGCGAGGCTTTCAGTGCAGGGAAGAAGCCGGAAACGATGCCAACCATCGAAAGGATGGTGAAAGAAACGATCATGACCGCAGTCGAAGCCTGTAGAAAAATATCGCCCTCGTGATTGGCGGTCTTGTACAGGCCGCTATAGAGGGGCATGGGGGGAATCACCCAGGTGAGAAACACAGCTACCGCCATGCCGATCACCCCGCCAGTAAATGTCAGCACCAGCGCCTCCAGCAGGAACTGCACCAGCACCTGCCTACGCCGGGCGCCAAGGGCCTTGCGCAGGCCGATCTCCCGTGTACGTTCGGTTACCGACACCAGCATGATGTTCATCACACCCACGCCGCCCACGCACAGGGTGACCGCGCCGATCAGTCCCAATACAGCTTGCAGTCCCAGTGAAAACGCATTGATTGTCTGGCGGTTTTCAATCGTGTCCCAAGCCACAGCGGCCTTTTCGTCTTTGGGATCGAAGTGGTGACGACGCGCCAGCACCTCGCGGACAGCCGCAAGAGCTTTGGTATTCAACTCCGCTGCCGCCGGCTGAAAGATGATCTCATCGGGATCGCGAATGTCTTTCAGATCACGAAAGCACCCAAAGGGAATAAACGCATTCTCGTTGTCAGGGCCGTTGTACATCGAATCCTGAATTTTGTTGCGAAGAACCCCGATCACTTCAAAGCTCAAACCTCCGACGGTCACGCTTTGCCCGACCGCAGGAGCGCCCTGGAAGACTTTCTTGTTGGCGTTGTATCCCAGAATGACCACCCGCCGGTGATCGATGAAATCGGATTCATTGAAGTAGCGTCCATCCTCAACGGCAAGATTGCGCATTTGCCCGTAAGGCAGTTCGACCCCGCGCACACCCAGAGAAACTACCCGTGTACCAACTTTGAAGCCGAAGTCCCGATCCGCTTCCGCGCTGACGGCGCGCACGATCGGTACTTCTTCCCGAATGGCCTCGACATCTTCGTATTCATAATTGACAGGCTTGCCGGCGCGTTGGCCGCCGGCCTGCAGACTGGTTTGTCCCGGCCACATGACAATTACGTTGTTGCCCATGTTCATAAAGGCGTGCAGAACGCTGCCGCCCAGCCCCTGGCCGTAAGCCAGCAGAATGACCACGGAAGCCAGACCCCACACAATCCCCAGCATGGTAAGCGCCGAGCGCAGGCGGTTGCGCATCAGTGCCTGCCAGCTTTGCGAGATGAGTTCCTTGAGAAACATGGTCGCTGGTCGCCTGCCGTTGGCCAAACACCAACGACGCACGACGTTTTATTATTGGATTTCGATTTCTCCCGATCCTGTCTCCAGTTCGACCGGAACACCGCCACCGCCAACTTTCCCGCGCATTTCATGTTTGTTCACGGTCCCTTGAACGGTGACCGGCGGTCCTACCGTAATCCCACCGGACCCGGTATGCGCATAGAGATCGTAAGCAGCCTGCGAAGGGAAGCGCACACGGACTGAACCGGAGCCGGTATGTAAGCGCCATGCTCCTTTGGGGTCGCCTTCCGCACGCACCGTCCCGCTGCCCGTGCTCGCCTCCAGCGATCCGTGCACCCCATGCAGGTCTACATTGCCGGAGCCGGTCTGCGCGCGCACCGATCCTGCGGAAGCCTGGGCCATGGTGATATTGCCGCTGCCCGATTCGGCTTCCAGTCCGCCGGACAAATCGCTGATGCGGATATCTCCACTGCCGGACTTCGCGCGAACATTGCCATTGACGTGATTGGCCTCGATGCTTCCCGAGCCGGACTCGGCGCGGACGGTGTTCCCGATATCCGAGAAAACCACATTTCCCGACCCGGTTTGCAGATCAATCGAGCCGCGAAGCCCCGCGGCACTTTGATTTCCAGAGCCGGTACGCGACCGCACTCGCGTGTCCGCTGGCACCACCAATTCGTAGCTGATCGAGATATTTCGCTTCAGCGACGGATCGTCAATGTGCCCAATCCGGATGTCGTTCCCGCTTTGCTGGATCGGCGGGTTGGTCTCGATGCGTTTTACCTTTTCGGCGGCGTCGCTCCCCCCAAACCAGTTCGTAGCGCGAATATGGGCGGTGATTTGCACCTGGTCCGAGGACCCAGTCCGTATTTCGATATTGCCCGAACCGGTTTCAACAGCCAGGTCCACCGCGCCGGTGACTTTCAAGGTGCGTTGAAATGAGCCTTCCGCGCTGGCGGACGCCGTCGCGGCCGGCAGACCCATCAGGGCGAGGCCGCAAATTGCCAAACTAAATTTGTGAAGTTTCATTGGTTTCTCCTTACTCGTAGCGTAGTGATTCAATGGGCGCCATTTCGGCGGCCCGTTGCGCTGGATACATCCCGGCCGTGAGCGTGATCAACGACAGGGTCAAGATCGAGAGAATAACTGAGACCATGGAAACAATGGGATGAGGAACAAAGTCGGGCAGCGGAAGCATGGTCAACGCTACGCAAATTCCCACCCCGAAGAAGAGTCCGAGTCCTCCGCTCACGATGGTGAGAATCGCCGACTCCGCAAAGAATTGCTTCAGAATGTCGTGGCGAGTTGCCCCTATCGCCTTACGCACGCCGATTTCGCGGGTGCGCTCGGTCACCGAAACCAGCATAATGTTCATCACGCCAATTCCCCCAAGGCACAGAGTAACAATGGCGACGCAACCAAAGAAGACAGTGATCACACTAAAAATGTTCTCCACCAGCTTGGCCCCTTCCATGGTGTCCCAGATAAAGAGCGCGTCTTTGTCGACGGGATCGAAGTGATGCACTTGCCCGAGAGCGCGCCGTACCTGTTGTACCGCTGCATCATGTTCTTCCGCGCTGGCGACTTCAAAGACAATGTCGTCGAGATAGCCGCGCACCATGCCGGGCTTTTGCACGGGAGGAAAATCGCGGGCCACCGCCGAATAGGGCGCGTACAGATAGTCATTGTCCGGCCCATTGTAGTTGGAGTTCTGATTTTTCTTTTGCAGCACGCCGATAACGGTGTAGGGCACGCTCCTGATTAACAGGGTTGCTCCGACCGCCGGTTGCCCCGGAAAGAGCTGCTTGTTGGCGGAGTCGCCCAAAATAATGACCCGGCGCGCTTCCTGCTCGTCTTGGTCGGTGATCAGCCTGCCTTCCGCCAACAGCAGAGAACGGAAATCCTGATACGAGGGCCACAGTCCTACCACTCCGCGATTGGCGGAATTGAACTGGCTGACTTCGGGGACGTCCCGCCTCAATTCCGGGCTTACGTTCTTGACCTGATAGCACTGCTCGCGTACCACGCGCGCATCTTCGATCGTGAGATGGATTTCGCGGCCGGCAGCCAATCCACCAATTTGCGAACTGGTGCGTCCTCCCCAGACAATGACCAGGTCCTTGCCCAGGGTCTGCATGCGTTTTTTCTCGTCTACGCTGAATCCACGGCCCAACCCAACCAACAGGATGACCGAGGCAATCCCCCAGACGATGCCAAACATGGTGAGAAAAGACCGCATCTTGTGCGCGCGGAATGTGGCAAAAGTCTGGCGCAGGATATCGGAGA
>CAZETZ010000095.1:11933-12431 GCA_964514735.1 uncultured Acidobacteriaceae bacterium | reverse complement strand
CGTCGCCCGTCACCCGGAGCACCGAAGCGGGGATTGGGCGGCTTGGCCACAATCGGTTCAACCGCCCCTTTCGTGGGCCTGTTCGGGACGGTGTTCGGCATTTTGAACGCGTTCCGCGAAATCGCCAGCAGCAGGACCACCGGTCTGGGCGCAGTCGCGGGCGGTATTTCGGAAGCCCTGGTGACGACGGCCATCGGTCTGTTCGTGGCCATTCCCGCCGTCATGATGTTCAACTATCTCACCGGGCGCGTCGAAGCGTTCGACGTGGAGATGGACAACTCCTCCAGCGAGCTGATCGATTATTTCTTGAAGCGTCGCGGAGCTGGGGCCCGTCGCTAACCGCTGTTCGCCCAGTCGTTCATGAATTGCTGGCCCGGGGTTGAGTTGAATCATCCCCGGGTCCTTCCGGCACCGGGAGCAGGAGAGAAGGATTTACGGCAACCGGAACCCGTAACGAAGGCGCTACAGTAAACTCCGAGGTCAGAGTCACCCCACGTT
>CAZETZ010000095.1:0-11923 GCA_964514735.1 uncultured Acidobacteriaceae bacterium | reverse complement strand
AGGAGCAGGAGATAAAGACATGGCAATCGCAACCCGTAACGAAGGCGCCAAGGTAAGCTCCGAGATCAACGTCACCC
Source organism: uncultured Acidobacteriaceae bacterium (assembly GCA_964514735.1). Lineage (GTDB taxonomy): Bacteria > Acidobacteriota > Terriglobia > Terriglobales > Acidobacteriaceae > CAWBXL01. The sequence continues at coordinate 11,846 of CAZETZ010000095.1, read as the reverse complement.
CCATGGTGGACGTGATGCTGGTGCTGCTCATCATCTTCATGGTGATCACACCCATGTTGTCGCGCGGCCATGACGTCGATATGGCAAAAGTAGACAACCCGTCGCCCATGCAGGATGCCGATAAAGACGATGCCCTGCTGCTGGCCGTTGCCAAGGACGGAAAAGTCTACTTCGGCAACGACGAGATCCAGCTCGACCAGATCACCCAAAGGCTTAAGGACCGCCTGTCCGCCAAGACCGACAGCAAGATGGTATTTGTGAAAGCCGACGCCCGGGCCAGGTACAAGTTCGTGGTCGACGTTGTCGACAATGTTCGCGCCGCCGGTGTCGATCAACTGGGTTTACTGACGGAGCAGAGAAAGAACACAGTCGCCGCGCCACCGGCCGGCCAATAGCCTTTGCGGGTCAAGCCGCCTCAGGCGGAATCGGGAACAGGAGATTTGCTATGTCAATGACGACAGGTGGTGGAGGAGGGCAGAGCGCCAACATCAACGTTACCCCGTTGATCGACGTTCTGCTGGTGCTGCTGATCATCTTTATGGTGATTACGCCTTTGACCCCCAAGGGACTGGATGCGCTCGTGCCCCAGCCGCCGCCGCCGAACCAGCCGAAGAACAATACCCCGGACCGGACCATCGTGGTGCAGCTCATGGACCGTGGCGCAGCGCCTCCTGGCGTCAAAATCAATCAGGATGATGTCACCATGGACACGCTTCAGGGCCGTCTAACCGACATCTTTAAGACCCGCGCGGAAAAGGTCATGTTCGTGAAGGCGGACGATAATATCTTGTTCGCCAATGTGGCCAGCGTCATTGACATTGCCCACGCTTCCGGAGTGGACAAAGTAGGTCTGATTACGGCCAAGATTGAAGCTGGGAATTAGTTCGCATCGGGAAATCATGTGCGGCGCGGGCAGTGTCGTCCCGCGCCTTCCTCCATGTTGGGCCGGTAATAAGAAGAAAAGGGAGATCTGGCGGCAATGAAGAAAAGCTTACAGGTGTTGGCGTTGGCGGCGATCGGTCTGGCAGTGCTTTCTACCACAGGCTGCGACAAACTGAAAGCGCGCGCCGAACTCAATAAGGGTGTGCAGGCATTTAAAAGCAATCACCCCGAACTCGCGGTCGATCATTTCCAGAAAGCCACGCAACTGGACCCCAGTTTATTGAATGCGCGTATTTATCTCGCCACTGCCTATGCGACCCAATACACGCCTGGGGCAGACACGCCTGAAAATAACCAGCTTGGGCAGCAAGCGATCGACGAGTATAAGGCCGTCCTGCAACAGGACCCGAAGAATGTAAACAGCCTCAAGGGCATCGCTTCGCTTTACTACAACATGAAGAAGCTGGATGACGCCAAGGAATATCACCATAAAGTGACGGATGTGGATCCCAACGATCCCGAGACCTATTACTCCATCGGCGTCATTGATTGGACCGAGGCTTATCAGAACGCGGCGGAAGCCAAAGCCAAAGAGAACCTCAAGGTGGATGACGACATCATTAAAGACAAAAAACTTTGCCCGGCACTCAAGAGCCAGAACGATCCACTGGTGCAGGACGGCATCGACAATTTGAATAAGGCATTGGCGCTGCGCCCCGACTATGATGATGCCATGGCTTACCTGAACCTGCTTTACCGCCGCAAAGGCGATGTGGAGTGCGGAGACGCGGGGGCCAAGCAAGCGGACACAAAATCGGCCGACGATTGGGTGGACAAAGCCATGGCCACGAAGAAAGCCAGAGCAGAAAAACAACCGGGCGCCACCGGCATCACTCTCGACCAGCCAAAATAACCGTACAAACGCTGGGTCAGAAAACTAAAAGCCCCTACTTTTCGGTAGAGGCTTTTTACATTTCTGGTGTGAGGGCGGAGCTGGCTCCCCGGCAGCTTACTGCGCCGCTCCATTGGTTTCCAGCACCTTCTGCGCGTAGAAATTCTCGACCTTCGCCTGGTCGTGCATGGATTCATCGTAGGCGGCTTTCAGTAGTTGCTCGCGCCGGTCGCGGAGCTGGGAGCGGATGGCTTCCTTGACGCGCGGGTCAGCCAAGGTGCGTTGTCCGGCCGGTTCTTTGGAAACCAGTTTCACAATCTGATAACCGATCAGTTGTTTGGTGGCTGGGTTCTCCCACGGGAGAATGGGCGTGTGCTGCCCCGGCTCGAGTTTCGACACCGCGTCGCGGGTGGCCGGATCGGTGTTCTTGAGCGACGATTCGGGAATAAAGCCCAAGTCGCCGCCATTGCCGGCGGTCTCAGTATCTTCGGAAAAATTGGCGGCTAAGGTTGCAAAATCGTCTCCGCTGTCCAGCCGGTTCAGGATTGTCTGGATTTTTTGCCGCGCCTGCGTGTCGTTTTGCGCCTTGTTGTTCGGCGCCTGAGGATTAGGGATTGGGCTTACCAGGATGCGGGCCAGGTGATACTGCGGTTCCACAAAGTTAAAATCCGTGGTGTGCGACTTGTAGTAGTCGGAAATGTCCTGGTCGGAGATGCTGATTTTCGAGGTGATCTCCTTATTCAGTACCTTATCCATGGTCAACTGGCGGCGGATCTCATGTTTGAAATCATCCAACGTAATTTGTTTGTCTTTAAGCCGGGCATCAAATTCTTCGTTGGTATAGGGGGCTTTCAGCTCGGTGATGCGGCGGTCCACCTCGTCGTCGGTGGCCAGCAAACCCAGCTTTCCCGCCCGGCGCATCAGGATCTCGGTGTCAATCAACTGCCGCAGGATGCTCAGCCGCAGGCTGGTTGCTTGTTCTCCGGTGGGCTGCTGCGCGGAGCCGGCGACCTGCGTGCGATAGTACTTGTCCACATCGTCGCGGTAGATTTTCTGGCCGTCCACCGTCGCCATGACTTCCCCTTTTCCTCCTTTGTCCCCACAACTGGCGCCGAGGAAAAGGAAGGTCACAGCCAATATCGAGGCCGTGGCTTGCAATGACGGATTTATTTTCAAGCAGTCCTCCACGCGACCAATCGACCACAACGTCACTGTAGGTCGTTAAAAGAATTCGGGTGCTGTACGCTTTTTATCTGCCGCCAGACCCTGAAGGCGGTGCTGCAGGATGCGCCGGCGGAGCCGAACCCGCCTCTTGCAGCGCGCGATCGAACACGGCGCGAAGCTCCTCAATCGGCAGCGCCCCGCCTTCGACTTTTTCTCCGTTGATGAACAGGGCTGGAGTGCCATCAACCCCTAAACCTTCCGCTTCCTTCACTGAAATCTTGACCACAGTTTCGTCCTGTGCCTTGAGACACGCTTGCAGTCTGGGGATGTCCAGGGAATGCTTCTGCCCCTGGTCCAGAGTCAGGCGATCGAGCGCGGAGAACTGTTCCTCTTGGCTTTTCGGCGAGTTAAATTCCTTTTGGTTGGCATGAACATAATCGGCAAAGTCCCAATAGGCGTCATTATTCTGCGCAGCCAGGCAATTGGAGTCCACCGCGGCATGCATCGCCCAGGGGTGGATGTCGGTCAAGGGAAAGTCCTTGTAAATGAATTCCACGCGGTCGCCGTACTCCTTCAACAGCTGTGGGAAAAGCGTCTGATGCATGCGCGAGCAGTAGGGGCACTCGAAATCATCGTAATTGACCGCAACTACCTTGGCATTCTTGCTGCCCCGCGCCGGCCGGTCGCGGAGGTCCATTTTCTTCAAGACCTCGGCATAGGGATCTTTGCTAAGGTCCATCTTGGTCAGGCGGATCAGGGTGTTACCGTCTTTGGAAAGCAGAAATTCGTAAGTGGATTTCTTCTCACCGCTGTCCAGGGTGACGTTCAGGGCGTCGTAGTTCGGGAATTCGCTGGCCTTCGGAGCGCTCAGGGTTACATTCACCCGCGGGGGCAGACTGTAATAACTCCGCACTTGCCGCTCGATCTTACGGGAGAGATCGGGGGACACCGATTGCGCCGAACATCCCAGGCAAATCAGTAAAAACAACGCAAAAGCACGCCGGAAGCAGCCCACTAGAAACCGCCTATACATTGGAGGATCAGGCAAGATTATCTCATAGGGCCATGGCGCTCTGTGTCGTAACCAACGACAGGGCACTCCCGGAGGAGAACGTACTTCAGGCGCTGCGGGTAATTTCGGCGACCGGCAACAGGACATTCATCGAACCCGAGCGAAAGCCCTCCAAATCCAAGGTCACAAACTTGAATCCGAGGGCCTTGAAGACACGAGTGAATTCAGCCGCCATTTCCGGGGTAAGGGCCCGCGCCAACTCGTCTCTGGCAACCTCGATGCGGACGATGTCCCCGTGGTGCCGTACCCGGAACAGCCGGAACCCAAACCCGCGAAGAGCATCCTCGCCCTGTTCCACCACTCGCAGCGCTTCCCGCGTAACCGGGCGCCCGTATTCGACACGGGATGAGAGACAGGCGGAAGCAGGTTTGTCCCAAATGCGCAGCCCCGCGGTCCGGGCGAGCTCGCGGATGTCCGCCTTCGTCAGTCCAGCATCCAGCAGAGGGGAATAGACGCCGTGCGCTCTGGCTGCTGCCTGTCCGGGGCGGAAATCGTCCTGATCGTCAAGGTTGACACCGTAGGCGATGGAATCGAAGCCGCGCAAGTCCCGAAAATCCTCCATGACCAGGAACAGCTCATCCTTACAGTGAAAACACCGCGAAGCATCGTTGCGGGCATATTCAGGCCGGTCGAGTTCCGCGGTGGCGATGACCTCGAGCGGCATGTTCCGCTCCGCGGCAAAGGCAATTGCGTCCTGTAAATGGGTGCGGGCCAGGCTGGGAGAGTCGGCGATGACCGCCAGCATCTTGTCCCCAAGGATTTGCCGGGCCACCCACGCTAGAAACGCCGAATCCACTCCGCCGGAGTAGGCGACTAAAGTCCGGCCCAAAGAGCGAAGCTTGGCCTCAAGCAGGCCCCGCTTACAGGCGAGATGGGAAGCGTCCGAATCCATGTCCGTCGATTATCCAGCAGTCCAAAACATAAAACCATGAAATTCGCAAGGACGTCTGTTTCACAGAGAACGCATGATCTCCTAACGAAGTGTCAGAAAAGCCGTTCCCGCCGCCCCAGGTTTCCAAACGAGCCGATGTTGGCCAGGGCAAAAGTAAAGCGGAACTGGTTTTCATTGCGGACCTGTCCGAGAGCAAAGCGGCGGTATTCCACGCTGAAGCCGCAGCAGTCCCAGTTGTAGGTGGTCTGCGCCGAAGCGTATTGCAGGAATCCGCGGTTCGCGTCGAAACCAATGTTGGCGGCGGAGCTGAAGCCGCGTTTGTTGGTGGCTCCGTAGCCCAGAAGCACGCGGAATTGATTGAAAAGCTGGGTGTCGGTCGTGGTTGTTTCTCCTGGCAGCCGGAGAAAGGCGTCCCCTCCGCCGATAGTAAGCGGCCCCAGGCGGTAGTCAAGCATGGCGGTACTGGAGTTGATGCGCCCTTTCTTAATGTCGTAGTCGAGGTCCCACTCCGCTCCCGTCTGCGCGGTGGTTTGGAAACGCAAGCGTGAAAGCAATGGAGAAAGTCGCCTGGCCTCGGTAAGGAACGCAATCCCGGTTAGGTCCACGGTTGTGGTGAAAACATTGCGCGCCCCAGGAACCAAGGCCCCGCCAAATGTTGGATCAAGAAAGTACTTCTGTGCCAGCTCCCAGGTAACAACTTCCCGCACAGCCGGTTCCTCCGCGCAACTCGGTTCCGGGGCCTGCTGGTTCCATGGGATTCGGCTTTCGTTTTGTTGTAGGGCCATGCTCAAGCGCGGCATTGCGGTGCTGTCGCAATTTTTCTGCGCTGGCTTGGGCCGCTTGGCATAGAGCCGGTTGACCACGGCATACTCGACCTCGTTGGTGTTACTGAGGACGTCGCGTTCATCAAAGCGCAAGATGCGATCAAAATTGTTGATGCCGGTCACATAGCGGTAAACCGCGCGCGGTTCGATCACGTGCTTCCATTTTCGCCCGAACATCTCCCCGCCAAATACACGTTCCAGGGCAGGTGGCCGGACCTCCAGAGAACCCTCCAAATCGCGGCGATTGATGGGGTCGTCTATCGCCGCCCCCACGGCCGCTGGGTCCGCCGCCAACTGCTTGGTGTAGAGCGTGTCGCGAGCTCCTACCAACGCGCGCACCGCCCACCCGCGGACCAGCAGCGGCAGGGAAATCCGCGGATAAAAATCGAAGCGCCCGACCAGCCGCCCAGTATTGAAGGCAAGTTCGCTGCGGGAAAGCCCCTCCGCTGAGGCATCGTAAGCCCAGTAGAAAGGCGACGGCCCCAACCGGTGCTCCACGCTGGAAAGGTCCAGGGCCGGCGCGTGCAGGATGGTGATGACATCGCCCTTGGTCGTACTTTCAAAGTTCTGATAGCGCTGGGTCACCACGTTGGAGGAATATCCATCGATGGTTTTGGTCAGGAACGCCTGGGACTTGACCTCGGAGTTCACGGCTGCGCTGTAGACTTCATTGAATGCCAGACGAAAAACGTAGGAGCTGAGGTAATCCACATTTGCCACAGCCCGAAAATTGTGGAACTGGCTTTCCGCATCCAGCCGCACGTTGCTGCCGCCTTGGTCGACGTTGACCAGTTGGGGGGTGGTATTCGGCGGAGCATTGGGATCGGGTTGCAGAATTCCCCGGTCGAACACGCTGTAGAAGTTCAGGTCCACAAACGATCTTTCGCTCGGGCGTGCCCGGAATTCTCCCTGCGGCGCCCATCCCCGCTTGGAAAAATATTCGGTCCCGGCCAATAAATCCATGGTCCGGTGGATGGCCCAATATCCAGACTCGCCAAACACCAGCCCTTTGCGCGATGAATTTCCCATGTTCGGCACCAACAGCCCGGACTTTCGTTGCCGCTCTACCGGGTGGGTCGCGTAGGGGAAAAACAGAATAGGAACGCCTTCAATGCGAAAGATGCTGTTGTACATCTTCGCGTCGCCCGCGACATCCACGGTGATCCTGCCGGCGGAAAATTGCCACTTCGGCTTGGGTAATTGGCAGGTAGTGACCGTCCCCCCACGGACCAGGTAGTGGTCCGGCGAAGGCTTCTCCACGATTTTCCCGGTGAAATAGAAAGGATTCTGCGAAACCAGGACGAACGGCCTCTCCGCTCCGCCTAACCCGATGGTGCCAACCACATTCTCAAATCTTCCAGTCTCGGCGCGAACGTTGTAGGTGCCGTGGGTCGCCTGCAAGTGTTCGTTGTTGGCAGTTCCGTCGAGCTTTACGTGGCCGTCAGCGATGGCATCGCCGGTGTCCCGGTTGTAGGTAATTTCATCCGCATACAGGGTGTAGGGTCCATATTGGATCTTGACCTGGCCGCGCAGTTTATAAACCGGGCCGTCCATCTCTTGGTCCTGCGCCTGGATCGTCACATTTTGGCGGTCCAAGGTTGAAGGCGCATCTGGACTTGCTTGCGCCTGCGTCTCCGGCGCGCGCAACTGGCTGGTAACTAGCGGATGCGCGACAAAGCAATGACAAAGCAGCACCGACGTGATAAGAAAACGTGTGCGGCAAATCATCGGGAGCGCACGCAGCCTGAGGTGAAGTACATGATGGATATGCGTGACGTTAGCATGGCGCTGGCCTCGCGGGCAAAGCGCGCTGACTCCCGAGAGCGGCTGCAACATTCGTAAGACTTGGTCCAAGACCCATTCATGTCCTGCCCTATTTGTGGCCCGATTTGCCACTGCGACAAGAAGACGGAAATTGAACACTACGCCCCCATCGGGCAAGGCGAACCGGCCTCGCGCTGGCCGGACCCCGAGGCCAGCGAGCGGCAGTTTGCCGCCAGCCTCGCGCAAACCAGTCCGGCCAGCCAGGATGTAGAAACAATTGAGGGGGTAGAGGCGCAGATCGACGCTCTGGCATCCGGTTTGTGTGAGTCCTCAATTTTTCAGGGACAAGAAGGCCCCGCAGCCTGGAAACAGGAACTGGCAGCCAAGTTGAACGAATATCGGAGCCGCCATAAACCCAGGCCTCCACGCTATCCATCGCTGCAACTGAAATTTGAGACCACCGAGCCGGCATGGAACGCGCCGGTTTTACAATCGAGTCAATCGGCTTATGCCACGTGCGAGTCCAGCGCCTTGGACCATGCGCAACTGGCCCCAGTTTCCAAGCCCGAAATGCCAAGCAGCGGAGTTGGGCCCGCGGGCAGACTGATTGAGTTCCCTCGCGCTGCTTCGGTCCCCACGGCCTGGGTCGATGCTTTGGCCGACCCAGTCATGGAGGGCCCGCGCATCCTCGAAGTCCCCGAAACAGACTTTTTGCCCCCGGCGCTGGGCGGCATTTCCATCGGGCCCCCGCCTGTAGCTGAAGAAGAGAAGCGCCCTGGCATTGAAATTCCCATGCTGACCGCCCCGATGTGGCGGCGCATGGCCGCGGGCGTGACCGATGCGGTAATCGTCGCGGCAGCTCTTGCGTTGTTCGGGTTTATTTTCGTGCGCATCGCGGGGATTGTGCCGCCTCTGCGTCCAATGGTTATCGGAGGAGTTCTCCTGGCGGCCACGCTGTGGAGTGGATATCAATACTTGCTGCTTGTGCACTCGGGCACAACGCCCGGGCTCGAACTGGCCGGACTGGAGCTAAGCCGCTTCGACGGCACGATAGCCACACGTCGATTGCGGAGATGGCGTGCGCTTGCATCATTACTGTCCGGATTCTCTCTAGGTCTGGGCTATGCCTGGTGCTATCTGGACGAAGACCAGTTGTGCTGGCATGACCGTATTACCAAAACCTATATGGCGCCGAAGCCGTAAGACCTTCCAACCGCTGTAGCACCTCAGTTTTTCAGAATGGCCTCGAGTGAACTTTGTAAATTGGTGAACTTGAACCGATATTCGCTTTCCTTAAGCTTGCCCGGCTCCACCCTCTGGCTGGCCAGCAAAAGCTCGTCCGCCATCTGTCCGAATGCCAATCGTGCCCCAAAAGCAGGCAGCGGAAAAATTACCGGCCGCGACAGCACTCTTCCCAACGCTTTAGTGAATTCAAGATTGGTCACCGGGTTGGGAGCCACAAAATTCACCGGCCCATGCAAGCTGGTTTTAATCACATGCAGGATTCCCCCCACCACATCCTGCAAATCCACCCAGCTCCACCACTGATGACCGCTGCCGACCCGCCCTCCCAAACCTAAACGAAACGGCGGAAGCATTTTCTGTAACGCGCCCCCAGCGCGGCCCAGCACCAACCCAAAACGAGTATTCACAGTACGAATTCCCGCATCTGCCGCGGCCCGCGAGGCATTCTCCCATTCCCGGCATACGCCTGAAAGAAAATCATCACCCGGCAAACTGTCTTCACGCAGTACCTCATCCCCGCGATTGCCGTAATACCCTACCGCGGAAGCGCAAACCAAAACTTGCGGACGGGCGCTGGCCTTGCTCAAAGCCGCGGCCAGGTTTTCCGTGCCTAGCACCCGGCTATCGCGGATGAGCCGCTTCTTGGCCCCAGTCCAACGGCCAACGATGGATTCACCGGCCAAATGCACAACTGCCTCAAAACCAGAGACAGCCTGCGCAGACAAAGATTGGCCCGGGTCCCATTGGACCGTTCCAGCCCCTGCCATAGGATTGCGGGTTAAGCGCGTGATTTCATATCCGGCGGCAGACAAAGAAGGTAGCAGAGCTTTCCCGATCAACCCCGACGCGCCGCTCAGCAAAACTCGAGGAGAGGAGTTCATAGACCCTCACCCAAAATTTAGCAGAACGCCTGTAAGTTCTGGAAGAACAGATATTTTGAAGCAACCGGCTAATTCAAAATGCGCCACGACGCTATAATCGAACCACGGTCCCGCACCGTTCCCTCCTGTAATTTCGCGGGTAAACCTGGGCATGGCTACGCTGCGTGAACAAATCGCGACCACCGCTCTAACGGTCACCAAGTTTCGTGACTTGATGAAGACGATGCGGGAGAACCGCCCGGCCGACGATTTGGAAATCGTCAAGAAAGCCTACGAATTTTCCCAGCTCCATCACCGCGGGCAAACGCGGGCTTCAGGAGAGCCTTATCTGGCGCACCCGCTCCAGGTAGCGTTGGTGCTGGCGGAAATGAAGATGGACGCGGTGGCCGTTGCCGCCGGTCTGCTGCACGATTCGGTCGAGGACACCTCTGTCACCATCGTGGACATCCGCAAGGAATTCGGCGAGCAGGTGGCCCACATCGTAGAGGGCGTGACCAAGATCAGCCAGATTGATTTCGCCACCCGTGAAGAGCAGCAGGCGGAGAACCTGCGCAAGATGATGCTGGCCATGATTGATGACATCCGCGTGGTGTTGATCAAACTGGCCGACCGCCTGCACAACATGCGCACGCTGGAGCACCTTCCTCCCGATCGGCAACAGAAAATCGCCAAGGAGACTTTAGAAATCTACGGCCCCATCGCACACCGCCTGGGCATGGGCAAAATCCGCGGCGAGCTGGAAGACCTGGGCTTCCGTTATCTGGATCCTATCGGCTACCAGCAACTCGACGATGCCGTTGAAGCACGCCGCAAAAAAGGCGAAGAGTTTCTGGAAAAAATAGAGAAGGTCCTGCGCGACAAACTGAAAGAGGCGGGAATCACGGCCAAGGTGGAGAGCCGCATCAAGCGGCTATTCAGCATTCATCGCAAACTGCAAAAACAGCGGATCAACGTGGACCAGGTCTATGACATGTTCGCCTTGCGGGTGGTTACGCGGTCCATTCAGGACTGTTACGCGGTTCTGGGCATCGTGCACAACGCATGGCGGCCGGTGCCGGGACGCATTAAAGATTTCATCGCCATGCCTCGCCCGAACCTGTATCAGTCTCTGCACACCTCGGTCATCACTGAAGACGGCACGCCGTTTGAAATTCAGATCCGCACCGAAGAAATGCACAAGATGGCGGAGGAGGGCATCGCCGCCCACTGGAAGTACAAAGACGGCGCGGTTTCGGCGCAGGATGAGCAACGGCTGGCCTGGTTGCGCCAGGTGGTCGAATGGCAGCGCGATGTCTCCGACCCCAACGAATTTCTCTCCACCCTAAAAATTGATCTGTATCCCGAAGAAGTTTACGTCTTTACTCCCAAAGGCAAAGTAGTGGTTCTGCCGCGCGAAGCCACGCCCATCGATTTTGCCTATACGGTGCATACCGAAGTCGGACACACTTGCGTGGGGGCCAAAGTCAACGGCCGCATGGTCCCCCTCCGTCACAAGCTGCACAGCGGAGATATTGTCGAAATCCTCACTCAGCCTGGCCACAAGCCCAGCCGGGACTGGCTGAGCGTGGTCAAATCCTCGCGCGCGCGCAACAAGATCAAGCACTGGCTCAACATTCACCAGCGCGAGCGCGCCATTGAAATCGGCAAAAAGCTGATTGAAAAAGAAGCGCGCAAATACCGCGTCGCGTTGAAAGATATCAAGGACGACGAGCTGCGCAAGGTTGCTTCCGAATACGGCCTGGGCCAACCCGACGATCTGATGGCCGGCATTGGCTTCGGCAAATATTCGGCCCGGCAAGTCTTAGGACGTTTAGCGCCCAACGCCCCGGCTGTGCCCGGCGAAGAAGAGGCCAGCGCTTTGAGCAGCGTAGTGCGCCGGGTCTTCGGAGGCGATCATAATGCCATCCGGGTGGTGGGGCAGGGGGACCTGCTCGTCTATCGCGCCAAATGCTGCAATCCGATCCGCGGGGAGTCCATCGTCGGTTATGTTACGCGGGGTAAGGGCGTTGCAGTTCACGCGACCGATTGTCCGAACGTCATGAACCTCATGTATGAGCCGGAACGCCGCATTGATGTCGAATGGGCCCGGGATGAAAGCACGCCGACCGCGTATCCGGTAAAAATCACGGTCTCCTGCGACGACCGCTTCGGCATGTTAAAGCAAATCACCGCCGTGATCAGCGACAGCAAAACCAACATCCGCAACATCGATGCCCGCACCGGCAACGGA
>CAZETZ010000094.1:0-12477 GCA_964514735.1 uncultured Acidobacteriaceae bacterium | reverse complement strand
GAAAACGGCGTTGTTCGGTCCGTTTGGTGGAGAGATCCGTGACGTAAGCTGCAAAGGTTCGAGTCCCATGCTTCTTTTCGTCCCTGTCATCGAATCCACGAGCGTGAGGTGCCTTGGCAGCAGGAGATTGCGCACCAAGGCTCGCCGATCTGGGGAAATCACTTTTCATCTCTTTTGATTTTAAGCATCTCGCGCCAGCGCGTATATTGGTCAGCTTTTACCGGGTCGGGGTCTTCTTTGCTTTGCAGCCAGAAGTTCATCCAGTCGAGATTGCGCTGATACGCAAGAAACTTGCTGCGAGGCTGATATTTCACGTGGCCTTCGTTCAGATACACATACCATTCCACTGGAACTCCGTAATGTTTTAGCGCCTTGAATGTCTCGAGAGAGATCATTGCCTCCGCGTCTGGTGACTGCATTAGCAATGCTGTTTTGACATGCACTCCATTCAACGCGATGGAAGCTTTCTTCCAGACATCTCGTCCAGCATCGTCCGCGTAGGGAAAGCCGTAGCCCTCATAGTGCTTTTCAAATTTGATAGAGCTGGTCGTGTGGGCAATCGGGTCAAGGTCGGCCGCCGCCAGGCTTGCGGCTTTGAATATGTTCGTGGTGGCCACTGCATACGCTGTGATGTCCGCTCCGTAGCTCAGCCCAGTGATTCCGCAACGTTCCGGGTCAATGATGCCCTCATCCGCCAATTGCTTGATCAGCAGTTGCATCGCCTCAAGGGGCCTCTCGTAACGTAAAAGGCTGAATTCCAAATCGCCTGTTTCGGACGACATGTTGGAGATGCCCGTGTCCATGGCAAAAACTACAAATCCGTTGGCCGCGAATGGAAGGATGGGAAACTCGTCTCCAATGGCGCCTTCCAGAAATCCGGTGCCTGCGCGATAGGTGGTAAAGATCAGCGGATAGCGTTTGCCTTTGACGTAGCCGTTCGGTAGCACGAGCCTTCCGAAAATGCCCCCGCCTAGCGAATTATTCACCCGCATGAAGCGCACCTCGGGACGATCTTTGTTGACGAAGTTGGCATTTAGGTTTGTCAACACGTCAAATTGCTTTGTCTTCAGGTCGAACTTCACCAGTTCATCGGGCGTGAACGTATTCTGGCGAACAGATACGAATGAACTGCCATCCTTGTCCCAGCTTGGGTCGAGAAGGCGATTGCTGGTCCTTGCTATTTCTCGGACTTCTCCGCCCTCTGGCGCGACAGCTACTATTGCCGTGTACTCGGCGTCAAACAGAAATGCGTAGACTTCCTTGCTGTCACCTTTCCAATGCGCGAAGTCGCTGAAGAACGGCGAATGCAGAAGCTCTTTAGGCGGACTGTCGTCTCCCATGCGCTTGATGCCGAGAAAACTGTCGCGGTAGGCCTTGCGATGATCATCCTGCTCATACATGCCCAAGCCTGAAAACACAGCGTACTTCTTATCGGGAGACAATGCGGGCTGGATTACATATTTCTTTTCATTGGGCTTGTCCGGCCATTTGGCGTCTTTGTAAGTTTCGGGGAGGACTTCGGTTTTCTTCTCTTCGTTTGTATTGGGGACCTCAATCAGCTCATGCGAAGCGACTTTGTACTGAAAAGTGCGGATTTTCTGCTTGGGAGACGGGCCTTTTGCCCAGGATACGATCCAGAAGAACTGATCGTCCGTCACCAGCACCGACGGGTCCACCGGGCCAGGGGGAAGAAGCTCTTCCTCTGTTGTTTTGAAGAGAATGGCGGTGCCGTCCTCGCTCCAGCGAGTTAGTTCTGCTTCCAGGGAATCCGCCCCAACAACAACGTCGTCACCCTCAACCTCACGCAGCCGTATTTGTACTTTGTCCTGAGCGCGGCTGGTGTAAGCCAATTGTCGGCTGTCGGGTGACCATGCTGATTGGCCTCCGAAGTTCTTCAGCTCTCCTGTATCGAAATAGGTCTGTTGGGTCGTGGTCTGAAAGTGCGCGAGTTCTTGAGGAGATGAGCCAGGATCGGCTTTTTGTAACCATATTTCACAATCGAATTTGTTCTCTTGGAGCAATGGCTTCAACGTCAGAAACGAAACCCATTTGCCGTCGGGAGAGAGATGAGCGTTGAGGATGTGCGTGTAGTTAGCTAGGTCTTCAATGGTGATCGATGATCTTGTGGATTTGGTTTGAGAAAAAGCCGGATGGAGCAACCCTATCGACAATACTGCGATGACGATATGTAGCCTTAAGAGGTAATTCATATTTGGGGGGAGAACCGGGGCGGGCGAGGCGACCGCCACCACAGTCACTTAGAACTGCAACTTCAGCGACGTCTGGATCGAGCGCGCCCCACCAGACTGGTACAACGGGTTGAATCCGCCATCGGCCCCTCCACCTCCCAAGCCCTGACCAAACGTCGAAATGGACCTGCCGAAGGTGGAATCGGAAAGTGTTGGATCAGGGCTCGCGAAATTCGGGTGGTTGAGAATATTGAAGAAGTCAGCCCGGAATTGCAGGTTCCATCGTTCCGTCAGATTGAACTGCCGCCGCACGGTGGTATCGAGTTGGAAGAATGAGAAACCGCGCAAGACATTTCTGCCTAGCGTGCCTTGTGCTGTTCCAGACGGCGCGACGAAGGCAGCGGGATTGAAACCTTTGCCTCCTGGACACGGCTCCCCAAAAGCGGCAACGCAGTCCTGGCCTGTAACGTAGAACGACTCTCCCAGAACCGAATCTGGGCGAACTGCATAGTAGAACCCGCCTACTATATTGCGCTTCCCGACGAGATTTACCGGCGTTGCAGAGCGCGCTCTGGCAATCGTATCCAGAGACCAACCCCGCAGCACAGCGTTTCCGAATGCATTTGTCTTACGTGAAGGAATGTCATATGTAACTGCAGTCGAGAAGGCATGCCGCACATCAAAGTCTGATGCACCGCGGTCCTGGCCCGGGGTTGTCTGATTCGGAGGTGTGGTCAAGCTGAAATTGTCTACAGAGAGATCATCAATCGAATGCGACCACGAATAAGATGCCAATGCCTGCACACCGTGCGACAAACGCCGCTTGTACTGAAGTTGCAGCGCGTCATAATCCGAGGTAGCGCCGTTTCGCAGGATACCGATCAGATAGATGAATGAAGGATTCGGATTGTACAGGTATTGATTTCTCAGAAGCCTCCGTCCAGCAGCACCAACATAGGTGGCTGAAAGCACCTGATTGCTTCCCAGTGATTGCTCCGTGGCAAAGTTCCACTGCAAGGTGTAGGGCAGCTTCAGATTCGGATCAGCCACCGTTATCAGAGCGTTGACAGGAGGTGAAGTTGCAATCGGGTCCGCTGTCGCATCGGTTGAGCTGAGAGGAAATGGGACACCGAACAGGTCCTTCTCGGATGAAAACGGGAAGCTTCCAAACCTGTAGGCATCGCCCAGCTGGCCGTTGCCTAGATCGTAGAAAACCCCGAACCCTCCCCGCAACACGGTCTCCCAGCTTTGTTTCGCCATCAACTGATAAGCCACGCCGACACGCGGCGCGAAATTGTTGCGTGTGGCCTTATAAAGCTTGGCGCCAGGCGGCGCAAGCGCGACGGTTGCCGGATCATCCAATCCGGTCAAGGTAGCGGCTTCATGACCGGTGGTTTCGTGCGGCGGTGGATTGTAGTCCCAGCGGAGTCCGTACGTTAATGTCAGCCTCGAAGAAATACGCCAGGAATCCTGCGCATAGATTGAAGTGTTGGTAAAGAGGGGCTCGCGCGGCCCAGCGTCCGCCTGGACCGCTACGAAGTCCGCCATACCGGAGGGAATTGTCGTGGTGTCAAAGAAATACGCGCTTTGCGCGTATCTTACCGGACCAACCAGCGGATGCAGGCGCCGGATGTCCGCGCCGAATCTCAACGTGTGCGAACCGATCAAAAACGACAAGTTGTCCACAATATTGAATTGACGCTGAAGATTCGCGGCATTCTGCCCTACAGTCAAAGTAGTACGGGAACCGACAAAAAATCCAAAATTGAACTGCGCCGTCGAGGCCGACGTGAAAGCAGGAAACAGGACCGAACCCGCCGGCACCACCGCACCACCGAAGTTGTCCAGCGCGACCGACGTACCTGCGCTCACCCGGCTGTAGTTGAAACGCAATTCGTTGTTCAATGCCGGGGTGAATACCTGGGTGTGGCCGAGCGTCAAGGTCTGCGTTGTCGATCTAGTCGTCAGCAGGCTGTTCAGGCTCGATGCGCCGCTGAATGCGGTCCGTTCGCCTGAGTCGGAAGGCGAATAGTTGTAGCGGGCAAAAACGATCGATTTTTCGGTCAGCTTTTGGTCCACGCGAATGCTAGTGGCGTTGAGGTTTGACGGGTCCGAATAGCTGGAATTGAACGGCGCGAAGCCGTTGGGTTTCTGGCCCGAGGGCGGGCAAGTGGGATCGGTCATCGGATCGCATGGCTCAAGTTCATCCGGACCATTGGGCTGGGGGAAGGCATTCAGAAAGGGCTGAACACCCGTGGGAGCAGTTTGCCGCAGGTCTAGACTGGGGACATCGCTGACAGCGAACCTGGGCTGGCGCAAGCGCAATCCTTCGTAGGAAAAAAAGAAGAAGGTCTTGTCCCTAATGATCGGGCCGCCCAGTACTCCGCCAAAATCATTCTGCCGGGTTGCAGGCTTGGTCGTACCTGGCCCGTGGTTGAACCAGTCGCGTGCGTCTAGAACATCGTTACGGAAATAGTCGAAGAGTGTTCCGTGAAGCTGATTGGTTCCCGAGCGCGTGACGACCGACACTTGTGCTCCCGGTGTCCGACCGTATTCGGGAGCGAAAGTTGAAGTCAATACCCTGAACTCTTGCAGAGCATCGAGCGAAACCAGGTTGTTGGTGCCACCTGAAGCGGACAGCGCCGGTGTGGACCCATTGGCGGATTGATTAATGCTGTTGCCCATGGCGGCCTGCACGTTAGCGCCAACGCCATCCACAGTGAAGTAGTTCGTGTTCGATCGTTGTCCATTCACGGAGAACTGTCCCTGGTTGGAAAACTTTGTGGCCACTGGAACTACGCCCGGCGTCAATTCGATGAGCGGCTGGAGGCTCCGGCCGTTCAGGGCGATGTTGGCGACGAATTGACGGTCCACGATCGTGCCGACAGCGGCGTCTTGTGTGTTCACCAGCGGCGCACCACCAGTAACCGTGACACTCTCGCTGACCGACCCAACCTGAAGGCCGAAATTCAGCGTGAGCCCGTCTTGCACATGCAGAACAACATCCGCCTGGATGATCTGCCGGAAGCCTTGCTTGCTGACGACCACGCGATAGTTACCTGGGCGGAGCGAAGGCATGTAATAGAGCCCTTCGTCGTTTGTTTCTGTTGCCGTCTTGATGTTGGTGTCGTTGTCAATGGCTTCGATGACCGTATGCGGCACAACCGCGCCGTTCGGGTCCGTGACCCTGCCGGAGAGACTTGCGGTCTCTGTCTGCGCAATCAGCAATGATGTGGCCCCCAGCCACACAACCATCAAACAGAAACCAACAGCCTTCAGGATTTTCATCGGCAAGCGTCTCCTTACCTGACTTATTCCACTGAGGCTGCGAAGTTGTACCAAACTGAATTGTTGAGCACCTTGCCCTATGGATGGTTCGGCTCGTGCCCGAGATATGCGTACATCAATTTTTGGCCGGACGGACGTTCTCTGCCGCCATGAGGTTCAGCCGTTACAAACACAGCGCTGACCTGCTTCAAAACCTCAAGATTATCGAATTTGAGCATCCACCGTTTTTGCGCTGGGTCATCCACATAAAAAATCCCTAGGTTGATTGCGCCATTGGATGAATCTGCAAGCTGCCCCCAGGCCTGGAACGAATGATTGTCACCGGCGCTTTTGGGCGCGTCCAAGTCGAAGGCATAAAAGATCAACGATTTGTCTTCTGTGTAAAACACGCGTCCGAATGCGCGTTTCTTTTTGCCCTTGCCGTCCACATCGAACACGTCGGTAATATGAAGGCTGCGGGCCGCCATCAGACTGCGCACGTCCGTATCCACGCTCAAGAGCTTCTGCTGCTTCTCGATTACCTCGCCCTGGTCTTTGACCTGTCGAGATAGCTCGGCGAGTTGAACTTCGCGGCCGGCAGCCGCTGCGTCATTCTCTGTATGAGACTCGCGGAGTTCAGCTATTTGCTGGTTGGCAGCCAGAAGAGTTTGCTCCGTACCGCGCAGCTTTTGTTCTGTTTGTGCCTGCTGCTCATTGGCAGTGCTTACTTGTGCGGCCAAATTTTGCAGGGCGAGGTCGTCGCGTCTTATCCGATCCTCCAAATCCCGCAGATGGCTGGCTGTGTCATTGCTGTCATTGAGTGCTTTTGACGGATTGCTTGCAATAACCCGCCTTTCCTGCGACAGCGCCTGAACTTGTTCCTGCAAAATAGCGTTCTGTTGCGAGAGCTTTGAAACATGCGCTGTTACTTCCATGTAGCGGGCATTCGTAATCCAGGAGTTGCGCCACATGGTCCCGACAGTTACGACGAGCACAATAATTGCTGCAATCGAGGCTTGCTGATAGGACAACCGCGGAAACGAGAATGCCGGTGATTTTCCGCTTGAGATTTCAAGTCCATGCTCCAATGCGCGTGCGGCAAAGCGTGCCTTATAGTCATGGCCTGCTATGCGGGCCAAAGCGTCGGAAAGTTTGGGGGTCTGTAATTTCTCCGCCGCTACCAGCGGTAACTGACTGTGAGTAAGACAGGTGAGTTCGCCATAGGCTTCGCGGCAAACTGCGCATACCGCTATGTGGTCCGATAATTCCTGATACTCAGCCGGGGAGATTTCTCCAATTGCTGCCAGAGCGCGCAATTCTTCAAAGTGCGCGTGTTCCGAGATGCTGCTCTTCATTTTCCACCTCCTGAATTGCCGCCGCGTCCTCCGTTGTTCGCAGATGAATTCCCATTCACAATCTCTCTCAGCTTATCGATGCCGCGATAATAATGATGGCGCACGTTGCCCAGAGACTCCTTCGTGCGCTCCGCAATCTCGCGCAATGAGAACCCTTCGAAACAAACCAACTCGACAACCTCTCTTTGCCGCGAAGTCAGGGAAGCCAGGCCCTTACGTAGAATCGTCAAAGTGTCTTGCAAAGAATGACCATTGTTGTCATGGGGAGAATAAGATGTCTCGTCAGGATCGAAAGCCGCAATCTGCTGATCTTCAAACACGCCGCGCAATGCCAGATATTTTCTGCGATTAATTCCCTTGTGATAGGCAAACTGTACAATCCAGCTTTTGGCAGTCCCTTTCGTAGGATCGAAGCGCCCGGCGACACGATAAACCTCAAAGAAAACTTCCTGCATCACATCTTCGGCTTCCGCCCGGTCACGGACCAGCTTCGATGCGATCCGCAAAACTAAGCGGTGATACCGGTCAAACAAATATGACAGCGCCTCCGGCTCACCGTCCTTCAATCGGTCCATCAGCTCCGCATCGGAGAGTTTGCCCAAATCAGCCTTGGGCGCACGCTTGCGACCTGTGACGATTGACTGATCTACCCACCTGACAACCTGTTCATCCACGGGAGCCCACCCTTAGGACCGATGATCGCGCTCGTCAACTTGTCTTTGAACAATCAAACAGAATCGACTGTGGGCACAATTCTCGCATTGTTCTTCCCGAACTGTGCCGAGTCTGAAAGAAATATCTTTTTTAGAAGGCCTGGTACAAGTGCCTACTCTCAGTGGAATACAAGCTGCCTTATATTAGAATGCAACTTCAACGACATCTGAATCGAGCGTGCACCGCCAGACTGATACAGAGGATTGAATCCGCCGTCCGCTCCGCCGCCTCCCAGTCCCTGACCAAACGTCGAGATGGATCTGCCGAAGGTGGAATCGGAAAGTGTTGGATCGGGGCTCGCGAAATTCGGGTGGTTGAGAATATTGAAGAAGTCAGCCCGAAATTGCAGGTTCAATCTTTCTGTCAGGTTGAACTGCCGCGGTACCGTGGTATCGAGTTGGAAGAATGAGAAACCTCGCAACACATTTCTGCCCAACGCACCTTGTGCTGTTCCGGATGGTGGGACGAATGCCGCGGGATTAAAGCCCTTTCCGCCTGGACACGGAACCGCGAAGGTGGCAACACAGTCTTGGCCCGTAACATTAATGTCAGCCTCGAAGAAATACGCCAGGAACCCTGCGCATAGAGTGAAGTGTTGGTAAAGAGCGGCTCGCGCCGGACGACCTTGACCGTGGGCCAGAATGCCGAACTTACAACCCCAGTTCAACATAGTAGACAACCTATCGTTCCTGGCTGGTTCGCACACACTGAAATTCGGGGCAGACTATCGGCGACTGCATCCGCTGGTTGGTGGTGTAGGATACGCGCAAAATGTCTTTTTCTTTGATGCCAGCGGAATTCCCTCAGGCCTTGCGGACTTTGCGGCGGTGTTGGCCGACGCGGGGCCTATACGCAAGCGGTCACGCCTCACAAACGGAAGGCACAAAGTAACGTTGTCCGGCTGATTCGCGCAACTGGGATCGGCACCTGAGAACGCTGTGCTTAAGGCTGTGCCTATTTGTGCCTACGAAAAATAGGACGACCGCTAAATCGTTGAAACTATTTGGCGTCCCCGACGGGATTTGAACCCGTGTTACCGCCGTGAAAGGGCGATGTCCTAGGCCAGGCTAGACGACGGGGACGATCTCAAGAGAAGGATAAAAACAGTAGCTTTTTGATGGTAGCAGCGCATATATAAGGTGTCAAAAGCCGCAGCGCGTAGATTCATTTTACAATGGGATATTACGTGCATTGCGTTTCCCCCTGAATATGGCCGATCCTCTTTACCTCAGTCTCTGGTTCCCAAATTTGGAGTTGGATGAATTGCTTCCTCGTGCTCTCGCGGTGATGCAGCAGTTCCCTTTTTCTGCACAACGGCCGGGTGTTACCTATATGTCTCTGCATCCGGTTTCGTGGAATGAGGCGACGGTGCTGGAACAGCGATTCAATCCTGGAGTTGCAACTGAGCAAGCGATTCTTATCGCGTCCGATCTATTGCATGAGGACTATGCATATTTGTTCGAGGCAGCTTGGGACCTTTGGATTCCTTCGGCCGACAACAAACAATGGACTCTGCAACCCTCTCTGGTGAAGTTCATTGCTTATGGACCGGAATTTGACGAGGGCGCTTACGAGCAAGAAGGCCACATCCAAATTGATTTCGGCCTTGATTCATTATTTCTTCAGGAAGAAGTTCAGCTCACTGGTGAAGTGGAAGGGAAAATCCGAAGCAATGTTCAAAAATTAATCGATTTCACCACGATGATCGAGAAAAACTCCGGCGCCAGCGCCCGATTGTTGTGGTCCGAATCGGAGGAAAATCTGGCGCAGAAATTAATTTCCCGCCTACAGAAAGTGCAATAGTTCGTTTTTCAAATGGCATCGCCTTAGGGTATCTCCACCTGGGCTCCTTGACTGCCGCCTTCATAGCCAGATAACATCCGTTCATTCGTCTCCCCACCCGTTCTGGAGAAAGTGAATGCAAGGTTTTCCCTCCCGCTGTGGAATGCGCTCGTGCTTGATCCTCGTTTGTTTCTTGGGGGTTTCTGTCTGGGTCGCGCAGGCGCAGTTTAAGCAGCCTATTGGAGCTGAGGCTATGCTCCGGCAATTGCCTTCCGATTCTCGCCAGTCCAGCCTGTCATCGCGGCATTCTCTCCAGGAGCGGCAGAAAGTGGACGCTGCTCTCGATTCCGGAAGCTTGCAGACCTTGCCTCATTGGCAAGGCTCTTACTTTATCGGCAAGAAGCGATACCACTACACGGTTCTTGGCGGCAGGCCTGAAGCTGGTGGCACTACCGAGATCAAGACCTTGATCGTGCCAATACGGCTGACGATTTCAGATTTCTCAGAGAACGGCAGATCGCCCCTGGTCCTTGACGCCACTCACAGTGTAGGACAAATCTTGCGAAGTCCGATATTTCGCGCGTCCAACTACATTACCGGGTTCCAGCAATTTGGCGACGCCATGTTGCGAGCCGAATTCCCTCTTGCTGCTCAAAACTGGCACACCATACTTATGCCTGCGGTTGGTCCGACGATGGACATTACCGTGGCTGCCGGGGCTTCTCAGGTTTTTCGGGCAAAGTCTGGCAAACTGCTGGCAGTGGTCCGTGACAGCGCAATTGATGATCCTATTTTTGCCGCGATGCAGAGTGGGGCGTATTCTCCCGATCAATATGTAATCTTTGTAACCTACAACGCATTGGAAGAAGACGCATTCGGCTACCACGATGCTATTTTCCGCGAGGCCAAGAGCCAGGAAAATGTTTTCACCTATACCTCGTGGTTGGTTGACGTAGAGGACCTGTTTACCATCCCATCGCCGGACACGGCAACACTAAGCCATGAAGTTGCGGAAACCATTCATGATGCTTTCCTGGGGAAACTCAGCAGCCGGACACTTTTGTGGGGAGACCAGTTCGATCACAACCGTTGTTTCCAGAGCTTTATCGAAGTGGGAGATGCGATTGAAGACGCTCCAGCGCATGTTCAGTTGCATCAACAAGTGGTTGGTACTGGGGAAAATGCGCGGATTTATACACTGCAAAATGAGGCCACCCTACAGTGGTTTGAGCGAAAGTCACCTTCGGATGCGCTGGCTGGGGCCTACAGCTTTCCGGACATCTGGGTGCTGCCCGATCCGGCCCCGCTGACTTGCAAGTAAAAAAACCTAAAACCACAGACGGCACAGAGAAACACAGAGTATTCCGATTTCCTCTGTGAAACTCTGTGCCCCCTCAGTGTTTTCTGTGGTTAAGCTTTTACTTGGTTCTGCCACCTTCAACTTTCAACTTGTCGGAAGCACCAGCCTGCGCCGCCGCCAAACGTGCTGTCAGCACACGGAACGGTGAGCAGGAGACATAGTTCAAGCCGGTCTTGTAGCAGAACTCGACTGACGATGGTTCGCCGCCGTGTTCGCCGCAGATTCCGACTTTCAAGTTGGAACGAGACTTGCGTCCGCGCTCGGTGGCGAGTTTCACTAACTGTCCGACGCCTTCCTGATCGAGCACCGCGAACGGATCCTGCTTCAGGATGCCTTCCGCGATGTAAGTCGGGAGCACCTTGTTGACGTCGTCGCGCGAGAAGCCGAACGTGGTTTGAGTGAGGTCGTTGGTGCCGAAGGAGAAGAACTCGGCTTCCTTGGCGATCTCGTCCGCGACCAGAGCAGCGCGAGGCAGTTCGATCATGGTGCCGACCATGTAGTCGATCTTCGAACCCTTCTCTTTGAAGACTTCATCAGCCACGCGGCGAACGATGGCCGCTTGGTTCTGCATTTCCTTCAAAGTTGCGGTCAGTGGGATCATGACCTCGGGCAGAACTTTCTTGCCGGCTTTCTGGCAATCGAGCGCCGCTTCGAAGATCGCGCGCGCCTGCATCTCGGTGATCTCGGGATAGGTGATGCCGAGACGGCAGCCACGGTGCCCGAGCATGGGATTGAACTCGTGCAACTCTTCCACGCGACGGAGCAGTTTGTGCAGTTCTTTGAGTTTCGGGGCTTTCGGCTTGGTTGCTTCCAGCACCGCGATTTCAACCATCAAATCTTCGCGGCGCGGCAGGAATTCGTGCAACGGAGGATCCAGCAGGCGGATGGTGACCGGGAATCCGTCCATGGCCTTGAAGACGCCATCAAAGTCTTTGCGCTGGAGCGGCAACAACTTCTTCAGGGCCGCGCGGCGGTCTTTTTCCGTGCTGGCCAGAATCATGGCGCGCATATGCGGCAGTTTCTTTTCGCCGAAGAACATATGCTCGGTACGGCAGAGCCCGATGCCTTCTGCTCCGAACGTGCGGGCCTGAATGGCATCGCGTGGAATGTCAGCGTTGGCGCGGACTTTCATGGTGCGGAAGGGTTCGGACCAGCTCATCAGCTTCTGCAACTCTGGATCGTCCGGTGAGGCTTCCAAAGTTCCCAGCTTGCCTTTAATTACGCGGCCGGTGGTGCCGTCGAGCGAAATCCAGTCGCCGGCTTTGAAGGTCTGGCCTTTCACGTTCATCTCACGTTTCTTTTCATCCACGTGGATGTCGCCAGCGCCAGCGACGCAGCACTTGCCCATGCCGCGAGTAACGACCGCAGCGTGGCTGGTCATGCCGCCACGCGAGGTGAGAATGCCCGCCGCGACTTCCATACCGTGAATGTCTTCCGGTGTGGTTTCAGCGCGAACCAGAATCACAGGGTTCTTTCCGCCGTTCGCTTTCTCGACAGCTTCATCAGCGGTGAATACGATTTGTCCGACAGCCGCACCAGGTGAAGCCGGTAGTCCCGTCGCCAGCACTTCTACTTTGGTCTTCTTCTCATCGAGCCGTGGAACTAGGAAGTCGTACAACTGGTTCGGCTCAACGCGGAAGATGGCCTCTTCTTTGGTGATCAAACCTTCTTCCACCATCTGGATGGCAACTCGCACGGCAGCACGTCCGGTACGTTTTCCGTTGCGCGTTTGCAGCATGTACAGTGTGCCGTCCTGAATGGTGAACTCGCAATCCTGCATGTCCTTGTAATGCTTTTCCAGAAGCGTGGT
>CAZETZ010000093.1:0-12688 GCA_964514735.1 uncultured Acidobacteriaceae bacterium | reverse complement strand
TGATGTGACCATGACGGGTGAGATCACCCTGCGCGGCAAGGTGCTGCCCATCGGTGGACTGAAGGAAAAACTGCTGGCCGCGCATCGCGCCGGACTGTTTGAAGTCATCCTGCCAAAAGACAACGAGAAGGACCTGGCCGAGGTCCCGGAAAATCTGCGGACGGCGATGAAGCTGCACTTTGTCGAAACCGTGGACCAGGTCCTGGCCATCGCGCTCGAACAGCCTCTACCGCACATCGATGATGCCGTCGAACCGATCACTACCATTACTCCTTCACCGGAGCCTCCCGCCGCGCATCAATAGGTCATAATATTTCAGTTTTCAGTTCCTGGTTCTCAATTCTCGGTTCGGTCCACAAATGCGGGTAAAATAAAGGTTGCGTCATGGGTTCCTCTATTTTCAAGGGTCCTGTCGGGGTGATTGTGGCCGCAGCGGTGGTTGTAGCGCTGCTGGTGGCTTATCCCGCGTATCGCTGGTTTTTCCTCATCAGCTTGGGAATCGGCATTGCAGTGGCGGGAGGTCTCTACCTATGGCACCGCTCCCGTCCCCTCCAGGAAAAAGACGTATCCGACAGCAAACGGCCGCTGGGTTTGAGTTGACCTCCCCTTCTTGCAACTTTTCACTACAGCCTGCAAACTAGCGTATGCGAGTCCTGGCGCGATTTCTTTTGTCGGCAACCAGCGTTGCCCACTTCCCCGAGCCGAATCTGCCGGAGATCGCGTTTCTTGGGCGCTCCAACGTCGGCAAATCGAGCCTGATCAATTCCCTGCTGGGCACGAAAATCGCCAAGACCAGTTCCACCCCAGGCCGTACCCAGGCCATTAATTTTTTCGAAGTGCGCTGGCCGGGAAAACCCCAGCCGGAGGTAGTTTTCGCGGACCTTCCGGGCTATGGTTATTCCCGCGTGCCCCGGGACATTTCGGCGCATTGGCCCGGTTTCATCGATCCCTATTTGACCGATCGTCCGACGCTCGCCCTTTGCCTGGTGCTGGTGGACCCCAATGTTCCGCCGCAAGCGAGCGATAAACAGCTTCTCCAATTTCTGCAAGCGGCAAAGCGGCAAACGCTAATTGTCGCCACCAAGAGCGACCGCTTGTCCTCGAACAAGCTGCGCGGCACGACGAAAGAATTGGCGAGTGAGCTGGAGGACCTGCGTGTAGTCCACTACTCCGCCAAGACCGGCATGGGACGCGAGCAACTTTGGCAGGAAATTCGCAATGCCGTCAATCATGGGCCGGCCGAATTGGTATAACGTTAAGGGATGGTCCCTAAGCATGCATTTTTTCGCGTTCCGCGATCCCTTATGATGGACGGCGCATGGCCACTTATCTAGTCACAGGGGTTGCAGGTTTCATTGGATCGGCGCTGGCACGGGCGGTTTTAGCGCAGGGGGACAATGTCCGCGGCATCGATAATTTTTCCACCGGAAAACGTGAAAACCTCGCCGAAATCCTGGAACAGATCGATTTCCGGGAGGCGGATTTACTCGACACCGCGGCGCTCAACGAGGTTTGCCGCGGCGTGGATTTTATCTTTCACCAGGCTGCGCTCCCTTCGGTGGCAAAGTCCGTGCTCGATCCCGTGGCCAGCAACCGCGCCAACGTGGATGGGACCCTTAACCTGCTGGTGGCCGCGCGCGATGCCCAAGTCAAGCGCGTGGTCTACGCGGCATCTTCCTCGGCCTACGGAGACACTCCGACCCTGCCGAAATGCGAGGACATGACGCCCAACCCCATCTCGCCTTACGCGGTCGCCAAGCTGGCCGGGGAGCATTACACGATTTCGTTCTTCCGCTGCTATGGACTGGAAACAGTGGGCCTGCGCTATTTCAACATTTTCGGCCCTCGCCAGGACCCCTCCTCTCAGTATTCCGGCGTCCTGGCCCAATTCACGATGCAAATGTTGAAGGGTCAACCACCGACCATCTTCGGCGACGGCACGCAAAGCCGGGATTTTACTTACATCGACAACGCGGTGAGCGCCAACCTGCTGGCCTGCAAAGCGCCGGCCACAGACGTTGCAGGAAGGGTGTTCAACTGCGCGACCGGAAGACGCATCGACCTGAACGCAACCTTTCAAATTCTCAAACGGCTTACGGGTTACGAAGGCGGAGTCAAACACGGCCCCGAACGCGATGGCGACATCAAACACTCGCTTGCGGATTTGACCCTGGCGGAAAAACATCTTGGATATAAAACGCAGGTTGAGTTTGAGGAAGGCCTGCGGCGGACAGTCGAGTGGTACAAATCTCAAATCAAAACTTAACCTGATTTGTCATTCCTACGAGGAGCGCAGCAGCAAGGAGGAACCTGCTGTTTTCATGCATCGCCGCACTGCCAGCCATTAGCAGATTCCTTCTCTTCGCCACGCGAACCGCCGGAATGACAAATTGAGAAGACTCAATCCCGCATTACTTTAGTGATCTTAGGAAACCGCCCGGCCCAGACTACAGTGTCCCTTAATGTCTCTCTCATCCATGATCATCTCCCGCGACTGGCAGGAAGTCAGCGTGCTGGAATGCATCCTCAGTGGGCTTCACATTGACGTTGACGTCGAATCCGAGCTGGAACGCGCCTGGGTGCGTCTAAAAAAATCAAAAGTGGACGCCGTCATTGTGGATTGCGATTCCGAGGGAACGCGGAATTTCATGCGCAAATTGCGCACATCGCTGCCGGGCTCGGCGCCGGTGTTGATTGCCAGCGGATCGCCCCGCAAGAGCGGGCTCATCGGCACCGGGGCGACTTTCGTCGTGGAAAAGCCAGTCTCGGTGGAACGGGCCGTCCATACTCTGTCCGCCGCGCGCAATTTGATTATGAACGAACGCTTACGCTACTACCGGGAATCGCTGAGCCTTTCCGCCTTCGTAACTCGTGATACCGGGAAACGAATGAAGGCGCGCGTGGTCAATATCAGCAAGGGTGGCATAAAAATCGTATCCAGCAAGCCCCTTTCGTTCGCGGAAGATATTCGGGTCAATTTTTCCTTACCCGCCATGAGATCCGCAATCCACGCTGAAGGGAAAGTCGCTTGGGCGGACAGCCAGGGCAACGCAGGCGTGCGATTCATGCGGATGGAATCACGCTTGGTGAAGAAACTCGATCTCTGGGTGGAACAGCGCTACTTCCAGTCGCGAGATCTGAGCTAATCTGTAAATTCCAATCCTTAGCCATAACGGCGATCAGGAAGCGGTGCGCCGCTCCGAAGGATGGGGTTCGAGTGGAATTGGCGTCACTCGGGAACGTTCCAGGGCAATCAGCCGGTTGAGATCGTAACTGTACGGACCGTAAGCGCGGAAGGCTTTCTCGTCGAATAAACGCTTGATCCCACAGCCCAAACAGACTTGATAGGAGTGTTCCTGTGAGCGGACCGGCCAGCTCATCTTGCCATGCCAGCAACCACGCAGAAGTACGACCGCAGCACCCGCGAAGCCGGTAGCCACCAGCCCTAAGGGCCAAAACCAGCCCCGCTTACTTGGTTTTTGCTTCTCGACCACAGCCCTGTTTACAACCTGGTAGTTTTAAGAGTATCTGGGATAGGACGCGCCTGCAACTGTTCATTTCCGCACTTACAAAGGTTCATATTGGAACGCCCAGTCCTTCGTGCTACGAGAAGTTGTTGCGATTGCCTGCAAACCCTTGTAACGTAAGGTGTGAAACCTACGTCCCCCGGTTTCCAAAAGGCCATCATTTAGGTCCATGAGCGCGAGCCCCAACAACGTGCATTTGGGATTTCACTGGCACACGGCGCCAGCCAACGCTACGCCAACCGGTTTTGGCCCTCCAGGCGGAACCGGGCACGAGGCTTTGCAGGCTTTGCTGGCTTTTTCCGCATTGCACGACCAGGTCCTGCGGCAGAAGGCCGAGACAACACCACCCTCGCGCGGACGAATCGAAGAGTTCGTTCTGGATGAGGTGCTGCAATTGGTGGCCGATCGGGCGGTGGCCCTGACCGGAGCCAATGGCGTAGCGATTGCCTTGGCGGACAGCGGTGAAATTATCTGCCGCGCATCCTCGGGAACGATTGCTCCAGACAAACGCGCCAAGCTCAATCCAAATTCAGGATTTTCTGGGGCCTGCTTCCGTACGGGGCAAATCGTTCGTTGTGACGACACCGAAAGCGACACGCGAGTCAACGTGCAAGCGGCAAGGCGACTGGGGACCCGTTCCATGGTCGCCGTACCGCTGGTTGGGCGGAACGGGACCGTCGGGCTGATTGAGGCTTTTTCCAACAAGCCGTACGCATTTCAGGACAGCAGCATCCGCAGCTTGAATTTGCTTGCCGAGTTGATTCTTGGGGCGATGAAGCCGGAGGAACAGGACCGCCCGGTTGCGGTTCAACCGCGGGTCCCATCCGTTGCGGAAGAACTTCCAGGCGCAAGCGTTTCACAGGAGATCGTCGCGGCCGCAACAACCTCAGTGGTTCCGCCACAGGCTGAGGCAATCCGCGACAGTGTTTCGCCCGTGGTTGCAGAACCGCTTCCCGCCCTGTGCTTGCAGAGGGAGGAGCCTCCGCGCGCATCTCAACCGGGGTTGAAGATCGCTCTCGGGATTGTGCTGCTGGCGATGCTGGCGGGGACCGGCGTTTGGTGGAAGTTACGCGCGAGTCACACCCCAAAGCTAAGTGCAACCAGTTCTCCGCAAGTTCCAGTAGCACCGGCGGCACCGGCTGCCACGCAAGATACAGCCTCCGACAAAAGCGATGGGCCGATCGCGGTGACGGGGATTCGTCATTGGTCCTCAGCTACTTCGAGCACGGTGGTCATTGATCTGCAGGATCATGTGCAGTGCCAGGAGCATCTTCTCTCCGCGCCCGATCGTATTTATTTTGATCTGCCCGACACCACGCTGGAACACAGCCTGGTGGGAAAGACTGTGGAGGTAGGGGACGCCTTCCTTCTGCGGGTCCGCGTGGCCCAGCCAATACCGGGAACTACGCGCATCGTGCTGGACACGAAAAACAGCCCAAGTTACACCATACGCTACAACCAAAACCCCGAGCGCCTCGAGGTCGAGTTACATGGCCCGGATTCACCGGCGCCGGCCAAGTCAAGCTCGGAACTGTTCGCGCCCGCTCAGCCCAAGGCACAGCCGGAAGGGGTCCAATCTCCCGCGACCGCGGTGGTGGTAGTCCCTGCTCCCGGTTCTCATGCGGACAAGCCGCCCGCCAAAATGCAAGTCGCGAAGTTCAGAGTGGCGCTTGATGCCGGGCATGGCGGCTGGGATGAAGGGACCATCGGCCGCCGCGGGCTGATGGAAAAAGATCTGGCCCTGGATATCGTGGCACGGCTGGGCAAGTTGATCGCCGGCAGGCTGGGGGGAGAGATCGTCTATACCCGGCACGATGACACCTATGTGCCGCTGGAAAAAAGGGCGGAGATCGCCAATCTCGCGCAAGCGGATTTTTTTGTTTCCATTCACGCCAACTATAGCGATACCCCTTCGGCGCGCGGGGTGGAGACTTACTATTCCAATACTTACTCTTCGCTCAACGCGCGCATCCCTGGCGCCGGCAACGCGGTCCAGCAAGTCGATTGGACAAATGTCGATATTCGGGAAAAGGCGACGCAATCCCAGCAGCTTGCCACGAGCGTACAAACCGCTCTGTATGCGGGGGTGGCCAGGGAGAATCCGGGGATCAACGACCGCGGCGTCAAAAAGGCTGCTTACGTAGTTCTTACCGGTACGACCATGCCGGCGATTCTGGCGGAAGTTTCATTCGTCAGCAGCCCTGCCGACGAGAAAAGCCTCAAGCACTCGGCCTACCGCCAACGGATCGCCGAAGCGCTCTATAAAGGCATCGCACGCTACGTGGCGACACAACACAAAGTTACCATGGCCAGCGCGGCCGCAAAATCGGCCGCGCGCTGACCCTTCGCCCGCCCGTTAGCGTTTCGACTCCCGCAAACTAGTCGGCATATCCTGCTCGCTCAAAACAGACGCCAGAACCACCAACAATCCTACAAACACGATCACCGACAACTGCACATGGGTCCAGATTGTCAGCGGTCCAAACAAGGGCAACAGGAAGGCAAGATATAGCAGAGGGCGCAAACCCGAAGACCACGGGTTTTCACGGTGCTGCACACTCCAGTCCATGATCAGAAGAAACACCGGAGCAAGCACGAGCAGATCGTAGACAAACAGATGCGGGTTGGCCAGCACCGCGGCCAACACCATTGCGGAAAAGCGCAAGGGGAGCGGGCCGCGGGAACGCCATGCTCGGATTGCGACCAGCAAGACTGCGACGGAGCTCAGTACATAGAGGACCACGGACACTTCCGGCCAGGGAAATATCAGTATCCAAAAGGAACGCAACGAATGCATCTGCGTGGGGGCAACGCCCGGCTCCAGGCTTGCCGTCATGTGCGGGAGCTGCACGAGCATCCTCGCATACGCGCGCATCACCGCCGTCCCAAAATATGCCCACGCCATCCCCAGTTGCGCGATGCAGCCTGCGATTACTCCGGTCAAGCTCTTCCAGGCCCCACTGCACAGCAAGACGATCACAACCCCAACCAGAAACTGTGGCTTGAAAATTAACGATCCCAACGCCAGCCCTGCAAGCCTGCTGTTTCCTGAGCGAAATGCAAAGAACGCGAGCACAAAACACAGCAACACCATGCTGGAGAGTTGCCCGCGGACCACAAAATGGAAGAACGGAGGAAAGGCCAGAAGCAGTGGCAGGAACAGGCCTCGACTGGCATGCAAACTCGAACAAGCCAGCCAAATCCAGCGGCAACACAACCCATAAGCCAGGACGCTGGTCCCAACCCAAAGCGAAGCAGCTACCAGAAAAGGCGTCCGGCTGAGGGGTGAGAACAAAAGCCCAACCTGCGGCCCATACACATCTGGCAGGCGGATGGGTGCTGGGCGCCCCAATATGGCCGCGGTCTCTCGCGCTTTTGCCTGAGAATCGAAGAGTTCGCCGGGGCGATGCTGGCGGACCAATTTCCCCGCGACATAGAACACCATAAAATCCTGGAACTTGATATTGCCTGCCCGGTCCATCAAACCGAAGGTTGAAAAATCGGCAATCGCAGCCGACCACAGGCAGACGGCCAGAATCATGGCATGCGCGCGGATTCGGCGAAGGGTAAGCCAGTTCGCCAGCTTGTGGAGCCAGGCTGGCGGGGCCGCGATCATTGGGTTGACGCCGCGTCTTTCAGGGCTTCATCCATGCTCGGATAGTGCTTGGGCTGTGTAGATTCGATCACGCGCCAGCCATCGTCGTATTTGCGGAAACCGACGGTGGAGGTGTATTGCACACCGTCTCCATAAAAGGCCACACCGACTTCATTCAAAGGCGCCCATTTCCAGACAAAATCCGCTTCGGCCAACGGTTCCTCTTTGCTGATTCCGTTTACCGCAACCAATTGGCGCCGGGCGGCGGGAACGCTGAAATAGTTGGATTCTCCGGCATTGCCTTGAATCAGGTTGCGGAAGGTTTCAACCCCGAGCGGGGTCAAAGCCACGTCCCAGCAAGGCGGCGGACCAATCTGCGGTGGACAGGGCGTATTCGCGGCATTGATCCATCCATGCCTTTGCAACACCAGATACTCCGGCGAAACATAATCTTTATTGGAGACCGCGCCGGTGCGCATCCAGAACCGTTGTGTAGCTTTGAAAGCATCGGAAGCTTCGATCAGGTCGGCCGCTAACCGCCGGGTGAGAAAATCGCGTGGCGAGCAGCCCGCTAAAAGACAGAGCAGGCACACCAGCGTGGCGATAGGCGGCTTTCTCATGGGGTGGCTTTTTGCTAATTGAGGATTGTAACCAAACGCGAGGGGCGCTGTGATGAGAAAGCAGAGTCTGCCACCGGACCGCTGAAGTTCCTCGCCCAGCGGCCAGGGAGGCCCTCGCCGCAATTCGGACAGCGTCCTTCGGAGGTGATGCGGTAGTCTCGTATCAGGTATCCGCACCGGCGGACCAAGGTTTCGCCGCACTTGTAGCACTTCGTATTTTCCAGATCACCCACCTGTCCCGGTAAATTCCCGGCATAGATATAGCGCAGTCCGGCTTTCTTTCCGATCGCGGCCGCGCGCAGCAGATCTTCCGGGCGGGTGTTTTCCGGGTCATCCATCTTGTAGTCTTTGTGAAATGCGGTCACATGCCAGGGGAGGTCGACCGATACCCCGGCAATAAATTCGGTTAGGCGGTGCAGCTCATCTTCCGAATCATTGAAGCCGGGAATTAACAACGTAACCAGCTCGAGCCATAACCCCATTTTGTGCAGGCCGCGGACCGTTTCAAGAATCGGGCCAAGCCGGCCTCCCCGTTGGTGATAGTGGCGGTCGTCGAAACTCTTGAGATCCACCTTGTAGAGATCCACCCATGGCCGCAGGTATTCAAGCGCCTGCGGGGTCCCGTTTCCATTGGAAACGAAGCCGGTAATCAGGCCCGCCGCCTTGGCCTGTTTGAACACCGCCACCGCCCATTCGCTGGTGATCAGAGGCTCGTTATAGGTGCTGACTAGAACTTTTGCCCCCTGCCGCAGGGCGTCCTGGACCAACTCCTCCGGCGAAACCTGGAGCGGCGGGGAAATCGCGTTCGGGTCACGCAGGGCTTGGGATGTCACCCAGTTCTGGCAGTAGCCACAGTGCAAGTCGCAGCCCAGCATCCCGAAACTGTAAGCGAGAGCTCCGGGGTAGGCATGAAAGAAAGGTTTTTTTTCGATAGGATCGCACTGAACGCCGCCCACATATCCCCAGGGGACAAAAAGCGTCCCCCCGCGGTTGTAGCGGACCTTGCACACGCCCGGCTGCCCGTCAGGGATGGGACAACAATGGCCGCACGCGTAACAACGCACCCGGTTACGGTCTAACTTTTCGTAGAGTTGACCCTCCCGGACCCGTGCGTCGAGGACTTCCCGCAGCGTGAACATGCCCGCGCGAACCGGCGGAGTGACAGAACAATTCTTGGTCAAACTGCGCCACCACCAAGCTACCGCGACGCGGCCGAAGTGATACCGAGACTATGCTGTTTGATCCAGTCGTCGGCTTGTTGCTGAATGGCAAATTTTTCGCTATCGCCAAGCCGTGACTCCAATTCCGCCGCGCGGATCTTGCTGGGTTCATCCTGGTTCGCGCGCGCCAGAATCGCCCAGAAATAGGCCCTGCCTAGGTCCTTCGGAACACCGGTTCCGTCCCAGTAGTACGCGGCTAGAACGGATTGGGCCTTAACGTCCCCCTGGTCAGCCGCGCGCAAGAACCAGCGTGCCGCTTCCGTATAATTCTGCTTCACCTTATCATCGCCGGTCGCGTAACGGGCCCCCAGCGCAAATTGGGCGGTGACGTCTTCTTGTTCCGCCAGGCGGCGCAGATCATCCACGCCTTCGGGTAAATTCGCTACCGGAACACTCCGATTTGCGCCGGAAGCTGCGGGAAGCTGAGTCTGGGCCGCCAGACGCGAATCACCGGCTTTGCTGCGCACTCGTGGAATCACCACTAACGCCAAAGCTGAAATGATGACCGTCGCAGCCAGCGCCACCAGAAGCCGCAAGAGTCGCGAAGACCCGGCGGGCTCATCGCTCTCGTACGCTGAGTCCGGCAATGCCTCCGGGACGCCGCGCGCCCTCGATTCCGCGCGCGTGATCGCCTGGGAAACGATGTCCGCCAGGCGCTGCAAAATCTCTTGATCCGAATCCGTAAAAATGTGGGCCTGTGGAGAAAAAACCTCCAGAATTCCGTGTACCGAACCTTCCACCCGGACAGGAGCGGCGATCATGGAACGGACCCCTAACGCCTTACTGCTCGCCCGGTCCACACGTGAATCCGTTTCCGAATCTTCACAGTGCAAGAGCTGGCCGGTACGCACGCACTCTCCCGAAAAACCCGATCCCGCCGTGAGGATTGCGCCGGCCGGTGGCGCGTCCGATCCAGAGCTGGCCCGGCAAATCATGGTTTCCCCGCCGGAAAGAGCGATCGCCGCGCCTGTGGCCCTCGCTAAAGCGAGGGCGCGGTCCGCGATCATCTGCAAAGCTCCATCCACATCCATGCCCAGCGCGGTCACTTCCCTGTCAATGGCCGCAACCGCGATCAGCGCGCAAGTATGGTCTGGCAACAACGGCGCGTGGTATTCCGCCGGTTCGGGAAAAGCAAGGGAGTCGGGCTTGTCACGTGCCGCGGAACGTGCGTGAGTCGCATAAGCAATGACGTTATTGACAAACAACCACTGCCGGAGGTGTTGCAGGGATTCCCTGGACATTTTTTGGAAACGTACGCCGGTGCGCCCTGAATCGTCGGACCAGACGATTTCTCCGTCCGCTTCAACGTGGGCCTTGGTCTCGGAAAGATCCAGACACATCTTCAGGCTGGAACCAGGCTCCAATCGGGAGGAGTTCTGGAAGCACATGCCGCCTTCCCCGATGTCCACAATTTCATTCAGATGGGGCAGGATGAAACTTGAATCGTGATCTCGGGTCGCGTAGGCAGGCGAGTGGACTTTGTGGCGAATCCTTAGCCGGCGCTCGCTCCATGGCCGGCTTTGTGGACCCGAGTGCGAGAATATACCCGCCTCAAGAGGCATAGCACTTAACATATTACTCCAGCCGGATGCAACTGCACTCTGCAAAAACCGGCCAAAATTGGGGTCAGAAGTGCATAGGAAAGCGTTAGGTGGCGGTGAGCGCCACCTCGGCAATGCGCTCGGCAGCGTGCCCATCCCAGAGGGGGATCGGCGAATTGGTTTTCTTTTCCCCGTGGAGAATTCGGCGCACTTCCTGTTTCATCCTTGCGATGTCCCGTCCAATCACAAGATTCGTGCCCAGGGTCACAGTGATGGGGCGCTCAGTATTCTCCCGGAGCGTTAAACATGGGACTCCCAGAAAGCTGGTCTCCTCCTGTACGCCGCCAGAATCCGTGATCACCACGGTTGCGTCTTTTTGCATGGCCAGGAACGCCAGATAAGGCGCGGGATCGAGAAAATGGACACCAGACATAGTTTTACGGCCAAGTTGCTCCATTCGCCCACGGGTGCGCGGATGAACGGGAAAAACCACTTCAATTTCCTGGGAAATCTCCTCCAGCGCACGACATAAAGCGTCCAGCCAGACAGGATCGTCCACATTCGAAGGCCGGTGCAACGTCACCAGGGCATAGTGGTCCGGGAGTCCGAGCGGCTTGTGCGCCCCACAGGCGGGCAGCAGGCGCACCAGGGTATCGATCATGACGTTCCCGACGCGATGAATCTTGTGGGCCGGGATGCCCTCGCGGCACAAATTCTCATCTCCATCGGCGGAAGGGGTGAAGAGAAAATCCGAGAGCTGGTCGGCGACCAGCCGGTTGATTTCTTCCGGCATGCTGCGGTCGCGGGAGCGAAGGCCCGCTTCCACATGCCCGACGCGTACTTGCAGCTTCGAGCAGACCAGGGCTGCGGCCATCGTCGAGTTCACGTCCCCATACACGAGTACTAGATTTGGGGAGTGCTCGCGGACTACCGGCTCGAATAGCGAGAGCACTTGCGCGGTTTGTTGCGCATGGCTACCCGCGCCCACCTCAAGGTTCACATCGGGGGCCGGCATCCCAAGCTGCCGCAAAAACACGTCCGACATGTTGGTGTCATAGTGCTGTCCCGTATGGACCAGCGTCTGCCTGGCGCCACCCTTGCCGAGTGCGGCCAAAACCGGGGCGGCCTTCATGAAATTGGGGCGCGCGCCGACAACGTGCAGGATGTGCATCGAGAAGATAGAAATTATAAACGAGAAGCTCAGCCGACTTGCGCCGCAGGCAATGGATTTGGCGTCTGGCCCAACAGCACATCCAGGCCCTGCGCTAGGGAGCGGTCAACGGCTTCCGCCAGAACAACCGGGAAATCGCTGGTGAGCAGGTTTATATCGAGTTGCAAGGCGCGGGAAGTATAGAGGCGATAAAGCGTCAGGGTACCTGTGTATCTGCCACTTCCCGTGCCCAGATCAATATTCAAAGTCCACGCGTTCCGGGTCCCATCGTTCAGCAGGCTGCCGGGCTTTTTCCAGTGAAAGTATCCGTCCCCATTGCGGCCATGCACAACCCGCAAGCCGCGGACTTCCGAAGTCTGTAGCGGCAAATCGCCGGGGCGCAATTCGAAGGCGTCAAAATCGTTGCTGCCGAACGCCGCCACCAAAATTCGACAGAGCTGATCGTAGTCCTGAGTAACTTCCAACTCCGCCGTCGCGCGCCGAATGGCCAGATTGTTCACGATAATCTGCCGCTGTTCCATAGTGCGCAATGCCACCCGCCGCAGTTCGCCAAACTCCAGGTACCCGAGGTGCTGCACTCCGACCCAGATGCCGGTCCCCAGGACCGCAAACACAGATCGGAGGGTGGTTAGGGTCGGCCTCAGCAGGAAGGGGATGAGCAGCGAAAAAATTTCCGAGTCCCCGTAGAGTACGATGACGGGCTCGCGATGGGGCATCACGGGTTGCAGGTGTTTGTGGTGCGTCTGCTCGGGGTCGGGTGGGAGTAGGGGGGTGGTGGTGTTGGGTGCGTTTTTCTTGTTTAACGTGGGGTTTTTCCTGGTTTCGTGGGACCGGGGGGTGGCGGCGACGATTGGCAAAGGTGTTTTGCTGTGGGACATGGTGATTTACTTCCTCATCGGTGTGACTGTTTCGATTTCCGTGTTGAGCGTGGGGCCGCTGATTTCTTTCGGCTTTCTGCTCGTGCCGGCGCTGACGGCGCATATGTTCGCGCGAAACATGCGGCAGTTTTTCACG
>CAZETZ010000092.1:0-12711 GCA_964514735.1 uncultured Acidobacteriaceae bacterium | reverse complement strand
GGGGCGGCGGAGGTTCCCGATGTTATTCGAAATTCAGGAATTAGAACGCCACCCGATTGATTTCAAAGAGGAATTTCCCCCAGGCGCGATTGAACTGGGAGAGGAGTTGCGCCAGATCTCTGTCTTAAAATCGGCAGGGCGGGCGCAACTGGTCGAGGAGCATCACGGTAAGCACCAGGTCATACAGGACATACGGGTCAAAGGAAACCTGGCGGCCCGACTGGAGTGGGCCTGTGCGCGGTGCCTGGAACCGGTGACGCTGGATGTGAAGCGGGACTTTGATTTGCTTTATCGCCCCCTCGGGGCTGACGCCGGACGCGCAGAACTCTCAGTGACCACAGCCGAAGCCGAGGTCAGTTACTACGAGGGGGAAGGGTTGCTCCTGGAGGATGTACTTCGGGAGCAGGTCTTGTTGGCGGTGCCGCTGAAGGCCCTTTGCCGGGAAGACTGCAAAGGCCTGTGCCCGCACTGCGGCAAGAACCTGAATAGCGGGGAATGTTCCTGCGCTGAGCCGGTGGAAGACCCGCGCTGGAACGCTTTAAAGGAAATTCGCGGTAAACTAGAGAATTGATTTAGCTGCGCCGGCTCGGCGCGGACTCAATTTCCAAAATTTTGTGGCACGCCTAAAGGCATGCCCCGATACGAATCTAAAAGAGGAAACCATGCCTAATCCGAAACGGCGACATTCACAACAACGCACCGCCACCCGGCGTGCCCACGATGCTTTGAAGGCGAAGTCGCTCTCTGAGTGTCCGAACTGCCACGAGCGTAAGCTGCCGCATCGCGCCTGCCCCAAGTGCGGTTACTATAAAGGCCGCGAAGTCCTGGAAGTCAAAGAAGCCAGCTAGTCCCATTCATGCCAAGCGTCATTGCTCTCGACGCCATGGGTTCGGACCGGGCGCCCAAGCCTGAGATCGAAGGCGCCATTCAGGCAGCGCGGCACCATGATGTGCGCGTCGTGCTGGTCGGGCCGGAGCCTGTGCTGAGCGCGGAGTTGCAGCGCTATCCTGCCGCAGCTGAGCTGCCGATTGAAGTGGTCCACGCAAGTGAAGCCATCACCATGGAGGACAAGGCCGCGCAAGCGGTGCGCGCCAAGCGCGATTCCTCTATGCGCGTCGGGTTGCGTCTGGTTCGCGAGGGTAAAGCGGTAGGATTTGTCAGCGCGGGAAATACTGGCGCTGTGATGGCGACCGCCAAAGTTGTGCTCGGAATGCTTCCCGGCGTGGACCGTCCAGCGCTGGCAGCGGTTTTCCCGACGGCAATGGGAACAGCGGCTTGTTTGCTGGACGTTGGAGCCAACGTAGATTCAACGGCTGAAAACCTGGCGCAGTTCGCGGTGATGGGTGAGATTTATTTCCGCACCATGTTCGGCACGCGTAAGCCCAAGGTTGGACTTCTCTCCATTGGAGAAGAAGAGACCAAAGGCAACGAATTGACTCGCGACGCTTTTCAACTGCTCAAGCAACTTCCATTGAATTTCGTGGGTAACGTCGAGGGCCGCGACCTGTACAACGGAAAAATTGATGTCATTGTCGCGGATGGTTTTGTCGGCAATGTTGCTTTGAAGATTTCAGAGGGCGTGGCGAACCTGGTCCGCTATACGTTGAAAGAAACCTTGAAAGCGACAATCACGCGGCAGGTGGGGTATTGGTTGTCCCGCGACGCATTCACGGATTTCAAGAAGCGCCTGGACCATACCGAATATGGTGGAGCGCCGCTGCTCGGGGTAAAAGGCGTGTGCTTCATCACCCATGGCTCCTCCAACGCCAACGCGATTAAAAATGCGGTCCGTGTGGCCGCGGAGTTTGCTGAGCGGAAGATCAATGGCAAGATTGAAAAGGAACTGTCCGGCCTCCGCCCAGCCATTAACGCGATGACCTAGCTTATGATCGAGCGTGATTTGAAATAAAAGCCAGCACCCCACGGCAATTGTTAGTAAAAGGTCCAAAAGGCCGCGCATGCCGATAAAATCAACGTATTAGCGCATTTTCTCTCTAAACTATGAACACTCAAACTGCCTTTCTTTTTCCCGGGCAAGGGTCCCAGATTGTTGGCATGGGGAAAGAGTTATATGAAAAATATGAGGTTGCCTGCCGGACCTTCGAGGAAGCCGATGAAGCGCTCGGCTACAAGCTTTCGCAACTTTGTTTTGAAGGCCCGGAAGACCAACTGCGGCTGACCGAGATTACCCAGCCCGCAATTCTCACGGCTTCCGTCGCGGCGTGGCGGGTGCTGGATGAGAAGGGGATCAAACCCAGTTTTGTTGCCGGCCACAGCTTGGGGGAATACTCGGCGCACGTGGCTGCTGGAACGCTGGCCTTTGCCGATGCGGTCCGCACGGTGCGCAACCGCGGAAAATATATGCAGGAAGCGGTGCCGGCTGGGGTTGGCGGCATGGCCGCAATTCTAGGAATGGATAGTGACGCGGTCACCGCGGTGTGCCGCGATGCGGCTGAAGGGGAAGTTTGCGAGCCGGCCAACATAAACTCTCCCGAACAGATCGTAATCTCAGGACATAAGACTGCAGTCGAACGCGCCGCCAAACTTGCCGGAGAACGGGGAGCAAAAAAAGCGGTGATGCTGCCTGTCAGCGCTCCTTTCCATTGTTCCTTGATGAAGCCGGCACAGGACCGGTTGGCGGCGGACCTGGACGCTCTGAAGTTCCGCAATCCTGCCCGCCCGCTGATCTGCAATGTGGATGCCGGTCAGATAGACGATGCCGAGCGCAGCCGCGATGCGCTGGTCCGGCAGGTCACGGGACCGGTGAAGTGGGACCAATCCATGCGCCTGTTGCTGCAAAAAGGAGTTCAGACATTTGTAGAAGTCGGTCCCGGCAGGGTCCTGTTTGGCTTGATGCGTCAGATCGACCGGTCGCGCAAATGCTTTTCCGCCGGCGATGAAGCTTCCTTGCAAAAGCTGCTGGAGCTGAATTAAGACCCGGTCGTTTCAGCGTGACCAGAGACCACTGCCGCCGCGGCTAACGAATTTCAATATCGCAGGGAACATAGCCCAGTGTTTTGTCTTCCTTGCTCACGTAAACCTGGGCGTGTTCCGCCCGTTGATTGACGACTACATCCACAACAATGCCGCTCCCTGGCCTGGGACAGTTTCCCGCCCAGAAAATTTCATAGCGATTGATCTTGCCCCACTCTCCGCCGAGGCCCCAGTCGGTATAGAACTCCGAGTAGGGATAGCGCGCATACCGGTCCTGGTGGGATTTCCATTGTGGATCGTGCATCCAGATGGCGTATGCCGTCTCAAAATCCTGCTTCTGGAGGGCGGCAAAGAAGGTGTTGGCCACATGCTCTTGCGGCCAATAGCGGAAATACCAACCCAATCCCGCCAGCATGAGGACTACCATCACGCTGCTAATAATGAGGACGATGCGGCGGCGGTCGCGCGCAGGATCGTATTGGGGAGCGTCGAGCAGCGTCATGTCTTCCCTAAGCATAATGGATATAGACACCGCAGAAAAGTTCCTGGGGCGACTGGGAATGACAGAGATCGGCGGGGTCACAGCGTCCGCTTAAACAATGGGACCGCGATCCCTAGAGTCACCACGGCGAAGACGGACAAGTAAAGTACGTCCGGGACAATGGCCATCAGCCCAGTTTCTTTGAGTAGCAGCGCTTTGAATCCGTCGACCGCATAAGTAAACGGATCCACGCGAGCAATCACCCGCAGCCACCAGGGAAACGCCTGAATGGGATAAATGGAGCCGCTGGGAAAAAACAGCAGCGTATTGAGAATGCCAAACATCGCGCGCGGGACCAGCGGATCTTCGACCCTCACCATGAGCAGGAACATCATGGTGTTGAACCCTACCGAGGTCAGCACAATCATGACGATCAGGCCGAGCGCAATCGAGGGATGAAAAAGCGTTTCCACTCCGGCCATCAGCGATCCGATGACAGTAATGATGATTCCCGTCATGACCGCTTTGATCGCTCCCGCGCCGTTCAATCCGAACACCAGTTCGGCTTTGGTGATTGGAGTTACCAGATAGCCTTCGTGTACTCCACGCGCCTTGTCATCGATGTACAACATGCCGCCACCGATCATGACTGAGACAAACATGGCCAATACGATGGAACCCGGCAACAGATACTTCATGTACTCGATGTAGGGATAAAGCTCCACAATCTCCAGCGCGGTTTTCTGCAATACGCGAGGTTCAACCGCGGGCTGGTTCAGTGCCTGGGTCAGCTCGGTCATCTTCTGCTCCAGGGTCGAACTCATGAAGTTGTCGCTGTTGTCCACGATCAGCGCGATCTGCGGACGCTCCTGCTCATAGACCCGGCGGGAATACTGCGGAGGAATGATGACCGCGCCCTGGATCTTTCCGTTGCGCACGTCCTCCATCGCTTGCTTTTCATCGCGATACGCGACGGGTTGGAAGGTGCGTACGGTGGCTTGCACGGAATCGAAAGCTTCGCGGATTTTGAGGGCCTGCGTCCCGCCATCCTCGTCCACGATGCCCATCTTCGCGTCTACGATCTTCCCGCCGAAGGCGTTACCCAAGATGATGAGCTGGACCAGCGGAAAGACCATGGACACCATCATGAGGGCCGGCGAACGGAAGAACTTGCGCAGCTCGCGTTCGATAATTGCCAGCATCCGGTTCATGGCTGCATCCCCGGTGTAGGCGGCATGACGAAGGCGTGGGCTTTTTGAAGTTCATCCCGCAGTTGCCGCCCGGTGTAATGGACGAACACGTCGTCCAGCGTGGTGTTTTGCACGGAGAGAGACTTCACCTCGGCCCCCGCCTGTACTGCCATTTCCACTAGTTGCGTGGTGGTGCGCGAGCCATTGCCGGTGAGCACGCGAAACATATTTGCGCCCTCGTGCTTTACCGAAGTCACGTCCCCGAGCGCTTTTAGGCGTTGCTCCCAATCCGCGGGAATGTTGCTGAATTGGACCTCAATCACGTTGGAGCCAGGCACGCTCGCCTTAAGCGCTACCGGAGTATCGAGAGCGACCAACTTTCCGTGGTCCACAATCGCAATCCGATCGCAAAGACGGTCGGCTTCGTCCATGTAATGGGTGGTGATCAGAATGGTCAGCTTGCGGTTGTTCTTGATCTTGGTGAGCATTTCCCACACCGCTACGCGGGAGACCGGATCGAGTCCGGTTGTCGGCTCATCCAGAAAGAAAATGCTCGGACTATGGACCAGGCCGCGGGCGATCTCCAGTCTTCGCCGCATGCCTCCAGATAGGGTTTTGGTCTGCGCGCCCCGCCATTTAATTAAACCGACGGTTTCCAGCAATTCATCGATGGCAGCCTTGCGCTTCTTGGCTGGGACCTCGTAGAGCTTGGCGTAGATATTGAGGTTCTCTTCTACCGTCAGGTCGATGTCGCTGGTCATCGCCTGCGGAATTACTCCGATCGCCTTACGCGCCGCGTCGGCCTCTTTGCCGACGTCGTGGCCGGCGATCAG
Source organism: uncultured Acidobacteriaceae bacterium (assembly GCA_964514735.1). Classification (GTDB taxonomy): domain Bacteria; phylum Acidobacteriota; class Terriglobia; order Terriglobales; family Acidobacteriaceae; genus CAWBXL01. Next base: position 7,273 of record CAZETZ010000092.1, on the reverse strand, counting down.
CGCTTTGCCGCTGGTGATGGGAATAAGCGTCGTCATCATGCGGATCAGCGTGGATTTGCCCGCGCCGTTCGGTCCCAGCAGGCCGAAAATTTCGCCGTCCTTCACCGCGAAGGAAATATCGTCCACGGCGATGAAGTCGCCGAACTTTTTAACGATATGCAGCACCTCAATCGCATTGGGTGTCGAAGGGCCGTCGCCTGAGGATGCGGGGGCGCTGGTTACACCGCCGTTCCTGTCGAGACCGGCAATCATTGCTGCTCCGCAGTGGCGCTGTCACGGTCGGCTTTCCCGTTCAGTTGGTCCTGCGAAATGAGCACATCGGCGGTCATGCCGGGCACATAGGCCCCCTTGGGGTTTGCCAGCCGCACTTTGAGCACGATGGTTTTGATATCGCGCTTGCGGCGGCTTACATCGCGCTGGGTAGCGAAATCCGCTTCGGGCGCCTTGAAAAATATTTTGCCGGACCTGATCGTGCCTCCGGGCAGCTGGATGCGAAGCGTGTCTCCCAGACCAATGTGGTCGGCGTTGGTTTCCGGAATCGCCGCCCGTACCCAGGTGTCGTTAAGATCGACGATCATCACAATCGGTTGGCCGGCATTCAGCACTTCGCCTTCGCGGGCCGCCCGGACCGAAACCGTTCCGGTTACGGGCGCATAAACCTTCGTGTAACCAAGCCGCACTTCCGCTTCTTTCAACTGCGCCTCGGCATTGGCCAACTGGCCTCGCGTGGACTGTACCGTACTCTCGGCCGCGTGCGCCTGATGGGTGTTGGCGATTGCGGTGTTCAAATCTGCCTGTGCCGCCGATACCTGCTCTGTGAGCGCCTCAACCGTCGCCTGCTGGGCTTTAAGATTGCTTTCCGCCTGCACTCGCTCTTGTTCGGAAGCGACTCCTGCCTTGGCCAGCTCAATCGCCCTTTGGCTGTCGCTTTGTACGCGGACCAAGGTGGCTTCCGCTTGCGTGAGCTGCGCGCGGGCGGACTGTAAACGCGCCTGCGCGTTTGCCACATTGCTGGAAGTCGATCCCTGCGTCGCCTGCTGGGTTGCCTGGGTTGCATTTACCTGCGAGCGCAGGCTGTCAATCATGGCGGCGGCCGCTCGCGCTTGCGCTTCCAGTTCGGCGGGATCGATGAGCGCGATCAAATCTCCCGCTTTCACCTGGGTGCCTTCATCCACCAGCAGCCGGGCGAGGCGCCCCGGTACCTGCGGGCTGACGATGACCTGGTTGGAATCCACCGTGCCGATCAGCACCAGCTCTTTGGAACTGGGGGTAAAGAAAAGGTAATAGCCAAGCGCCAACGCGAGAATCGCACCCAGAACGACGATGACCTTGTTACGCACACTCACGACCGTACTCCCTTGAAATCCAATGTCGGACGACGGAACAGTGCCGCCGAGATGAAATCCAGAACTGCGGCGCGGCGCGCGGCGATACGCTCCGCCGAGAGCGGGTCGGCTCCGGTCATCATGCGCATGACCGGGGCGTTGATGAAGTAAAACACGATGGCGGAAACCATGGTGGGTACGAACTGCATCGGGTCCACTGGACGAAAATCTCCGGCGGCAATGCCCTGCTGGATCACGGCGGCTACTTTGCTCACCAGAGGACGAAAGTATTGCTCCACGATGCGCTCAATGTGCGGACTCCGGCGGCGCAGGTTCATCATCTCCCCCTGCACGATCGGGGGGTATTGAGCGTGGCTGGCGATGTAGTCGAAGTGCGCGCCGGCATAGGCGAGGATCTTCTCCCGTGGCGGAATGTCGCGCGCCAGGACTTCGTAGACACTGTCGGTAAGTCCGGTGAAAACCAAATCCAGTACCGCTCCGTAGAGCGCGTCCTTGTCCTTGAAATAGTAGTAGAGCAACGCTTTGTTCACCCGGGCGGCGCGAGCGATGGCGTCGGTCCGCGCGCCGGCCACGCCTTCGCGGGAAAATTCGGCGATGGCGGCCTTGAGGATGGCCGCGCGGCTCTGGTCCGGGCGGCCACGGCTGCCCAGGCGGGGTTTGGTCGGGGATGTTCTGGCCGTTTTCATATTAATTAACCAGTTAGTTAGATGCTAGCATGGCCGCCCGCCATTCGCAAGCCTTGACTCCGTAGTAAACTGCCTCCACCCTTCGGCTGGGTTTTATGCCTCCCTGCCCAAGTGGAGGACGAATGACCCGCGCTTTTATTTTAGGTTTTATGTTGTGCTTACCCGCGGCGCTGACGGCCCAACTTTTACCCTCGGCCGACACTCCTGAGCCGGGATCGGCTGAGTCCATCGCCAAAGCTACGACGGATCCGCGCTATAACTCGCCCTGGGTCTCGTATCTGCCGGAGTCAAAAACAGTCCCCTCGCCCACCAAGTTTTACGGCCGCATCATGGGTGCGCCGGGCGAATATGTGGACAGTGCCAAGGCTTACGCCTACTGCAAAGCGCTGGCCGCATCGCCGCGTGTGCGCGTGTTCACCATCGGTAAAAGTGAAGAAGGACGCGACATCATGATGCTGGCCATTGCCGATGAAGCCGGCATCCGCGATCTCGAGCGCCTGAAAGCTGCCACCGCCGCTCTGGCCGATCCACGCCAGACCGATCGGGCCGCGGCAGAAAAACTCATTACCGGCGGACGCCCGGTGTATTACTGGAACGCTGGGCTGCACTCGGACGAAGCCGGCTCCACCGAAGCGGTGCTGGAAATGGCGTATCGTCTGGCCGCCTCCGAGCAACCGGCGGTGCGGCGCATTCGCGAGCAGTTGGTGGTGCTCATCAATCCGGTATCCAACCCTGACGGCCGCGACAAAGTAGTGGAGTGGTTCTACCGCTATCTCAAGGGCAAAACCGATCGCGCAACCATGCCGCGCATGTCTCCGCCCTACTGGTCGAAGTACGCCTTCGTGGACATCAATCGCGACGCGCACCAGCTCACCCATGAAACTACCAAAGCTGTGAGCCGTATGTTTTTTGAATGGCACCCGACGGTGGTGCACGACCTGCATGAAGGCATGCCCATGCTGATGAGTTGGAATGGCACCGGCCCGTACAATCCCAACGTTGATCCCATCACCTACAGCGAGTTTCTGGATTTCAGCTTTCACGAAGTGCAAAACATGACCGCGCTCGATATGCCCGGCGTGGCCACATGGAATTTTGGCGAAGCCTTCAGCCTGCTCTATCAGGACTCTGTGGCCATGAACCACAACAGCACCGGCCGCGGATATGAAACCTGGGGCAACGGCTCGGCGGAAACCATGATGCGCGACATCTTGCCCTCGGAACAGACGCGGGAGTGGTGGCGTCCGCTGCCTCCGACGCAGGACCAGGTTTTGTGGTCGGCGCGCGATAACGTGAATTATCAGGAGACGGCGGCGCTGATCTCGCTCGATTACATGGCGCAGAACTCCAAACGGTTTCTGCGCAGTTTCTACGAGAAGGGCGTGCACTCTTATCAGGCGGGCCTGCATCAGCCGCCCTACGCATTCGTGATCCCGGACGATCAGGGAGACCGGTTGCGCGTGGCCCAGATGGTAGGACTGCTGATGCGCCAGCACATTGAAGTTTCCCGCGCCAAGGCGGCCATCAAAATTAAAGAGGGAGCGTTTCCCGCAGGCAGTTACGTGCTACGGCTCGACCAGCCGTATCGCAACTACGCCATCGACCTGCTGACTCCGCAGTCTTATCCGAAAGACAGCAATCAACCGTATGACGATGTCTCATGGGAGCTGGCGGCGAACTATAAAGTTCAGGCCATACCGACCGCAGATGCTTCGATACGCGAGGCAAGTTTGGAGGCTTTGAAGGAAGAGCCGCATCCTGCGGGCAAGGTCACCGGAGACGGTCCGGCCTTTCTTCTCAATGACACCGGTCAGGAGTCGCTGTTGGCGGTGCGCTATCGTTTAGCAAAGTTTGACGTGCAAATCGCCGAACATCCGTTTGAGAAGTCCGGCGAAAAGTTTTCTGCCGGATCATGGATCATTTCTGGAGGACCTGGCTTGGGTGAGGCGGTCCGCGGCGTCGCCCGAGATTTCGGCTTGGATTTTGTCAGCACCGACGCGATGGCTATCAGGCGTGTGCACGATGCCCAGCCCCCGCGAATCGGAGTGTGGGTGCCGTGGGCGGACACGGATTCCATTGGTTGGGTCCGTTATTCGCTCGACCAGCGCCATGTTCCCTACACGTATGTGCGCGATGAAGACATCCGCGCCGGAAATCTGCGCGACAAGATAGATGTCTTGCTCTACGGCCATGTGGACCTTGAATTAGCGGAGCAGATTGTCGGTTTACCCAAAGCCTGGGGGCCGATGCCCTACAAGAAAACAGCGCAGACCCCAAGCTTCGGTACTCCGGCAGAAACAGACGACATCACCGGCGGCATCGGCTACGAAGGGCTGGCCCAGATCCAGAAATTCGTCGACGAGGGCGGGCTGCTGGTCACTCTCGGAAGTGGCTCCATGCTGGCGCTTGAAGGCGGCATCGTGCGCGGCGTCCGTCGTTCCTCCGGAGGAGTTCCGCGCAGCACGCAGGGCGGAGGGGGAGATTCCGCCGCCGCGGCGCAAAATGCCGAGACCCGGACTCCGGGCGCTCATGTGCGCGTTACGTTTGATCGACCCCAGCATCCCATCGCCTATGGTTATCCGGTGGACACCTACGTCTTCCGTCAGAATTTTCCTTTGTATGACATTCCCAAAAAATGGTTGCGCATGGCGTACTGCACCACTTGCCTTGACGGCCCCGAAGACCGCAGCGGAATCGTGATGGAATGGGGCAGCAAGGATGGCTCGCCGTTTGTCGTAAGCGGTCAGGCCTGGGGAGAAAAAAATCTGATTGGGCGGCCGGCGGTCCTCGACATGCCCGTGGGTAAAGGCCACGTGGTGGCGTTCAACTTCAATCCCATGCACCGCGATATGAACCGCGGCGATCAGCGGCTGCTGTGGAATGCGCTGTTGAACTGGAGCGCAATCCTAAGTAAAGGAAACTAGGCGCCATCGCTTATTTCATTTCATCTTCTTCGCTCGATTTGAAACAACAAACCATCCCAGCAAGTAGTACGATGCTACCGTCATGCCAGGTTTCTTGCACCCAGCAAACTTGAAGTGGATTGTCATCGGCGTCGCGGCAGGCATTCTTTACGGCGTGTTGGTGCGAGTCAGTTTCAACCGGCCGGCGCTGGAGGCCGAACAAAAACTAAAAATTTCCGCCGGCGATTGAAGGCACCAACAACACTTCGTCGCCATCCTTGAACGCGTATCCGTTTCCGCCCAGGAAGCGGATGTCTTCCTCGTTCACGTAAATATTCAAGAAGCGGCGGATTTGCCCGGCTTCGTCGCGCAGGTGCGGTTTGAGCGCGGGGAATTTCGCGTCGAGCTGCGAAAAAAGATCGTCGAGAGTTGCGGCGGCGCAGGTGAACTTGGCAGTGTCCTCCGTATGGCGGCGAAGAGCTGTCGGAATGTGAACAGTAATAGTCATCTAAATTTCTTTGTCATTATTTCTCTGTCATCCTGAGCGGAGTTGTCTCGCGTGGAACGCGAGACAACGCAGTCGAAGGACCCCTACGATCTTTTAACTTTTGCGCCGCCTCAGGGAATCCTCCCTAAATTACTAGCGCCATCGCCAAACCAATTTCGTTGCGCGAATACCTAGCCACGCCTCAAATGATAATGCGCCTCGTAGATGACAGAGTGGTTAGACTGCGACCGCTTCCGGCACTGCGAGTGTCTTGCTCAGATACGCCTCAAACTCCGCCAACTTTGGCGCAATCGGCGCCTCGGTTTCGTATTTGTCCACCAGCACGTCGGTAGTCTTCAATCCGTTGCCGGTGATGCACAGCACAGTTGTCTCTTCCGGCTTGATGCGGCCATCGCGCAACAACTTTTTCGCGCAGCCGACGGTTACACCGCCCGCGGTCTCAGTGAAAATTCCTTCCTGCTCTGCTAACAGTTGCATCGCTTCCACAACTTCCGCGTCAGAAACATCCTCCGACCAACCGCCGCTCTGGGTAATGGTCTTGATCGCATAGTGTCCATCCGCGGGATTGCCAATCGCCAAAGACCGCGCAATGGTCGAAGGCTTCTGCGGATCGATCTCTGACTTTCCATTCTTCACCGCAGTCGAAATCGGAGAGCACCCGGTCGCCTGCGCGCCAAAGAACTTCACATGCTTCGGCTCGACCAATCCTAAAGTGACCAGCTCCTCAAACGCTTTTTTCACCTTCGTAATTAAAGATCCGCCTGCCATCGGAACCACAACGTTGTCCGGCAAGCGCCAACCAAGCTGTTCGGCGATTTCGTATCCGACCGTCTTCGATCCCTCCGCATAATAAGGACGCAGGTTCACATTCACGAATCCCCAGCGATGCTCGTCGGCGATCTGCGAGCACAACCGGTTCACCTGATCGTAGTTTCCGGAAATGCGCACCAGCTTCGCGCCATACACCTGCGTGTTTACAACCTTCGCGGCTTCGAGATCGGAAGGAATAAAGATCCAAGCCTGGAATCCATTGCGCGCCGCGTGGGCGGCAACTGCATTTGCCAAATTTCCGGTCGAAGAGCACGAAACAACTTCAAATCCAAAAGCGCGCGCCTGCGCCAGCGCAACTGAGACGACGCGGTCTTTAAAGCTGAGGGAGGGCATACAGACCGCGTCGTTTTTCAGGTACAAACTCTTCGAGCCAACGGCGGCGCCAAGCTGCGGCGCATTTAACAGTGGCGTAAAACCAGTGGGGAGGGCTGGTTGATAACCATCGGGCAACGGCAACAGATCGGAGTAGCGCCACATGCTGGCCGGTCCAGCGGCAATGCGCTCGCGAGTAAAGCTGGGACGAATGGCCTCGTAATCGTAGAAAACTTCCAGCGGCGAAAAACACTCGTGACAAATCGATTGAGGAATGTTCCCGTAAGATTTGCCGCACTCGCGACAGCGCAACTCAAAAGCTGACATAGTGACGTACTCTCCCGTGTGGCCTCTGTGGCTTTTCTCTGTGAAACTCTGTGTCCTCTGTGGTTAAAGATTTTGATTTTTTTTCGGCGCGAACAAAAACCTTAACCACAGAAAACACAGAGTCACACAGAGGAAAGGCCACAGAGGGACGAGCCGGAACTACGCCTAAAATACGAAATCCTCTTTCCCCAGGTTCTGGAAAAGAGGACGCGAGATGCTAGCACTCTGCACCCCGAATCTCATGTTCCCCAATACCGGGAGAGAGTTGACACCAGCCAATCGAGATCGCTCCCGATCCGGTTGTCGTGGCTTCTCAGGGCTCGTCCCTCAGCCACTCTGCATGAAATCCAAGGCCGACCG
>CAZETZ010000091.1:0-12779 GCA_964514735.1 uncultured Acidobacteriaceae bacterium | reverse complement strand
GAACCTATGACTTCCACCGTGTGAAGATGGCACTCTACCGCTGAGTTAAGCGCCCTGCGTTTTGATTCTTGCAGTTACAGCCTTATTCGTCAACCGGGACAGGTCGTTGAGGTTCCATACTTACCGGAGTAATGAAGTAACCAAGGCTCCCACTTGCGAGAAAAACTTCGCTGCGCGTACATCTTTTATGAGGTAGCCTTAATCAATTCTAAAAAAGCCTATTGGCTTCCATTCACACACACTCTACGAGACATTCCGCGAGATCACTTAGGGAGGATCCACGTGGCCAGTTTACGCAAGTTTGCAGTGACCATAGCGCTGGTATGCGCGTCGGCAGCAGTTTCTTTCGGGCAGGTTTCAGTCAAGAATCGCGTTGTACAGCCAGTCGACAGCCGCCAGATGGTGCGACTGCAGGGAAATGTTCATCACCTTACCCAAGTGGCAACGGACTTGGGCCGGGTCAACGGGGCGACGCGGCTCAAAAATGTCACTCTTGTATTCAATCAATCGGCCAGCCAGAAGGCGGCTTTGCAGGCATTAAGCGCGCAGCAGCGTGATCCGGCCTCGCCGAACTATCACAAATGGTTGACGCCGGAGCAATATGCGGAGCGCTTCGGCATGACCTGGGCGGACCTGGGTAAGGTGGCGGATTGGCTGAAGTCCCAAGGTTTTACCGTGGACGGCATTTCCCGCAGCCGGACCCAGCTCTCTTTCAGTGGAAGCGTGGCCCAGGTGGAGTCTGCCTTTCAAACCGAATTTCACCATTACAACGTCGATGGAGAAGTGCATTTGGCGAACCGCACGGAGCCCTCGGTTCCGCTCGCGTTGAGCGGGGCGGTGGCGGGTCTGTGGAAACTGAATGATTTTCGTTTGAAACCACGCGCGGTTGTAAACCAGGTGTCGCCGCATTTTACCCAAGGTACGCAGACGTTCCTCGCGCCCGGGGATGTGGCCACGATTTACGACATCACTTCGCTTTACAACGCGGGGATCGATGGGTCCGGTCATCGCATCGCGGTGGCCGGGCAAACTTCCATCAGCGTGAGCGATATCAACGCTTTCCGTAGCGCTGCCGGCTTGCCGGTCAATCCTCCCGTGGTATTTTTGCTGCCCGGCGGAACTCCGGCGCTGAATACGGGCGATGAAGTAGAGGCCAATCTGGATTTGGAGTGGTCCGGCGCCATTGCCAAGAACGCAACCATCGTCTATGTCTACGCCGACCAAAACCAGGCGCAGGGCGGCGTGATTGGCGCCTTTCAGTATGTGATCGATAACGACATCGCGCCCGTGATTAGTATCAGTTATGGAGCGTGCGAGCCCACGAATGGTCCCTCTTTCATCACTTTCCTGGAAGGTTTGATGACCTCGGAAGCGGATGTACAAGGGCAGACGGTGATTTCGTCCATCGGCGATTCCGGCGCGACCGACTGCGAGCCTGCGACCGCGAATGCAACCGTGGCCACCACCGGATTGACCGTCGATGTGCCTGGCGCAATCCCTGAAGTGACGGCGGTTGGAGGTACCAGGTTCACCACGGATGACAACGCCAATCCCACATTCTGGGCATCCAGTAACGATTCCACCACCGGAAAATCCGCCATCAAGTACATTCCCGAAACAGCTTGGAACGATGGCTTCGGTTCCGCCACCGGCGGGGGGGTAAGTTCCGTGGTCGCGAAGCCTGCCTTCCAGATGGCGCTCACGCCGCCTGACGGCCATCGCGATGTGCCTGACATCGCGCTTAATGCCTCACCCCAACACGATCCTTATCTAGTCTGTGACACCAGTAAGCTCGCCAGTTGTTCCGGGGGCTTCAGTGGCGCCCTGCTGGTGGGAGGCACCTCGGCCGGCGCCCCGGTGTTTGCCGGAATGCTGACCCTGATTAACCAGGCGACGGAGAATGCGGCCGGGCAGGCAAGCATCAATCCGACCCTGTACAGTCTGGCGGGTACTCCCGCCACCTACGCTTCGGCGTTCCACGACATTACGACCGGCAATAACAAACAAACCTGCCAGGGCGGTTCCACCGGTTGTACCAGCGCCAACTCCCATGTGATCGCTGAGCAGAAACATTCGGGGCTTCCGGTGAGCATGGCGTTCTTCCTGGTCCCGCTGGGAGCCGTTGTAGTTTCGGTGAAGAGACGCCGTTGGGCAGCCGTACTGGGGATGGTGTTGGTTGCGGCGGCATTTTCGATGCAGATTGCCTGTGGAGGCAGCAGCAACAACAATAACAACAATACTAATCCACCACCCAACCTCTCCATCGGTTGGAGTGCGGGAACTGGGTACGATTTAGTGACCGGACTGGGCTCAGTGGATCTCTCGAATTTGGCCAATGCCTGGCCTGGTTTCACTGGGTCTCCCGCGTTTAACTTGGACCAGGCGGTGGTTACCCCGGCAACTACAAGCACCCCAGGTACATTCACCATCACCCTGACGCGGACCAACAGCGGTTTCTCCGGCAGTGTCACTCTGCTCGCCCCAGCCACGAGTGGCGATGCCGCCGGTGATCCGCAGGCCAGTTGCAGTCTGAACCCGACCTCGGTGACGCTAAACAGCGCCACTCCCGTCACCAGCACGCTTACCTGCAATGCCGCTAAATCTGGGACGTATTCCGTGTTGGTGACCGGGCAAAGTGGCGCAATCTCCCATTCGGTGAATGTGCCGCTGATTGTGCCCTAGTAGGTACAGCTGAACCGGGCTGAAGTCAAAACCTTTCATCACAGTGGACACCGAGATACACAGAGAAACACACAGTGGCTTTTCCTCTGTGGTACGCTGTGCCCTCTGTGGTTCAAGGTTTTGACTTACTTTGATTTGAGGCATAATGGACATTCCATAATGAAGAGCCCAATAAGAATCCTGCTCATCTGTACGTTTCTCCTAGCCAGCGTGTTCTGTTCCGCCCAAGAGATCACGGTCGCCGCTGCGGCTGATCTCCAATTTGCCTTTCAGGATGTCGCCGCCCGCTTTCAGAAGGACACCGGACATCCCATCAAGCTAGTGTTTGGCTCGTCAGGCAATTTTTTTGCCCAGATTCAGAACGGCGCCCCATTTGATATCTACTTCTCGGCCGACATCGACTATCCTAAGCGGCTTGAGGCTGCTGGATTAGCGGAACCTGGGACCCTCTACCAATACGCCACGGGAAAAATCGTGCTGTGGGCGCCGAGTGGCTCCAAAGTCGATGTGAGCAAGGGATTACAGGCCTTGCTGGATGCCAACGTCACTAAAATTGCCATCGCCAATCCCGAACACGCGCCTTACGGACGCGCCGCGGTCGCGGCCATGAAGCAGGAGAACATTTACGACAAGGTTTCCGGCAAGCTGGTGCTGGGAGAGAACATTTCCCAGACCGCGTCACTGGTCGTTTCGGGGGGCGCGGACGTGGGTATCATCGCGCTGTCGCTGGCGATTGCTCCTTCCATGAAGACCAAAGGACAGTATGCGGAGGTCCCTGCCGGCGAATATCCCGCGATTGAACAAGCGGCCATCGTATTGAAGTCTTCACAGAATAAGGAAATTGCCAGTCAATTTATGGCGTACATCAAATCGCCGCCAATCCAGGCGATTATGCGCGGGTATGGATTTGCCGTACCGCAACCATGAGCTTTCTTTGCTTGGGCTTGGCGTTCCCTAATATTCCTCTAATCTGGATGAAGGTTTTGTGCACGGGAGGACGCGAGCTCCGCTTACCCCCAAGTCCAGGAAGATGAACTCCAGGGTCCTAGCGGAAAGTAAGCTTTTCTAACCTATGTGCCGATAGAAGGGTCGTGGGCACATCTGCGCAAACCAAGAAAGTTACCGAAGCCGGCAGCTATGTTAAGCCGCCGGCTAAGTTTGTAGCACGCCAGCCAATTCTTACCCGGGAAGAGCAGGTATTTGGTTATGAGCTGCTGTTCCGGGACGGGGTGGAGAACTATTTCCGCGCCACAGACCCTGATGCTGCCTCGCGCAGTACCCTGGATACCTCTATCCTGATTGGGCTTGATACTCTGTGTGGTGGACGCCGCGCATTTCTGAATTGTACCCGCGAAGTCCTGCTGAAAGATTACATCTCGCTGCTTCCACCGCAGCAGACGGTGGTTGAAGTGCTGGAATCGGTTGAACCGGATGACCTGGTGATCGCCGCCTGCCAGCGGCTTAAAGAAAACGGATACCTGATCGCCCTGGACGATTTTGCCGCCAACGATCCTCGCCAGGTGCTGAGCGATTACGCGGACATCATCAAAGTAGATTGCATGGCCGTTCCTGCGGAGCAGCAGAAGGCCATGATCAAGCGCTTTGGGCCTTGGAAGTGCCGGATGCTGGCGGAGAAGGTTGAAACCCGCGAACAATTCGTCGCCGCCAAGGAGGCTGGATTTATTTATTTCCAGGGGTATTTCTTTCGCCGCCCCGAAGTGCTGGTGACCCATGAAATTCCGGCGAATCGCTTGAACTACATCCGCATGTTGCAGGCCGTTTCGAGGCCGGAGCTGGACCCGCGGGAAATTGAGAATGTGATCAAGGTCGAAGCTTCCATCTGCTACCGCCTGTTGCGCTACTTGAACTCCGCGGTGTTCGCGTTCTCAAAGGAAATCCACTCCATACGGCATGCTCTGTCCCTGCTGGGAGAGCGCGAGATCCGCCGCTGGGTGCGCCTGGTCGCCACTCTGAGCGCGGCGCAGGGCAAGTCCACGGAACTGGTGACCCTGGCCCTGGTCCGTGCCCGCTTTTGCGAACTGCTGTCCCCCAAAATTCAGCACGGAGACTCGGACCTGTTTTTACTAGGCCTGCTTTCCCTGATCGACACCATCCTGGAGATGCCCATGGTCACGGTTTTGGAAAATATTTCCATTGATCAGGAAACCAAGTCAGTCCTGCTGGGAGGCGGCAGCCGCTTGCGCCCGCTCTATCAGTTGATGCTGGCACAAGAATCCGGGGAGTGGGAGCAGGCGGCGGAATTGGCGCGCCAGCTTGAATTGAAGGACGAGGAAGTCTCCGACATTTATTGGCAAGCGGTGCAGTGGTCGCGGCAGGTGGCTGGCGGGGAATAATCATGTGGCGGCCTCGCCCCGGCAGGTGATCATTCCCGTTCACCGTGGCGGAAATATCGTGTCGCCGCCGGACGGAATAGAAAGAAAGCGAAGGCCCCAAACACCAGGACATGCATCGCCATCTGCTGCCAGGAGTGGAAGTAGCTTACCACCACGTGGAAACCAATCCACACCATGGCCAGCCAGCGCGCCCAGTCGCTGCCTCGGAGCATGAATCCTCCAGCCACAATCGCCAGTAGGCGGACGAGGCTGACCCACACAATGTCGGTTTGCATCGGATGTGCCTTGAACTCGGCAAGGTGGTAAACGAGTCCGGCAACACCGCTCAGGCCGAGCAGACAACTGATGATCGTGACCGGGATTGGACGCTTCGGCAAGGTTCCCAAGCCAGTGTAGCCCAGCCGGCTAGGTTGCAAAATCAACTGAGCATGACATCTCGGGTGCCTCTCGACCATACGTCATGCTTTCGCGGTAGTGGGTGGTGGTGCAGTTTGAACCACGCCGCCAGTGAACACACAATGGCAACGGCACTATAATTGCGTTGACATGTTGAGCGAGTAGAGATGTGTCTTTGGTCATTACAAGCCGGACACGCCTCGCGTGGCAGAGGGTGTTGGACACGATCCGAGACACAATCGGCTGGGGATTGGAAAAGCTCCGCACCCCAGCCAGATTGAGGCAGTTTGAATTTGTAGACCCAGAGGCGAACGAAACAATGTACCCCTACACGGATCAGCTTTATTCCGTGCTTTGCATAGCTCAGAGGTGTTTCTATTTCGACCGAATCACAGGTGCCTATGACGGTACTTCAGTAAGTACCAACCGTGTTTCCCGGCGGGTTGAACTCTCGGATTAGTTCTTGTTCCCGATTCATTCTCTGGAAGTAGTTGGCCCAAACCTCAGCAAAGAAATGCGTAACCCCGGAAATTGGTGGGTCGTTTAAATGCTCCGTCAGCCTCCGTCTTAGATCGTCGGACTGCCCTACGTACAGGCAACGATATTTCAAGATCGTTAAGTCCCAGCGAAACAGACCGTAGACTCCGCCTTCGGTCTTGATTGTTTGTATCGTTGCGCGATTAAAGTCGAAAACGTTGTGCGCAAATGGCATTGTCTTGTCCTCCCAATTCAAGATGCTGCTGCGATTCTTGGTTCAAGCACGGTTATGAGTTCTTCAAAAAGACCAAGCATGATCGCATCATATCAACCTCTACTTATTTGTAAAGGTAAATTTATCAATGTTGGTAAATTTATTAAGTTTGTCACTTTTGACTTTGACTTTTGCTTGCTAATGGGCGTAAATTTACTGATACAGGTAAATTTTACGTAGATAGTGCTCCCGATGGAAAAGACGGATAATCCCCGTAAATATAAGAAGATAGGGTTTGAGAATCCTTTTAAGCCGGGCGCAGGTCACAAACCACCATACTTGGCGGGTAGGGAGCACGAGAAGAAGGAATTTCTCAAACTATTGGAACAAGGCACGATCCTGAAGAACCTGATTCTGACAGGACTCAGGGGGCTAGGAAAGACTGTCTTATTGGAGGAATTCAAACCTCTTGCCATTCAAGAAGGTTGGCTATGGGCTGGGACTGATTTCACTGAGGCTACTAGCGTCAGCGAAGAGAATATGGCAATCCGGCTTCTGACCGACTTGTCGCTTGTGACAAGTTCAATAGCAATCACCGTGGAGCAACGTAGAGCCGGATTCGGAGAGAACAACGAGCAGGTGTCGGCTACATTAAACTTCCCTGCCTTGAGAGCGATCTATGACAGCACACCCGGTCTGGTGCTAGACAAACTGAAAAGCGTTCTAGAGTTTGTCTGGCCACAGATCGAAGGCTCAAAGCGGCGCGGAATCATCTTCGCCTATGATGAGGCTCAGAACTTAAGGGACTATGACGCGAAAGATCAATTTCCTTTGTCCCTCCTACTCGATTTGTTCCAGTCGCTTCAGCGCAAGAACATGCGATACATGCTGGTGCTGACAGGATTACCAACCCTGTTTCCCAAGCTGGTTAAGGCCCGGACCTTTTCTGAGCGCATGTTCCATCAGATTTTCCTCGGCCCCTTGAATGAAGCTGAAACCAGCGAAGCAATTCGGGTACCTATTCAGAAACAGCAATGTCCGGTGTCTTTTAATCAGGAATCCATCACCAACATTTGGATGATTACTCACGGCTACCCGTATTTCGTTCAATATGTGTGTAGAGAAATTTACGATGTGTGGGTACAGGCGCTAGACAATGAAGGCAAAGTGCCAGGCATCCCCGTGATTGAAATCCTGCGCAAACTAGACACAGATTTTTTCTCTGGCCGCTGGGCACAGGTCACCGACAGGCAACGGGAATTACTGCAAATCGTATCATCCCTCGATAACTGCGAAACCGAGTTTACAGTGCAGGAGATCGTCGCGTCGCCGCGCAACGGCGAGGATGGAGATCAATTTAGCGGAAGTGTAATCAACTCAATGTTGTTAAAATTGGCGAAGAATGGCCTGATCTACAAAAACAGGCACGGAAAGTATTCATTCGCTGTTCCACTGCTTTCCGACTTCATCAAGAGGCAAATGTCCAACTATTACGGCCCGGTCGGTGCTACTGCTTCGTAATTTCCTTAACAATCCGCGCAGTAGTTTGGTTCACATCTTCGCCGGTCGGTTTCTTCTTGGTGGGTTTCTTGGGAGAAGCCTTTTTCTTTGCCATGTCTCTATTCTGACATAATTGTTGCGCATGGCAACCGTTTCTTCAGATGACTTTATTTCAAACTACACCACTACCCGGTAGTAGCTCTACTTGTTTTTTGCGGTCTTTGCGTGAAGTTCTTTGCGGTCTTTGCGGTTATCTTTTGGGTCTTGGGACGTAAATCGAAAGACTTGACCGCAAAGCGCGCAAGGAAGAAAACGCTAAAGCCACAAAGAGAAACAAGCCGGGCCGCCACCGGCTTCGAGGCAGCCGGTTACCTCTGTGCAAAAATCGGCCCCTTCGGCACTTGCGCATTCTCGGGCCTGCGGGTTACCATCACTATGTTCTCAGCGGCCGTGCTCTCCAGCTGGCCTTCCGCGCTCCAAGACTCCGGGCGCCTTTTGGAATAAAGATCATTTCACGAGTTGGTTCCAGCCGCGTTGGGTTTTCGCGCACGATTCCAGATGTGCGCTGTGCGAGCAGCTTCCCCACGTGCGGTAGTACGCAGATGCAAGTTGCCAAAATTGAAGTCTCCCTTCGGGCGGACTGAATACAGGAATAACAAAAACAATATGAATGCCGGACCCGGAAGTCCCTCCGGAGGTGGAGGGAAAAACAGACGCAGGCGGGGACGTCGTCCGCCCAATCACAGTGGTGGCGGAGCACGGCCTGGCGGGCATGCGGGGCGTGGTGGACGCGACCGCCAACAACAGAGCGGGATTTTCACCGCTCCCATGGACCACAACTATCGCAACAACGGAGGGGGAAGCAACGGCGCCCGCTCCGGCGGACGCGGACGTCCCGGCTTTGGGCCTTCCTACACGCCGGTGGAGCCGGAACCGCTGCCCAAGAGCAGCGAAGATGCTTCGTCCAAAATATTTGCCTTTGTGGATGACCTGTTCTTCCTGGCCAAAATTCAGGAGACTGCGCGCAAGCTCAATGTGAAAGTGGAGTTTGTGAAGACGGAAAGCGATCTTCAGGAAAAGCTTAAGGACAATGGGGAAGAGAAGCCCTCACTGATTATTTTCGATCTGAACAACGCCAATGCCAAGCCGTTGACCCTGATTCCCAAACTCAAAAGCAAACTGAAGCGTGGGACCTCCATTATCGGCTTCCTTTCGCATGTGCAGGGTGATTTGAAGCAGAAAGCGCATGACGTGGGATGCGATATGGTGCTGCCCCGCTCGGCCTTTTCCCAGAACTTGCCGAACCTGTTGCGCAGACACGGGGCCTCGGAAGAGACCATCAACTAGCCCCATCGATACCGCAGCCTTAGGGTTGGGAGGCGATGCTGCCGGGCAAGAAAAATCAGATCGCAGTTCACTGTTCCCCGTCCCGGTTCATCACCCCCGATCTAGTTGTCGCTCACATCCGGAGTGCCGGTTGAGTCGGACGTCTTTTGGGATTCGGCAAGGTTGGAGCGCTTGCGAATTTCGATTGCTCCCTGTTCATTGTTGACCACCAGGCGTGGACCGCCGTTTCCTACACTCCCGGAAGCAGTTGCGCGTTCGTCATTGTTCGAAACGCTGATCCCGGTGAAGTCGGATTGAATTTCGCCGTTCTTGGTCTGCGCATTGACCTGGAAACCCGCCTTATCCGGCAGATAGATCTCTACATCGCTGCGCCGGTTGCTGATCTGCACCGCACCCACCTTCGTCATCTGGACCTCGACCGCGCCGTCTTCATTTTCCAGGCGCAGATCGCCACTGACACCTTCCAGGCGAATGTCTTTGAATTTCGTCAATAGCGTAAATGGACCGGTCACCGTGGTGGCGCGTAAATCGTGCGCGTCCAGGGACAGTTCACCGTCCAGCTTGGCAATTTCGATCTCGGTGCGGGCCGCTTTGAGGGTAATGGCCTTGGAAATTTTTGAGAGTTGCACATTTTCGGAGAAGTCGCCATTCAGCCGGGCGGCGCCCTTAATGTCGTCCAGCGAAATCTCTTTGACCCGGCCTTCCGTGGAAACGTCTCCCGTAACCTTGGAGATGCGCGCGGAACTGTTTTCCAGGCTCAGTGTGACTTTTCCTTTGACATCGGAGACAGAAACGTCGCCCTTCTGATTCGAGACCTCAATGTCGCCATCGCGGCCGAGAATGCTCACGTCACCGGAACGGTTTGTGATCGAGACGGCGGCATTGCGGGGAATCGAAATATCCAGATCCATCGTGACCGGGTGATCGCCCGCGCCCTGGTTATTGGCGTTCAACGTGACAGTGTTGCCTGCAACATTGATCTCAGGCTTGGTCCCTGAATTCCAGCGGTCGGCATCACTTTGGCTTTCCGCCTTAATGCTCTTGTGTACGGAGACCACGATTTTCGCGGAATCGGAAGCGCTCACATTGACAGCGCCGCGAGTGTCGGTGATCCGCAGACTGGCGCCGGCGGGGAAGTCTCGCTCGATCCGGTCGTCGAAGGTGTATGTGTGGCCGCCCCACCAGGAGAAGTCCCCATCGTCAATTTGCAGGCCATGTTGCAGTTGGTCCCAATCGACGCGTGAACTTTGCGTGGCGATCAGGCCCAAGCAGATCAACATGACCACCAGAAATGCGCCGCCCACTCCGAGGCCAACGGGACGCGCCCCTGTGCGCTGCGCCTGGTAATGCTCGGTGAGCTTGACGATTCCCAGCAGGATCAGCAATACCGGCCAGTAGTGGGCGAACCAGAGCCACACGTGCTCCAGGCTGAGCACGTGCATGGTGGCGAGCAGGAACACTACCCCGATCGCGATAAGGATCAATGGGCCCGCAATGGACCGCTGCCGGTGTGGCGGAATCGATGGCGGAACTGGAGTGGGGCTAGCCATTTTGCACCTCGCTTGACGGCGGCTGAACTTCTCCCTGGACGGGGCCGCTTCCCGGTGGTGGCGGAGGAGGCTGCGTGCCTGCGCCGGTATTGCCGAGCAGCTTCATGAGACCGATGACCAGCAGCAGAATCGGCCAGGTGTGGCCAAATTCTGGCCCGTGCAGGTGCTCGATCAAAAACAGGCTGCCGATTGTGACCAGGATAGAGGGGCCCATTAGCATCCGCGGATTGCTTCCAGCGGCGGCGGGAGCTCGTCCGGTCAGTCCCAGACGACTTGCGCCCAGCCACACCCCGAGTCCGATGAGGACCAGCGGCCAAAAATCGCCGATGTCAAAGTTCAAAATGTTTTGCAGCAGGAAAAGGACGCCGAGTCCAATCAAAATGACGGCGCCCAACGGGAGCTTGCTGGTGTCCACCTTTTGCCCTGGGCTGAATGTTTGTCCTAGCGCGAAAGGGTCCGGGGCCGGCTGCCCAGTCTGGAGGGCGCGCGCAGTGCGTACCGCATCTGCGATTTGGTAAACGACAAAGAAACCGAGGCACAAGGCAAAGAACAAGTGCATGAACCAGGGCTCGTTGGTGCTCACCATTACGATCAGCAGAACAAAAATTCCCAGGTGGGCCAACCCTTTGGCGTACTGGCCGGTATAGACCGCGCCGACTCCAAAGGGAAAGATTCCGCCAAGGATGCCCGCCACCGTGGGATTGGGGCCGTCGCTTGATACCGTGCCCTGCGTATACGGCGGGGTGGTGGATGAGACAAACCCAGCCGCGGGTGGCGGCGGTGTTACTGGCGGCTGCGTGCCGTGCACGCGTTCCGCCAGGCAGCTTTCGCAGTAAATCACCCCTTGCACCGAGCGGGTGCAGTTG
Organism: uncultured Acidobacteriaceae bacterium; assembly: GCA_964514735.1. Taxonomy (GTDB): domain Bacteria; phylum Acidobacteriota; class Terriglobia; order Terriglobales; family Acidobacteriaceae; genus CAWBXL01. The sequence continues at coordinate 1,393 of CAZETZ010000091.1, read as the reverse complement.
GCGCACAGAGGCTTTCCGCAGGTGCGGCAGTAGGCCACTGCTTGTGTATCTGGATGCGTGGCGCAGTTCATACCAACCTCCTGTAAGTGGTCTCCGTCACTACAGGTGGAAGCGCAGGGGTAGAAGCTAGTATCGGAGCGTTCTCTCCCTGGCTGTAGTTGCGTTCTTGCTTTTGATCGGGTTGTCCACTGGTGTCGTTCTTACGGTCTTTCTTCTGCTCCGGCTGTTCCTCCGGAGCGGTTGCCTTCTTGAACTCGCGTACGCGGGATTCAACTTCATACACGACGCGAATGTTCTCGTAGTACTTCACGACTTTCGCCGTGGTCTGGTAGTAAGTCCGTTTGATCGCGCTTGGCCGCAGGTCGAGATGGGCCAGATCGCTGACGCGAACTCCCGCGATGCTCAGCGTCACTGAGAGCGAGAAGAACGCCATGCCGAACGACATGGCAAAGCGCGGCTGACGCGCCAGGTTCACCATCGGGGAGAGGAACGAAGATTGGAACCGTTCCCACCACGAAGGCCTGAGTCCGGTCGTCGCAATCAGGATGTTCCGGACCAGCTCCGCCGGAGGCTCAACGTCCTCCAACTTCGCCAGCCAGTTCTGTCCAGCTTGCGCATCCGCAAACAAAGGCCCGCAGACTTCGCAGACCTGGGCGTGTGACTGAAAATCCTCCAGCTTTGGCCCCTTCAGACTGCCATCCAGGGCGGCGCTGAGCAGGGCATCGAACTCCGTGCACTGCATATCGTTATGGTTTTTTCCCACCATCACATCACCTGCCTATAGGTACGTTGTAACAGCCTTGCCAGTTCCACTCGACCGCGGTTAATTCTGGACTTTACCGTGCCCTCCGGAACCTTAAGAACCTGAGCTATTTCCCGATAGTCTAAGTCCTGTAGGTCCCGCAGGATAACCGCCTCCTTAAGGTCCGGAGACAGCTTTTGCAGGGCCGCGTGGACCGCTTCCCGGGTCTCACGGCTCTGCACTCCGGCGTCAGGAGGCTTCGCTTTGTCTTCGATTTTCTCGCTGAGAGGCATGGCATCTTCGTGGTCGGACGTGGTCGCGTCCAGCGAATCGGTCATGCGGTCCTGCTTGGTTTTGCGGAAATGGTCGACTAGGAGGTTGCGGGTCATGGTCGTCAGCCAGGTGACGAAAGCCCCGCGTTCGACATCGTAAGAGCCCAAAGTCCGGTACATCTTGATGAAAACCTCTTGTGTGAGGTCTTGCGCATCATCAGCTGTACCGGCGAAGCGATAGCAAAGGTTGTAAATCCGCCGGTGATAGGTGCGCACGATCTCTTCCCAAGCCGCAGCATCGCCGGCAACACAGCGACGGACCAGCATAGCGGCGACTTGGACGTCTTCCAACCCGCACTCCCCGGAACTCCTGGTTTTT
>CAZETZ010000090.1:3680-13022 GCA_964514735.1 uncultured Acidobacteriaceae bacterium | reverse complement strand
CGCGAAAGATATTGATGTTGGGCGACCAGAAGTCGAGTCCTTCCATGATGTCGCGCCTGCCCGCCCGCACCGCCTGATTGTGTTTGGCGCGGGCTTCGGTGCCGATAACGATCGCCATCTCATGAATCAAAGGAGGGTCGAAGGTTGCCGCCAGCCCGATGGGGTCGGGAAATACTGTGGCAGTGCCGGCCCGGGCGACGCCATGCAGGGCCTCGCTCCACCAGTCGTATTGGGGGATGTGCAGGCGAGGAACGGCGCGCGCCTGGTTCACAAGCTGAGAGGCTTTCTCTTCCAGGGTCATGCGCGAAATCAGGTCGTCTACCCGAGCATCCATTGGCTGATTGGGGTCCAGATAAATCGCATCTTTGGCGGGCGGTGCATTTTGCGCCCGCAGACTGCCGGCAAGCAGCAGAACCGCGACGGAAACTGCAACCACATGGCTTCTCATCGGAGTCATCCTTAAACACTTCCAGATTCGCCTTAACCCGGCAAACCCGTGTCATGGTAGCAGAACCCCGGGACAACCCATTGGGCTTCTGTAAACTATATGTTTCGTTGATGGGACAATCGTCGATTCGAGCCGAAGGCGGGGAACGGGGCCTGTATTTTTTATTCTCCGGGATAACCGTGAGGACGCATCTGACAATAAATCAAGGCAAAAAATTTGCGAAATCGAGGACGGCAACCGGCATTTTTACAATGATCAAGGCCGCGCTTGCGCTTCTGTTCATCGGTATTGATAAGATATGGAAAACATTTTATTGAATTGTGCCGACCGGTTAGGACGGAACGCGCCGACTTGTATTTCCCAGAAAACATGCTGCTCCATCATTGGAAAACCGTTCGGAGGCTTGCAATGAAATTTGTGTCCACTGCGGACAATCTTCTGCCTGCCAGCAGAAGAGGTAGGTTGAACCGCTGGGTAGTCTTCTGCGTATGGTTTTTCGGTATTGGAAGTTTCGCCTTCGGTCAGGGAGCCACTATCGTCGGAACGGTCACTGTTCCTTCGGGGTCTACGATGTCCGCGGCAACGATCACCGCCACCAGCGCCGAAACCGAACAGGTCCGCTCCACCACAATTGAGAAGGCGGGCGGGTATTCGATTCCCGCGTTGCCACCGGGGCATTACACAATAAGGGCCGAAGCCGCAGGCTTCAAAACCGCGGTGCGGAAGGAGTTGACATTGAACGTGGGCGACAATGTCCGCGTGGATTTCCACCTGGAAGCCGGTTCGCCCAAGGAAACAGTGACCCAGGCTGGGACCATCAAGCTGCGGTCTGACTCCGGCGAAGTGAGCGATGTCATTACCAATCGGCAGGTCATGCAGCTTCCGGTAAACGGGCGCAGCCTCTATTCTCTGGCCGCGTTGACGCCCGGGGCCTCCAGCGGACAGGCGGATTTTCAACTCCCCAGCGCGATGCTGGGGGACGCCGACATCAGCTACAACGGTCTCCGCCAGAGCCACAATCTGTATATGCTCGATGGCAGCGAGATCGACGATCGGGGAAGCGGCGGAAGTTCCGTGGTCCTGCCTTCGTTGAATGCGATCCAGGAACTTCGCATCCTCACTTCGAACTACGGCCCCGACTACAGCCTCGCTTCAGGCGCGACCCTGACCACGGTGCTCAAGTCGGGCACGAAGCGGTTTCATGCCTCAGGCTGGGAGTTCACCCGCAACGATGCGCTGGATGCGCGCAACTTCTTCAACCCTTCCCCCCGAGCGGTTTCGGAACTGCGGTTTCACAACTATGGCTTCAACGCAGGCGGACAGCTTCCGGCGTGGGCCGCCCACCCCACTTACCTGTTTTACAACATGGAGTGGCGTAGCCTGATCCAGGGCGGGCTGATCGACCAAACTGTCCCACTAGCGAGCGAATACCCCGATCCGGTCACGGGAGATGCTGTGTTTCCTTCCAGCGTGCCGGTCACGGTTCCGACCACAGTCGCGCCGTCCGTGCTGGCGAGGAATTGTCCTGGGGGCATACTTCCGCTTGGCGTGACGCCGGGGACGCAGTTTCCCGCCAACACCATCCCCGGTTGCATGGTGAATAACGGTTCGAGCATTTTGTTGAACACGGGGATCTTTCCCAAGCCCAACAGTGGAGCGCAATTCATTGGCGGCAACAACACGCCGACCAAAGTACGGGAAGAAATTCTCCGCTTGGACCATCAGTTCAACCGCAAGTTCTCGCTATTCGGTCATGCGGTGGTTGACTCGGCTTCGCAAACCTTCGGGACTTCGGTGATGAGTGGTGACAATGTCCCCTCGGTCGGCAGTGACTTGCAGAATCCCTCCTATAGCGGGGTGGCGCACCTTACTCACATCGTTAGCCCGACCTTTGTGAATGAAGTGGCGCTCAACTTCAATGGCGACCACATACGGATTGCTCCGGTGGGCGTGGTTGCTCGTCCCAACGGCTTTACTTCATTGGAGTTGTTCTCCGGCAACAATCTCAATCGCATCCCCGGAATCAACCTGAACGGTTCGACGGGCGCCGCCTACACCTCCGGTAGTTGGCCGTGGCGGAGCAGGGGCAACGGCCTTCAGATCAGGGACGATGTCTCCTTGTCCAAGGGAGCACACCAGATCAGGTTCGGAGCGAGCTGGGCTTCCTTTAAGAAAGTACAGGACCTCTTCGGCGATACTCAGGGATCTTTTACCTTCCAGGGCAACTTTACCGGGAATGACTTTGCCGACTTTCTTTTGGGAGATGCGGCTTCTTATACGGAACTGGCAGTGCAAGACCGCCGCCAGTGGAATAGCACGTCCTGGGCGGCGTATGTACAGGACAACTGGCGCGTCCGCCAGCGGCTGACCCTGAATCTGGGGTTACGTTGGGACAGAATTCCACATACGTACGAAGCCAATAACCAGGTGGGGAACTTCTACCCCGACCACTATAATTCCGCGGATACACCGCGCTTCGCGGATGCGAACGGCAATTCGATTTCTCCCAGCAGCCCCGGGCTGGGCACCAGCCCGAATCCCATCCTCGCGGGATATCTGCTCTATGTGAATGGCATCGGCGTCCCAGGACAGAACATAATTCCGAAAGGTTTAGTCAATGACCATCGGGCGATCGGCCCACGTCTGGGACTCGCCTATGACCTCACAGGCTCGGGCAAGACCATCGTGCGCGGCGGGGCTGCGGTCCTGTACGAACGCCTGCAAGGCAACGACACCTACAACGCCGCCGCGAATGTTCCCTTTACGACCGAGGCGGCCTTCAACAACGTGACTCTAGCGGACCCCAGGACCAGTCTGGCGGACGGGAGTACGCTGGGAAATATCATCCCGGTGGGAAATATTATCGGCCTGGACCAAAGCCAAAATAAGCCGCCGGTCAGCTACCAGTTCAGCGCCGGCATTCAGCATGCCTTGTCGACCCATTCCGTGGTGTCGGTTTCCTATGTCGGAAATCAAAATCGGCACCAGAACGGCTATCGCGAGATTGATCTCCCGGATGCCAGCCTTTTAGCCGGCCTCACCATCAACAATGGTCTGAGATACAACACTCAAGTTCTGTATCCGGGATACCACTCGGTCCTGATGTCCCAGAACAATCAAAACTCGCATTACAACGCGGCGCAGGCGGAGTTGCGCACGCAAATGGGGCGCGATCTGTCGCTCCAGGCCGCCTACACCTATTCGCGGGCCTTCGATTCGGCCACCACGGCGAACGGAGTGGCCGACCTCAGTACCGCTTCCAATCCCTACAGCACGACCTATGACAACGGGCCGTCGGGGCTGGACCGCACCCACATTGCGTTCGTCAACTTTGTCTATGACATTCCTTTCCTGAAGAACAGTGAAAACCATTTTCTGAAGTCGGCGGTTGGAGGATGGCAGATCGCCGGGGTTGTCACCGCTGTATCGGGCGCGCCACTCAATATCACGGAGAGCGGAATTGCCTACGATCCAAGCTCAGGCACGGGCAATGTTGCCAATGTCCTTCCCAACTCGACCAACCGGCCGAACCTCAGCGGGAAGGTCGCATATCCGAAAACTGTCGCTCAGTGGTTCAATCCGTCCGCCTTTACTCGTACGGCGGCTGGAGAATTTGGCAACCTTCCCTTCAACTCCGTGCGCGGTCCCGGCCGTCAAAACTGGAATCTGGCCCTTTTCAAGAACTTCACCATCCGCCAGGAGCGAGGCAGCTATGTACAGTTCCGGGCGGAGGCTTTCAATGTGTGGAACCATACCCAGTTCAACACGGTGAGCACCGCGGTCAGCTTTGACCAGACCGTCGGGAGTCCCACCAACGGACAGATCAACAACAACTTCGGCGCCGTCACCTCGGCGCATGATCCGCGAGAGCTCCAACTCGGCGTAAAAGTGTTCTTTTAGCTTTTCTTAACGCCATCTGAATCGGCCCGATGGTTTGTCATTCTGACAAGTCGTGAGGCGACGCGGAGGAATCTGCTGTTGGCCAACAGCGTCGCGGTGTTGTCCAGGAAAGCAGATTCCTCCTCTTCGCTGCGCGAACCGTCGGAATGAAAAAAATGGTTTGGGGTAAACTGGGGTCACAATCGGCAGGGGCTCAATTAGCTTTTCTTTGCGAACTTTGCGGGTCGATCCTTGGCGCTCTTTGCGGTCAAAGCCTTTGCTTTAGCTCTACAAGATTCAAAAGCCATAACCGCAAAGAACGCGGAGAAGTGACCGCGGAGATCGCAAAGAAAACCAACTGAGCCACTATCTCACAATCAGTCTTCTTTCCCAGCCTTGCCTTGGTGTATGGTGGTTGCGCTGAACGGAGCGACTGCATGGATCCAAACATCCCTCTGGGAATCTTTATTGGTTTCGCCATTTGGTTTCTGGTGAGCTACCTTGCCGGTGGAATTTATACCGTCAATCAGAATGAACGGGCGGTAAAGACCAGCTTCGGACGCGCCGAGCGGGTCGGCGCTGCGACCACGATCAGCAGCCCCATCGCCCAGGGACTGGATGCCGAGGAAAAGCAACGGTACAACTATCCCCAGGTGCGGGTCATCATGCCCGGCGGGCCTTATTTTAAGTGGCCGTGGCAAAGGGTCTATAAAGTTTCGATTGCAACCCAGACCATCAACATGGCTTTTGATCCCGAGTTCCCAGGCGCCAATCAGTCGGGGACCGTGGTGGAGGCGGTCACCAAGGACCAACTGAACACCGGCATGTCTGGGCAGATCCGTTACCGCATCTCCGAGCGGAACCTTTACGCCTATCTGTTTGGGGTCAAGAGTCCGATTGCGCACGTGATGGGATACTTCGTGTCGGTGTTGCGGGAGCGAATCGCCACCTTTGAAGCGCCCGTCGATCCCAACAATCAGGACGCTGCCGTCATCGGAGGCGGTATCTCCATTAACGACTTGCGTAAAAATCTGCGCGATCTCAACGAGCACATGGACCGCGAGTGCGGCTCTTCGGAGGCGCGTTACGGCATGGTGCTGGACGCTTCGCTGATCACCGGCATCGATCCACCGCCCGACGTTGAGTCAGCGTTGGCTGCAATCAACACCGCCCATAACATGGTTTCCTCGGACATCAGTCTGGCGCAAGCGACGGCCGATCAGCGGATCGAACAGTCCAAGCGGGCCGCGGAAATCGAGACGCTCAAAGCCCAGGCGGAAGTCCAGCCGCTGGTTGCCCTGGCCAGCCAGCTCTCCGACCTGAAGGCCACGGGAGAAGGAGCACTGCGCGCTTACGTGCGCAATGTGAGGCTCGGCTTGTTCGGCAATGCGCAACAGGTAGTGACGGAGGTAAAACGATGATCGCCCTGGCCGCTTCCATTTTCGCGACATTTCTCGCCTGCTTCGTTGTGGCGCCGATAGTGTTCTGGCTGCTGCGCTTGTTCGGAATCTATGCGGTTGTGGATGAGGGGCGCTGCTACGTTTATGTCCTGTTCGGGAAAGTAGTGGCCATCATTGACGAGCCCGGTTTGCACATCCTGCTTTTTAAACTTGGCTTAAGGGCGCCGATTGTGCGCTGGCTGGGGAAGCTCTATGTCCTCGACATGCGCATCGATCAGCAGTATCTGCGCAGCCAGCCGGTGAATTCCGAGGAAGGCGCGCCCATGGGGATCGGCATCTGGTATGAGATGTTCATCAGCGATCCGGTCGCCTTCCTGTTTAAGAATGCCGATCCGCGGGGATCGCTGGCCGCCAACGTCAGCAACTCGACCGTGCGTTGCCTGAGCAACCTCAAGCTGGCGGACATGCTGCAAAACCGCCACGCCATGAGCCAGACCGTGCGCACGGAAGTTTCCCCGCAGTCGCACGAGTGGGGATACAAGCTGGGTTCGGTGTACATCCGCAAAGTGCACTTCCGCGATGCGCAGATGATTAAGCAGATCGAGGAGAAGGTGGTAAACCGCTTGCGTCAGGTGACTTCGTCCATCAAGCAGGATGGGGCCAACCAGGTAAGCATTATCACCAGCACCGCCGAGCGGCAGGCGGCGGTGGAATTCGCCAAAGCCGCTGCGATGCGCCCGCGGATTGTGGGGGAAGCCTTGAACAAAGTTGCCTCCGATCCCGAAGTGGAGACCGCGATGTTTGAGATCCTTGAGGTGCAGAAGATCATCGACAGCAAAGCACGGATTACGCTGATTCCGGCGGGCGGAGGACTGCTGCCGGAATTATTGGCTGTGCGATCAGGAGAGCCGGCCCCGGTCCCGCGAGCGAAGTGACGGCTGTTCGTCCCCTGTTAGTGGTAGTGTAGTTTGAAGAAGTCCGTACTTTGTCATTCCGACGATTCGCGCGGCGAAAGAGGAGGAATCTGCTGCTGGCCGACGGCGTTGCGGCGCTATCCGAGAATGCGGATTCCTCCGCGTCGCTCCGCGACTTGCCGGAATGACAAAATAAATTTCGGTCGCGCGGTACTACTATCCCCTTAACCATTGAGACCGCAGAGTTTCGCAGAGGAAAAATCGTTTAGATGCGATTTCGACGCAAACTTCCCATCCTTGCAGGCGTTCTGTTATTTGCCATTGCCGTTGCCGTGGTGGTGTTTCTGCGCAAGCATGCGCCGCCCGAGGCCGCGCGTTTGCTGCCGCAAGCCGATGGTTTCATTTACGTCAACCTGAGGCACCTTCGCCATGCGGGAGTTCCCGGGCAGCTTCCTGAAGTTTCCCACGACCCGGAATACGAACAGTTCATCCAGGCCACGGGGTTCCAGTTCGAAAATGATTTGGATGAAGTGGCGTTCGCCATTCATTACCCCAATGGGCAGCAAATCCAGACCCGGTATTCGGAAATATTCATCGGAAAAATTCAGGGCCAGCGCCTCCGGGACTATTTGCAGAAGATTGCCCGTTCCGTGGACACCTATCGTGCCATTGAGATCTACAACATTCCCCTGGAAGACCGCGTGTTTCGCGTGGCCATTCTTGGGGTCGATATTGTGGCCGCCACCAATCTGGGCGATCCGCGAGTAATGGAAGGCATCATCGACCGCTCGCGAAAACTGGCTTCTCCCTTTGCCGGGCCGTCCTTGCTGCGCAAGTACTACAAATATGTTCCGTTAACTGAGCGATACGTACCTTACGCGAGCCTTGCCTGGTCGGTTTTTCGTGTGGACCCTGCTGCCGGACGCGCCGGGGAGGGCCCTTTCGGCCTGTCATTTCTATTTTCCAAACCTGCGGTGGTCGTCGCTTCGGTCAATCACGTGGCCGCAGTCACCTTCCAGGCGGAAGCCATTACCGACGACGAAGACGAAGCCCGGCACGTGGCCGACCAGATCAATACATTTCTTACGATGTCAGGCGCCGCGGAAGCCGCCGTGGGAAAGGCAGGTCCCGACCCCGATATCAGGCAGATGTTCCAAAATCTGCAAGTGAAGCAGCGCGGTGACCGCACCGTGCTGACCGCAAAAATTCCCCACAGCCTGATTCAGAAACTGTTGACGGGCCCCACCAATGACGCTCCGCCTGGGGCGCCCCCTTCACCGAAGCCGGCGCTGTCTTCCAAACACCCGAAGCAATAGGTTGCCTTTGTCTTATGCGGGGTTTACAAGGCCACCCCAGTTATCCGCCCAGGCCAGCCTGCGAACAGGTAAAATAACCATATCTTATGACCAATCTTCCGCTCCCACTGGCGTCGTTCACTGCGGGCATCATTTCGTTTCTGTCGCCTTGCGTGTTGCCGCTGGTGCCGGGGTATGTGTCGCTGATTTCCGGGGTTGGAGTGGAAGAACTTCAACGGCAAGATGCCAAACTCATGCGCAAGGTGATGTTGAATTCCATGGCGTTCATTCTGGGATTCAGCGTCGTCTTCATCGCTTTAGGGGCGATTTCCACCAGCGTCGGACAGTTGCTGGCGATGTATAAATCCAAGATCGCCATTGCCGCAGGCGTGATCATTATTTTGTTCGGGCTTCACCTTACGGGCATTCTGAAGATCAAGGCGTTGTATTCCGACAAGCGCCTGCATCATGTGAAGGGCGGAAGCACGCCATGGGGAGCGTTTGCCATCGGTTTCGCCTTTGCGTTTGGCTGGACTCCTTGCGTGGGGCCTATTCTCAGCGTGATTTTGGGATTTGCCGCGAACCAGGACTCGGTCAGTAAAGGCATCATTCTGCTGGCCATCTATTCGGCGGGTCTGGCCGTGCCATTTTTGCTGACCTCTGTCCTCTTGGAGCGGTTCCTGAAATTTTACAGCCGCTTCCGCGCCCACATGCATGCCCTGGAAATCGCCAGTGGCGGGCTGTTGATCGCGCTGGGCCTTTTATTGGTGTTTGGGCGCTTCACCATTTTGTCCAGTTACTTGTCGTTCTTGAACCGATTTGCCTTGTGATAGGAGTTTTCTGTGAAGCGTGATCCGGTAATTATCCTTGTCGTAGCGCTGGCAATCAGCATGATGTTGGTGTTCGCTTTCAAAATGACCGGCAAAGCGCCGGCGGTGGCGGCGCCTACCGGTCTTGGCCAAGCGGCGCCTGACTTCAAGCTGCAAACGATTGATGGCAAGACCCTTCGCTTGAGCGATTTCCGTGGTAAAGCGGTGGTGGTCAACTTCTGGGCGACGTGGTGCCAGCCCTGCAAAATCGAGATGCCCTGGTTTGTGGAACTCCAGAAACAATACGGCCCGGCGGGCCTGCAGATTCTTGGCATCTCCGCGGACGAGGACACCAGCGCAGCCGAACTGGACAAGTTCGCCAGGGGCATGGGAGTGAATTACCCGGTGCTGCTGGGCAAGGAAGAAGTCGAGCAGGCATACGGCGGCATTCAATTCCTTCCGGTCACGATTTACGTGGACCGTGACGGCAAAGTCGTGGACAAGGTATTTGGTCTGAAGGGACGCGGCGAGATCGAGGACGACATCAAAAAGGCACTTGGCCAAACGAAGTTCACGACACAAGCTGAGAAGTAGCGG
>CAZETZ010000090.1:0-3580 GCA_964514735.1 uncultured Acidobacteriaceae bacterium | reverse complement strand
GGCCGCAATCCCGCGCAAAGCCCGCACGCTCACCGTTAGTCATTTAGTCATAAAGATGCGCAGGCTTGTTACGTACCGCGAGCCAGTTGATTAGCGCGAGCGCCGTAGTAATTCCCAAGGCCATCAACTCCGGGCGGCCCATTCGACTTGCCACCGCGCAAGCGAAACCAATTCCGAGCACAACAAACACGTAAGCTCCCGGCAGATGGAAACCTTCACTCCCTGGTTTTTTCTTTCTCAGCACCGGCAACGAGGCACACACCATCGCATAAATGGCCAGGCGCGAGACCGCCGAAATAATTGCGTTAGCGCGGAAGTTTCCCAGCAACGCCAATATCCACAGAAGAACGGCGAACGTAATGATGGATATATAAGGCGTGCGAAAACGTTGGTGGATTGTGGCAAACCAGCGGGGAAAGTCTCCGCGCTCGGCAAAGGCGAAAGTGATTCGTGGAGAAGCGATCATTCCCGCCGCGAGGTATCCGACGACCGAGATGAGCGCGCCAAGCGAAACGAGCGTTGCCGCCAGGCTCCCGCCGAAGACGCGCGCCGCAGCTCCCAACGGATGTTCGGCCGGGACCGATGCTCCAAGCATCATGACAACGACCAATTGGACCAGACCGTAGAGTACTGCCGCCAAAATTCCCGAAGCAGCGAGCGCAATGGGTATATCGCGTTGTGGATTTCTTACCTCACCCGCCGGAATCAACGCCGCTTCAAATCCAGTAAATGCGAAAATTACCAACAGCACACCTTTCAGCCAGGAGTCCGCGCCGTGGTTTTGAAAACTTAACTGTTCGGGCATGCCATGCAGCGCGACGAAAATCCCGCCTCCCGCAACAAATGAAGCCAGCACCATAATTTTTACCGCAGTAAAACCGTTGCTTACACCGGTCCCCATCTTTACGCCGCGAACATTGATCCAAGCCAGCCCGCCGATCATAACTGTCATAGCCCCAACTCTAACCAGGGGCCGGCTCGCAGGTGGCCACACTTCGGCAAGATAGGTAGCGAACAAATTGGCATTGGCCGCTGAGGCGCTGATCCGCGAAAGCCAGTTGAACCAGCCAGTCAGCAGGCCGGGGAAACGTCCGAACGCCGTAGCCGTGTAGAGGTAAGGGCCTCCGCTTTCTCCGAATCGCGAAGCCACTTCGGCGAAACAGGCCGAGATCACACCAATGCCAACTGCTGCGATGACAAAAGCCAGCGGACTCCAACTGCCCAACACCGCAGCCACCGCAGAAGGCAGCCCAAAGATGCCGCTGCCAATGACGATGTTCAGCATCAGCGCGGCCAGGCTCCAGCGGCCGATGGCGCGGACCAGGCTAGTCTGTGTTGTCGTCATTCTTCTTCCGGGGCATTCGTTTCACCAGTGTCTCCGCATCAACCAATGTTTCTCCGTCCACCATTTTCAGACGTACCCGCGGCAAACCGGCATGCTGCTCGATGCTTGCTGCCAGTGCTTGCGAATGAGTTGTGATCCAAAGCTGGGTATTTTTCGACGCCTGCACGATCAAGCGCGCCAGCACATCGACCAAATCAGGATGCAGGCTGGTTTCAGGCTCGTTCAATGCCAACAACGATGGGGGACGCGGGCTAAGAAGTGCCGCGCAGAGACAAAGGAAGCGTAATTGTCCGTCAGAAAATTCCTGCGCTTGCAACGGGCGCAACAATCCGGGTACCTGCAGTTTCAAGCTGAACAGCGTTTCGCTTGCTTCAACCAACAAACTTGCCCCGCCGAAGGCTTGGGCCACGATTTCCTTAAGAAGCGCATCGTCACCGATCTCCATAATCGTGCGCAGGGCCGCGGCCAGATCGGAGCCATCGCGGCTCAGCACGGTGGTTTGCACTCCGATCTGCGGCCGGCGCAGCGGAGATTCCATGTCCGTGCGGAAGTGGTGATAAAACCGCCAGCTCAGAATCTGATTACGAACCGAGCAGATTTCCGGGTAGAGATGCGGATCGATGATCTGGGAGAGCACCGACTCATGCTTTGAAATTTGGAGGGGAAACGTAACCATGGTCCCTTCCGCGTTGCGCAACCATGCAGATGGTTCGTCGCGCTTGGCCATGACGACCCTTCGTTTTCCATCGAATGCCCAGATGTACTCTTCTTTCACCCGGGGATCGAGAGTGAACATCGTTCCCAAGGCATGTTCATTGGCGCTGGGCAATCCGGTTTGCAACTCGTAGGCATAGTCCTCAGCTGTAAAGCCAAGTACAACTCGTTTAGGAGGTTTCTTTCGCTGGTAGCGGATACGTTCGCCACCCGCCCAGAACACACTGGGCGTTCCACCTTCCTCGGCGATGGCCCGGGCAAACTGTCCCTGCGCGGCACGCGCAATCAGAACCAGAGAGTTATAAAGATTGGATTTTCCGCAGCCGTTAGGACCGGTCAGCACGTTGATCGGCTGGAGCGCGAGACTGAGTTCGCGCACCGAACGATAGCCGGCTACATGAATTTCTTTGACCACGGTGATTCAGAACAATATCAGAGGAAGTGACATTGAGTTTGCGTCCGTCTGTTTAGGAATCGCAATTTGGCAGGTCGATAGAGACAATCCGCCAACTCCCTTGCTCACGTATTAAAAGTGAAGCCATTCACATGGACAGTCAAAATCGTAACGTCTTTATCACGGGAGGTACAGGATACCTGGGGCGCCCTCTAATTGAGCGCCTGCTTGCCAAAGGCCACAAAGTCTCTGCCCTGGTGCGCCCAGGTTCGGAAAGCAAACTTCCCGCTGATTGCAAAGCGGTCCTGGGCAATGCCCTTGATGCTAACTCTTATGCATCTCAAATCACTCCAGCCGATACCTTCGTGCAGCTGGTCGGGGTCGCACATCCCAGCCCCGCCAAGGCAAAGGAATTTCGCAGCATAGATTTTGTCTCCGCCCACGGCGCAATCAAAGCTGCCTCTGCAGCCGGTATCAAACATTTCGTTTACCTCAGCGTGGCCCATCCTGCTCCGATGATGAAGGCCTACATTCAAGTCCGGTCTGAGTGCGAACAACTGCTCAGCGACAGTGGCATGAACGCCACCATCCTCCGGCCCTGGTATGTGCTCGGCCCTGGCCACTGGTGGCCCTATGCGCTGGTCCCCATGTACAAACTTTGCGAACTGGTCCCATTTACTCGTGAGGGCGCGTTACGTTTGGGGTTAGTGACCCAGGCGCAGATGGTAACCGCGCTTGCTCATGCGGTGGAAAACCCAGGTCCTGGACGCCGCATAGTGGAAGTCCCGGAAATCCGCGCCCCGCGCGGGGTTTGACGCGCTGAAACGCCGCAATTCCTCCCCTCCAGAGTCATTTCCTTTGAATCGTCTAAGGTAACTCCGTCAATTACCAAAGCCCCATGCACGTGGGACATCTACTCGCCGCGCGGCCTGAATGAGATGTTGTAGGGAAGCTTTACCCGAACGACATGGGACAAGATAACTACCTCGAAGAAGTGCGGAACCGGGTGATGCGCGTCACCGAAGACCTGCGCGCCATTCAGCGCGAGTTGAACTGCGCGGCCATGGAAGCGCCCACCGATCCGGAATTGATGGAGGCCCTGAGCAAGTTGCCGGAAATGGACTCGC